>JASLDD010000189.1 GCA_030151725.1 Solirubrobacteraceae bacterium
TCGCGCTTGGCCTCCAGGCCGACGACCAGGAAGAAGAACGTCATCAGTCCCTCGTTGACCCAGTGGCGGAGGTCCGTCGAGATCCCGCCCCCGCCAACCCTCACCGCAAGGGTTGTCCGCCAGAAGGACTCATAGGAATGCGACCACGGGGAGTTTGCCCACAAGAGCGCCGCGAGGGTGGCCCCCAAGAGGACGCTGCCGCTCCCTGTCTCCGTGCCCAGGAAGTCGCGGACGGGCGTGGCAAGGTTGCGCGCCCATGCGGTGCGACCGGCGCTTGCCGTTTCCTCACCGGCCATCAGGCGAGTCGAAGCTCCGCTGCGGCTTGGGCCGGACCGACGATCCCCTTCTGCAGACGCCGGGCGGCGTCGAGATGGTCCCCCGTCCAGATCATGCGAACTGCCGTCGCGCTCGTCCTGCCGTCCTCATCTCGCAGGTCCCGACGCACGGCGTCGACGAGCCGCCCGTCGGCATCCCGATCGTGGGGAAGGGGGGCCTGCGGCTCGGAGCCGTTGACGAGACTGTCGGCGAACTCGTCATACCAGCCCTCCACGCGTTTGCTGGCCTGCAGAAGCTCCTCGCGCGCAGCACTGCGATCGCCGCCCGGCGAGCCGTCCTCGCGCTGCCACAGATCGAGGATCGCATCGGCGGCCAGCCGCAGGCCGCCCACGCCGGTGACGAGGCTCGTCACCTCAGCCATCGGGATCGGCTTGGCACCGCGCTCGGCCAGATAGCTGCGGAAGGTGTCATCCAGACGCCGCGCAGTGGCGGCTGCGCGGGCCGCGTCATCGACAGGGGCAGGAGGCGAGCTGCCATTCGAGTCACAGCAGAGCATCCCGAAGTCCACGGCGCTCGTGAGGTAGGCGGCGCTGTCGGTGTAGGCGTCGGCCAGTGCGCGGCGAAGCGCAGCGCCTGCGCCGCGCGGCCAGAAGAGAACACCTACGAGCAGGCTGACGCCGCAGCCGATCGCGATGTCCTCCACCCGCAACAGGCCCACCCGCCATCCGACCGGCTGGATGATGTTGAACAGGAACACCAGCGTCAGCGTGAAGGCGGCCTGGCCGGCGGCGAAGGAGATCGCGGCCGGGGCGACGCCGGCGAACAGGATCGCGGGCGGCAGCAAGAACCAAAGCAGCGTCGTGCTGGTGCCTAGCAGCGTCAGCATGGCCGCTCCGATGACGAACCCGGCGACCGTTCCCACCAAGCCGCGGATCACATTCTGGCCCGTGTTCAGAGCGCTGGAGCGAAGGACGGAAAGCGTGCCCAGGACCACCCAGAAGGAGTGCTGCACGCCTGTCCGATTGGCCACGAACACCGCGACCCCCAGGGCAACAGCTCCACGCACGCTGTTGTGCAGCCAGACGGAGCTCCGGTCGACGTGCGCACTCGCGCGTTCCTGTACGGCGACCCGCGTGGCGGCTATGCCCTCGGGCTGGCGGCCGAGCAGCCTCTGCGCCCAGCTGCGCCGCTCGGCGGCGGCCGTCAGGTCGATGTTCTCGGCGACCGTCGAGACCGCAAAGGCCAGCTCCTGGGCGCGAAAGCTCGGGTCGAGTGCGGTCAGGAACTCGGCGATGCGCTGCTCGCCCATGTCGTCCGCGGGGAATTGACGCTTCACGGGCAGCTCGGCGGTGGCTCCCCGCTCCATTGTGTCGAGGCGCTCCGTCAGCTCCGCCATCGCCGCGCGCAGCTCTTGGCAGTCCCCGCCTGTGCTCGCGAGCAGATCTGCGCCACGCTCCAGCACTGTGGCGGCAGCGAGCTTGACCGCGCAGGCGCGGCGATCGACCGGCACGTTCTCCATGGCCCGTGCCGACTGTGCCACGATCGCTCCCACCCAGGCCAGCTCGTCCACGAGGCGCACCACTGTTCTCGCAGGAGTGCTCAGTCCAGTCGGCCTGTAGGGGGTTGCCAGGAAGACGCGACGCAAGGTCGCGAGCGCGGCGTCTGACTCAGCGACCCCATGCCGGTGCTCGTCCCCGAGGGCTTCCTCGCCTCCGCTCAGCCGGTATGCGACCTCCGAGCGCAGCCTCGCCGCCAAGGTCCTGCATGCGTTTACGGCCGCGGCTCGCAGGGGACCGCGCGAGGGTGTGGGCCACAGGACCGCAACCGCGATCAAGGCGGCGGCAGACGCCATCCCCCATCCCGCCAAGCGGTCCGGGACAGCAGACGGCGGCGCGGCGTTGCTGACGGACAGGATGAACGACAGCAGCAGCGAGGTGCTCGCGCCCGCCAGCACCGAGCTGACGACGCCGGCGAAGATCACGGAGAAGCCGATCAGCGCCATCGCCACAGCTGCCACCCACACGTTTTCCGAAGCCAGCGTGCCCAGGCAGACGAACCCGCCGCCGACGAGCGCCAGCGCGAACTGCGCCTGCAGGCGCTCGCGCATCGTGCCGCCGAAGTCGACCAGCAACAGCATCGCGAACGAGCCAAACGCCGCAAACGTCGCCACGGCGGGGTTGGCGATCACCTTGTCCCCCAAGGCGAACATGGCCGGCATCACGATCGCCGCGCGCCCCGCACGACGCAGAGCAGCCAGGTCACGGTCGCGCTGGCCGAGCCACTGCACTGGGTGCACCAATGTGCCGTCCTGCCTGTCGTCGGATTGAGTGCGCCTAAAGCCTGGCGCGCGATGATAATCCAGCGACAGCCCCCTCAAGATCTCCTGTCCGAGCAAGCTCTCTCGAGGATCGGCGTGTGGAGCATTGCTCTCCGCGCAGAATGTGCGCCATCGTTATACAGCAGTGCAAAAGAGTGACATGCCGACCGACCGCGCCCCCGCCGAGCTGAGCGGCGCCTCGCCCCGAGCTCAGCGTAGCTCGGCGGAGCTCTTGCCGAGCAGCTGGCGGGCGATGATCAGCAGCTGGATCTGCTGGGTGCCCTCGAACAGGTCGAGGATCTTGGCGTCGCGGGCCCACTTCTCGAGCAGCAGCTCGCGGCCATAGCCGAGCGAGCCGCACAGGCGCACGCAGCGGATGGCCACATCGACGCAGGTGCGCCCGGCCTTGGCCTTGGCCATGGATGCCTGCAACGAGTTGGGCTTGTCGTTGTCAGCCATCCAGGATGCCTGCAGGGTGAGCAGCCGAGCTGACTCGTAGTCGGCTTCCATGGCGAGCAGTTCGGCGGCGGCCGCGCTCTGCACCCCAACGGGAGCGTCGGGATCGGCTTCGACGCCGGCCTCGCCGAGCAGCCGCCGGGTCTCCTCGAGACAGGCGCGGGTCAGCCCCACGGCCATGGCGGCAACGAGGGGACGGGTGTTGTCGAAGGTCTGCATGACGCCGGCGAAGCCGCCCTTGACGTTGACCTCCGCGGAGCCGAGCAGGTTCTCCTTGGGCACGCGGCAGTTCTCCAGGCGGAAGTCGGCGGTGTCGGAGGCGCGGATGCCGAGCTTGTGCTCGAGGCGCTCGAGGATCAGGCCAGGGTTGTCGCGCTCGACGACAAACGACTTGATGGCCGCGCGCCCCACGCTGCGATCGAGGCTGGCCCACACGACGATCAGATCGGCGCGATCGCCGGAGGTGACGAAGATCTTCTCGCCGTTGAGGATGTAGTCGCCGGTCTCCTCGTCGAGCACAGCTGTGGTGCGGATGGCGGCGGAGTCGGAGCCGGCCTCGGGCTCGGTGATGGCCATGGCGGCCCACATGCCGTTGAAGCGGGCGCTCTGCTCGTCGTTGGCAACCGAGGCGATGGCGCTGTTGCCGAGTCCCTGGCGGGGCATCGACAGGAGCAGCCCGACGTCGCCCCAGCAGAGCTCCATGATCGACAGCGCGGTCGACATGTTGGAGCCGTTGCGCACGCCCTCCTCATCGCCGCGCGTGCGGCGCACGCCGGCGGCGCCGGCCCCGCCGGTCTCGCTGCCGTCGTTCATGCCGTCGATCAATGCGGCGAGCATGTCGAGCTCCTTGGGGTAGGTGTGCTCGGCCTCGTCGTACTTGCGGGAGATGGGCCGGAAGACCTCTTTGGCGACCTGGTTTGCCTGGGCGACCAGAGGCACGAACTTGCGCGGGACTTCTAGGTTGATCATGAGTGGTGGCCCCTCCGGTTGTTGGCGTGCGGGCTCATACGAGCAGGGCGCCCTCGTAGACGCCTACGGCTTGCAGGTCGCGATACCAGCGCTCGACAGGATGCTCTGTGACGTAGCCGTGGCCGCCGAGCAGCTGCACGCCCTCTGAGCCGATCTGGGCGCCCTTCTCCGCACAGAGGATGTGAGCAAGGGCGACCTCGTGGGCGAAGTCCTTGCCCCCGTCGGCCCGGCTGGCCGCGCGGAGGGTTGCCAGGCGCATGCCCTCGAGCTCGATGGCGATGTCTGAGATGGCAAAGGCAACAGCCTGGCGGTGGCTGATCGGCTCGCCAAAGGCAACGCGGTCGTTCACATAGGGGATCACGTAGTCGAGCACCGCCTGTGCAGTGCCGACCGCCAGGGCGCACCATGCGAGGCGGGCGCGCTGCACGCACTCGCTGTAAACGGCGGGGTCGCCACCGCCTAGCAGGGCGCCGGCCGGCACGCGCACGTCCTCGAGCAGCACTTCGCCGACGGCCGCTGCGCGAACGCCCATGCCGGGTGTGAACTTGGTGAGCAGGCCGGTCGCGCCGGCTGTCTCGAGCAGGAAGAGGCCCGGTCCGCGACCCTCGATCTGGGCGCCCACGATCAAGAGGCTCGCCTGGCCGGCGAGCGGCACGAGCGACTTGACCCCGCTCAGCACATAGTCGCCGCCGTCAAGCCTCGCTACGGTCTTCAAAGCCCGCGGGTCGAACAGCGCCCGCGGCTCCTGCAGCGCAAGCGCGGCCGGGGGGATCTCCTCGCCGAGGAGCGAGGGAAGGTAGGTGCCCTGCTGGTCGCCGTCCCCCCACAGGCTGAGCGCGCTTGCAACAGAGGCGGGCGCGAGGGCCGCCACTGCCAGGCCCATGTCGCCGTGGGCGAGCGCCTCGGCGGCGAGCACGGATGTGATGGTCGAGCGCTCGCTGTCGGCGCCGCCCAGCTCTTCGGGCACGCCGAGCATGGTCAGCCCGAGCTCACCGATCTGGGCGAGCAACTCGGGCGGAGCGGCACAGGCGGCATCGGCTGGACCGGCGGCTGGACGCAGCTGCTCGGCGGCGAAGGCGCGAAAGCTTTCCTGGACCATCTGCTGCTCGTCTGTGGGCGTGAGGTCGAACAGGCCGCGCTCGCCCGCCGGCTTCAACCGTGCAGGCTGGCGTTTGCTCTGCGCGGCCTTGAACCTGCGCCCGCCGGCGTCGACGGCGCGAAAGCCGTCGCGGGTGGCGCGGTAGATGACCCGCTCGGCGGGCTTTCGGACGCCGAGGCGATCGACGATGTCTGAGCCGGCGATCCGTCCCAGCGTCCGCAGGCCGAGGCCCATGCTGCGCTCTGCAACGCTCATGGCGTCACCGTCCCTTCGAGGTGGATGATCGTGTGGTCTTTGGCGGAGCACACGGCGAAGGTGCTCTGCCCGTTCTCGCGAGCCTCGGCGAACGTGACGTGCCCCGGCAGGAAGATGGGCTTGCGGAAGTCGACATCGACGGCGTAGGCGTCGGGGAGCGTGGACTCGAGCGCAGCCAGGCAGCGTGCCTTGGTCCACATGCCATGGGCGATGGCGCGCGAGAAGCCGAACAGCCTGGCGCTGAGTGCGTGCATGTGTATGGGGTTGCGGTCGCCGGACACGGCGCCGTAACGGCGGCCGAGATCCTCCGGCAGGCGCCAGTCGGCGGTGTCGAGGAGGGCGGGGTGCGAGGAGTCCTCGACGCGAGGCTGTCCGCCCGAGCCAGCCGCGCCTGCGCCCCCCGCGCTCTCCCCCCCACCACCACGGCGCAGCATCGTGCTGTGCTCCTCCCACACGAGCTCCGCGCCGATATTGGCCTCGGTCACGATCGAGAAGGTGCCCCCTTTGGGGTGGGAACGCAGCGGGGTCGCATGCACGCTCACGTCGAGCGCCTCGGCTGCTGCGACGGGCCGGTGCTGGACGATGCGGTTGCTCAGGTGCACGAGTCCGACGGCCGGGAAGGGGAAGGAGCCGTCTGTCATGAGCGCCATGTGCAGGGGGAAGGCGAGCAGGTGGAGAGCGGTGACGGGCAGCGAGTCGCGGACCGTGAAGTCGCACACGCGGGCGTAGTCGGTCAGGCGCTGGGCGTCGAGGCGGGCGCCGCTCAACGTGAGGGTGAAGTCGGGGATCTCCTTCCCGCCGCCGGCCACGAACGGCAGCGCGGAGGCCCCCGGCACGAGCGCGAGGCCGGCGCGCAGGGAGAGCCCGAGCGAGCCGGGCGGGGCGGTGAGCTGACGGGTGGCGGCCATCTCGACCTAAGCTCCCAGCAAGCTCTGTCCGCAGACGCGGATCGTGTTGCCGTTGAGGCCGCCGGATGCGGGCGAGGCGAGCCACGCGATGGTCTCGGCGACATCGATCGGCAGGCCGCCCTGAGAGAGCGAGTTCATGCGCCGTCCGGCCTCGCGCAGGGCGAATGGCATCTTGGCGGTCATCTGCGTCTCGATGAAGCCGGGGGCGACGGCGTTGATGGTGGCGCCGTGCTCTGCCACGAGCGGGGCGTAGGCGTCGATGAAGCCGATGACGCCGGCCTTGGATGTGGCGTAGTTGCTCTGCCCGGCGTTGCCGGCGACGGCGCTGATGGATGAGACGCCCACGATGCGCCCGCCGGGACGCAGGACGGCGTCGGCGATCAGCTCGTCTGTGATGCGCTGGGCGGCTGCGAGGTTGACCTCGAGAACGCTGTCCCAGCGCTGGCTGTCCATGCGCCCGAGCGTCTTGTCGCGCGTGATACCCGCGTTGTGCACGACCGCATCCACTCCTTGATGGGTTGAGCGCAGGTGGCTGGCGATCGTCTGGGGAGCGTCCGCGGCGGTGATGTCGAGCGTGAGGGCCGAGCCGCCGAGCGCTGAGGTGACGGCCTCCAGATCGCTGCTCAGGGCAGGAACGTCGAGACCGACCACATGAGCGCCGTCGCGGGCCAGCGTGGTGGCGATGGCGGCGCCGATCCCACGAGAGGCGCCGGTGACGAGCACGACCTTGCCGTCGAACGGCCGCTCCCAGTCGATCGTCGGACTCTGCCCCGCCGCTCCCACCCGGACGACCTGCCCGGACACATATGCGGAGCGGGGCGAGAGCAGGAAGCGAAGCGTGGATGCGAGCTGGTCCTCGGCGTCGGGGGCGACGTACACGAGCTGGGCGGTGCCGCCGCGGCGCTGCTCCTTGGCGAGCGAGCGGGTGAAGCCCTCCAGCGCACGCTGGGCGATCGCCTGCGAGGGAGTCAAGGCCGCCTCGGGAGGTGTGCCGAGCACGACCACACGACCGCAGCTGCTGAGCGACCGAATTGTGGGATGAAAGAAGGCGTGCAGCTCGTGCAGCTGCTGCACATCGGCGATGGCAGTGGCGTCGAACACAAGCGCTTGGTGGGGCGGAGGCGCACCGCCATCGCTCGCGGCCCGCTCGACCACCTCGACCTTGGCCTCGCCGAGCAGCCCCGCGATCACCTCGCGCAGCCGCCCACCGGGCGCGCCGCCAAGCAGCACCACACCGTCGATGAGGGGCCGCCCGGGGGTGTAGCGCTTGAGGGGCACGGGCGCGGGAAGCCCGACCTGCTTGGTCAGGAGCTTCCCGATGGGGGTGTTGACGAGCTGGGTGTATTTGTCGGCCATGGCTAACGCTCCGCTTGTGAGGGGGATTCGAGGATCGCGACGACGCCCTGGCCGCCGGCGGCGCACACGCTGATCAGCCCGCGGCCGCCGCCACGCTCGTGCAGCGCCTTGGCCAAACCGGCGACGATGCGCCCTCCGGTGGCTGCGAACGGGTGCCCGGCGGCGAGCGATCCGCCGTTGACGTTCAGCCGCCGACGGTCAATCGCGCCCAGTGGCGCATCGAGATCGAGTCGCTCGCGACAGAAATCGGGGTCTTCCCAGGCGGCGAGCGTGCACAGGACCTGGGACGCGAACGCCTCATGAATCTCATACAGGTCGAAGTCCTGGAGCGTGAGACCGGCGCGGGCGAGCATCCGGGGAACGGCATAGGCGGGCGCCATCAGCAGTCCCTCGCGCCCGTGGACGTAGTCGACGGCAGCCGTCTCGGCCTCCACCAGATGGGCCAGCACGGGCAGCCCGTGCGCGTCAGCCCACTCGACGCTCGAGAAAAGCGCGAGGGCGGCGCCGTCTGAGAGCGGCGTGGAGTTGCCGGCGGTCATCGTGCCGTCGGGTCCGCCGAAGACGGGCTTGAGCTTGGCCAGCTTCTCGACGGTGGAGTCGGGACGGAGGTTCTGGTCGCGCTCCAGTCCCAGGTAGGGCGTCATGAGATCGTCCTGGAAGCCTCGCTCGTAGGCGGCCGCGAGGTTCACGTGGCTGCGGGCGGTGAGCTCGTCCTGAGCCTCGCGCGTGATCTTCCACTGAGCCGCCGTGCGCGCCTGGTGCTCGCCCATGGACAGGCCCGTGCGGGGCTCCTCGTTGCGGGGGATGGCCGGCAACAGATCGTGGGGGCGCACTTTTGTGAGCGCGAGCAGCTTGCCCTGGGTGGACTTGGCGCGGTTGGCCTCCAGCAGCACATTGCGCAGCTCCTCGCTCAGCGCAAGGGGCGCGTCGGAGGTCGTGTCGACGCCGCCGGCAACCGCCACGTCGATCTGCCCGAGGGCGATCTTGTTGGCCACGAGGATCGCCGCCTCAAGGCCCGTGCCGCAGGCCTGCTGCACGTCATAGGCGGGGGTTTCCGGCGCGAGCTTGCTGCCGAGCACGCACTCGCGGGCGAGATTGAAGTCGCGACTGTGCTTGAGCACGGCGCCCGCAGCGACCTCTCCGAGACGCTCGCCGACAAGGTTGAAGCGGGCGATGAGGCCTTCAAGAGCCGCGGTGAGCATGTCCTGGTTGGAGGCGTTGGCGTAGGCGCTGTTGGAGCGGGCGAAGGGGATGCGATTGCCGCCGAGGACGGCGACTGGGCGCGTGGTCGTGTTCATGCTCTGCCTTTCGTACGGGAGCGCTCGCCGAGCGAGCGCAGCCCCGGTTCGACGGTTCCGATTAGCAGCTCGGCGGCTGCCTCGGAGCTGATGGCGCCGGTGCTCAGCCACCAGCGGGCGAGCGCCTCGCAGGCGCCCAGCAGAGCCGTTGCCAGCGCCTCCGTCTCAGGCGCCGCCTCGGCGCGCCGGCGGGGTGGCAGCTGGGCGAGTCGCGACTGGGCGATCAGCGCCAACAGCCGGTCGCGATACTCCCCCACCCGCTGCGCTATCTCGCCGCCCGCGGGCAGCGTCTCGTCGAAGAGCACCCGCCACGAATCGCGATCGCCCTCCACGAACGCAAAGAACGCATGCACGCCGTCGCGCAGCGCATCCGCCGGACCCGTGGCCTGATCGACGGCTTCGGCCACAGCCGCGAGCATCGCGTCGCCGGCGGGCTCCATGCAGGCGATGTACAGGCGATCCTTGTTGCCGAAGTAGGCGTACAGCAGCGGCTTGGTCACACCCACGAGCGCCGCCACGTCGTCCATCGTGACCGCACCGAAGCCCCGCTGCGCGAACAGAGCGCGGGCGCTCTCCAGGATCTGCAGCTCGCGCTCGGCGCGCGGCAGGCGACTGCGGGTCTGCGCGACATCCATGCACGTAATTTACCACAGTATAAATTTATATGTGGGTAAGTCAGTTGCGCACGAGCACGTGTGCCCGCGTCGGGCGCGGGCG
>JASLDD010000213.1 GCA_030151725.1 Solirubrobacteraceae bacterium
GCTCGTGGGGCTGTTGCTGGCGATCGCCACCGTAAACGACGTGGTTCTACAGACCCATGTCAACCACCGCCTCGTCGCCGATCTGCGCACCTGGCGCCACTACACCGGCCACGACTACAAGAACGTGGGTGTTGAACAGGATGTCTACGGGCACACCACCCGCGACATCGTCTGCGGCAACACCTCGCCCGGTCCTCCCAAAGAACGCACGCAGCTGTGCCTGTCGATGACCGGGGCGGTCAAAGGCGGGCTGCGCACCGCGCGCTCCGGCTGGTATCTGCCGCCCAAGTCAGAAGACCGTCGCGAACTGCGCTACGGCTGCTTCGGCCCGGCCAAGAGCGAGGGGCTGTGCAAGCGGTGAGCACCGCCACTGCGTCCGCCTCCGCGCCGGGAGCGTCGGTGGCGAACACGCGAACGCGGGCGAGCCTGGCGGGGTGGTGGCCGCTGCTGGCGATCACGCTGCTGGCGGCCGTCCTGCGCCTTTCCACGCTTGGGCTCCAGAGCTTCTGGTACGACGAGGCCTTCACCCCCGTCCACGTGCTGCACCCGAGCCTGTGGGCGACGCTGCGCTCGGTCGTGCACACGGAGAACACTCCGCCCCTCTGGTACCTGATCGCATGGGCTGACGCGCGCGTGCTCGGAACGGGCGCCGTGGCCCTGCGCCTGCCTTCCGCGCTGGCCGGGATCGCGACCGTGCCCGTGGCGTGGGCGATCGCGCGCGAGCTCTCCGGCCGACGCGCGGCTGTCATCTGCGCGTCGATAGTGGCCGTCAACCCGCTGTTCGTCTGGTACTCGCAGGAGGCGCGCGCCTACGGGCTGTTCGTGCTGATGGGCGCCGTGGCGATGCTGTGCTTCGTGCGCGCCGAGCGCGACCCCACGCCTCGGCGCATGGCCGCGTTCGCGCTCAGCGGCGCTGTGGCGATGCTGACGCACTACTTCGCGCTGTTCCTGCTCATCCCCATGGTTCTGTGGCTGGTCGCAGAGCGCTCGCGCCGCTGCGCCGCGGCCCCGGCGATCGGCGCGCTCACGCTCGTGGGAGCCTCGCTGCTGCCGCTGCTCTCGGCGCAGGGCGGGCACGGCACGCAGTGGATCGGTCGCTGGGCGCTCTCCTCGCGGCTGAGTGCGATCCCGCAGTACTTCCTTACGGGCTATTCCGGCTCGCCGCTCGGGCACGGCGTCGAGATGCTCGTTGCGCTGCCGTTGCTCGCCGCCGTCGGCGTGGGGCTATGGCACCTGCTGGAGCCGTCCGCGAACAGTGAGAACGAGCCGCAGGAGGCTGTCGACCATGCGCACGACCGCCACGGAGCGCTGCTGGCGCTCGCCGTGGCCGGTGGTGGGGTGCTGATCCCGGTCGTGCTCGCCGTCTTGGGTGCCGACTATCTGGCGCCGCGGAACCTGGTCGCCGCGATGATCCCCCTCACCGTCCTGATCTCGGTGCTGGCGGCCGCGCCGCTGAGCGCACGCACAGCGCTTAGGGCTTCGCTGGCGTTGGCGCTTGCCATGGTGATCGTGATCGCCTTCTTGGCCCTCACCGTCGATGTCGATCTCAGTCCGCGCTTGCAGCGCGGCAACTGGCGCGACCTTGCAGCGGCCCTGCGCGGGGGCTCCTCAGAGCGCGCGATAACGACCGTTGAGCTGGGGGCAGCTCCGCTTGAGTACTACCTTCCGGGCCTGCGCAACCTGCACGCCGGCAACTCTGTGACGGTGAGCGAGATCGACGAGACGGGCTATGCGCCATTGCGCTCATCCGCCGGTGAGCCCCCGGCTGCTGGCTTCGTTTTGTTCGCCCACCTGAACGTCAATGGGCTGATCGTCTACCGCTTTCGCTCGCCGGTCCCCAGGTCCGTTTCAGAGGCTTCGCTGCGCCGGCATGTGATCACGCTCGCGCATCCCGAGGTGCTTGTTCCCGGAACTGCCCGCGCTTCCGCCTAGGGTGTGCTCTTGACGCCTAGGATTGCGCAGAAGCCGTCTTCCACTAAAAGGATTTAGCTTTCCACTATGTCGCAGTCGACCTTGGAGGCATGCAGCGAGGCGCAGATGGCGTTGGAGCTGGCCTGCGAGCACCTGCTCTCGCTCCAAAACGACGCCGGCTGGTGGCGGGGGGAGCTGCAGACCAACGTCACGATGGACGCCGAGGACATGCTCCTGCGCGAGTTCCTGGGGATCCGTCGGCCCGATGAGACGGAACGCTCGGCCGCGTGGATCCGCTCCCAGCAGCGCGTCGACGGCACCTGGGCGAACTTCCACGGCGGGCCAGGCGAGCTGTCCACCACAATCGAGGCCTACTGGGCGTTGAAGCTGGCGGGGGATGAGCCCGAGGACGAGCACATGCGCGCCGCCGCCGAGTTCATCCGCGCGGAGGGTGGACTTGACAACGCACGAGTGTTTACGCACCTCTGGCTGTCGCTGTTCGGCCTGTGGTCATGGGACCGCGTGCCGGCGCTGCCGCCGGAGATCATGCTGCTGCCCCCGTCGGTGGCTTTGAACGTCTATGACTTCGCCTGCTGGGCGCGTCAGACGATCGTCGCGCTGTCGCTCGTCAAAGCGCACCGGCCCGTGCGCTCGCTCTCGTTCGATCTCGCCGAGCTGAGCGTCGGCGGCGGGCGCCCACGGCGCAAGCCCGCCCGCCGCATCTCGCTGCGTGGGCGCTGCCTGAACGTCCTCGATCGTGTCTCGCGCGTCTATGAGCACCACCCGATCGCCCCGCTCAGACGACTCGCGCTCGCTCGCGCCGAGCGCTGGATCGTGCGCCGTCAGGAGGCCGACGGCTCGTGGGGAGGCATTCAGCCGCCGTGGGTCTACTCGTTGATCGCGCTGCATCTCGGGGGCTACCCGCTCGATCACCCAGTCATGCAGCGGGGCCTTGAAGGCCTCGAGCGCTTCATGGTCGAGGATCGCGACGACACTCGCGGCGTTGGCGCCCCGCCCGGCGAGAGCAGACGCCTGGAAGCGTGTCAGTCTCCCGTGTGGGATACAGCCCTGTCGATCCTCGCGCTCAGCGACGGCGGCGTGGCCGGGGATCACCCGGCGATGGTCCGCGCAGCGGAGTGGCTGCTGGGTGAGGAGGTCACGCAGAGGGGGGACTGGTCGGTGGCGCGACCCGCGCTGGCGCCCGGCGGCTGGGCGTTTGAGTTCTCCAACGTCAACTACCCAGATGTCGATGACACCGCCGAGGTCGTCCTCGCGCTCGATCGCATTCGGCACGGCGCCACGGCGCAGGGCACACGCTTCACGCGAGTCTTGCCGATCGAGGGCGCAGTGGAGCGGGCGCTGCGTTGGGTTGAGGGCATGCAAAGCAGCGACGGCGGCTGGGGGGCGTTCGACGCCGACAACAAACGTTCACTCGTACGCGAGCTGCCCTTCCTTGACTTCGGCGAGGTGATCGACGAGCCGAGCGCCGATGTCACCGGCCACGCCTTGGAGATGCTTGCCGCGCTCGGGCACGGCGGGGGCCCGGCGGCGCAGGGCGGCGTGCGCTGGCTGATCGAGCACCAGGAGGCCGACGGCTCGTGGTTCGGCCGCTGGGGCGTCAACCACGTCTATGGGACAGGGGCCGTTGTCCCGGGCCTGATAGCGGCGGGCGTGCCGGCGACGCACGCGAGCATCAGGAGCGCCGTGCGCTGGCTCGAGGAGCACCAGAACGAAGATGGCGGCTGGGGTGAGGACCCGCGCTCGTATGACGATCCGAAGTGGATCGGACGCGGCGAGAGCACCGCCTCGCAGACGGCCTGGGCGCTGCTGGCGCTGCATGCCGCCGGTGAGCGCTCCCAGGCGCTGAACCGGGGGGTGGAGTGGCTTGTGGCGAGCCAGCGCTCCGATGGTGGCTGGGACGAGCCCCAGTACACCGGCACAGGCTTCCCCTCCGACTACTACATCAACTACCACTACTACCGGCTCACGTTCCCGATCATGGCGCTGGGACGCTGCCTGAGCGCAGCCACTCGCGAGAGCGAGCAGGCGGGCGTGGCCGCGCCCCAGGAGTGATGCTCATCGCCGCCGAGGCGACCGATCGCCGGGCGCTCGGCGTGCCCACGGCCGACGCCGTGATGGCGCGGGCCGGGGGCGAGAACTTCCCCGTCGCCGGTCGTCTGCTGCCGGCGCAGGCTCGCGCCGACCTCCTTTCTATTTACGGCTTCGCTCGTCTGGTGGATGAACTCGGAGATGCGGGCGCCGGCGATCGCATGGCGGCTCTGGACTGGCTGGAGGAGGAGCTCGACATGGCTTTCCAGGGGCGCGCCGAGCACCCCCTGCTCGTGCGTTTGCAGCCGGCTCTGGGCAGGCTCTCGCGCGAGCCGTTCGTGCGGCTGATCGAGGCCAACCGCATGGATCAGCACGTCAAGAGCTACCGCACCTGGGAGGAGCTGCGGGGTTACTGCGCGCTGTCGGCGGACCCCGTGGGCGAGCTCGTACTCGAGGTCTTCGGCGTGGCGAGCGCCGAGAACATCGAGCTCTCAGACGCGATCTGTACGGCCCTGCAGCTCGTCGAGCACTGCCAGGACGTGGCCGAGGACCTGGCTGCTGGTCGTGTTAACCTGCCGGAAGAGGATCTGGAGCGCTTCGGCTGCACGCGCGAGCAGCTGGCAGAGCAGCACGCCGGAGGGCCGCTGCGGCTGGTGCTCGCCTTCGAGATCGCCCGCGCCCGCGAGCTGTTCACTCAGGGCGCTCCCCTGATCGGCAAGCTGCACGGACGCTCGCGGCTCACCGTGGCCGCATTCGTGGCCGGCGGGCGTGCCGCCGCTCGGGCGATCGAGCGCGCGGGCTATGACGTGTTGCCCGGTGCGCCGTCGGCAGGTCGCGGCGGTCTGCTGATGGCGCTCGCGGGAACCCTGCTCGAGCAGGCGAGAGCATGAGCGAGGAGGTCGCCGAGGCCTACCGTCACTGCGAAGCGGTGACCCGTCGCGAGGCAGCCAACTTCTACTACGGGATCCGTCTGCTCGACCGCGGCAGGCGGCAGGCCATGTGCGCGGTGTATGCGTTCGCGCGCCGCGTCGACGACATCGGCGATGGAGCGCTGGAGCACGAGGACAAGCTGCGGCTGCTCGACGGCGAGGAGACGGCGCTGCTCGCCACAGAGTCGCGATCCGGCTCGTCGCAGACGGATCCTGTGATGGTGGCGCTCGCCGACGCCCAGGCGCGCTTTCATCTGCCCCCGGGCGTGCTCGGCGAGTTGATCGAGGGGGTCCGCATGGACGTCGGCGGCATCGCCTACGAGAGCTTTGACGATCTCGTCCTCTACTGCCGCCGCGTCGCCGGTGCGATCGGCCGGGTGTGCCTCGCGATCTTCGGCGTGCGCGGCGATGCGGCTCAGGACATGGCTCACGCGCACGCCCTGGCGGACGATCTGGGGGTGGCTCTGCAGCTGACCAACATCCTGCGCGATGTGCGCGAGGACGCGCAGAACGGTCGCGTCTACGTGCCTGCGGAAGACCTCAGGCGCTATGGGCTGATCGCCGCCGGGGGCGAGGACGGCGCCCCAGCTCGCCTGGCCGAGCTTGCGGCGCACGCCGGGAGCGACGACCATCGCCGTGAGGATCTCGAGCAGGTCTCGGCGCTGATCCGCTTCGAGGCCGCGCGGGCGCGGGAGTGGTTCCAGCGCGGGCTCGCGCTCGGCGGCCTGCTGGATCGCCGCAGCGCCGCCTGTGTGCTGGCGATGGCCGGCATCTACAGCCGCCTGCTCGATCGCATCGAGGCGGATCCCGAGCGCGCCTTCGCCCGGCGTGTCTCTTTGCCACCGCAAGAGAAGGCGTGGGTGGCGGTGCGGGGAATGCTCGGAGTCGGCGGTTGAGCAACGCCCGCCGGGTGATCGTGCTCGGCGGCGGCCTCGCTGGGATCACCGCTGCGCTCGACTGCGCCGAGGCGGGAGCCGACGTGACGCTGCTCGAGGTCCGGCGCCGACTCGGCGGCGCCGCCTACTCGTTCGAGCGGGGGGGCCTTGAGATGGACAACGGCCAGCATGTGTTCCTGCGCTGCTGTGAGGCATACCGTGGGCTGCTGGCACGACTGGGCAGCGAGCATCTCGTCTCGCTTCAGTCACATCTCGAGATCCCGGTGCTCAAGCCCGGCTCGCCGCCGTTTCTGCTGCGCAGAAGCTCGCTGCCGGCGCCGCTTCACCTGGCCGGCGCCCTCGCTCGTTACCCCCACCTGAGCGTCCGTCAGCGCCTCGGAGCCGTGCGCGCGGCGTTGGGGCTGATGCGCATCGAGCGCTCGCCGCGTGGGCGTCGCGAGCTGCAGCTGGACACGCTCACGCTCGGCGATTGGCTGGCACGGCGCGACCAGGGCCCGGAGGTCGTGGCCGCGCTGTGGGATCTGATCGCGCTACCCACGCTCAACCTGCCCGCCGCACAGGCCTCGTTGGCGCTGGGCGCCTTCGTGCTGCGCGCCGGGCTCCTGGACAAAGCAGACGCCGGCGATATTGGCTTTCACCGCGGCACGCTCGGGGAGGTCATCGGCACGCCGGCCGAGCAGGCGCTGGCCCGGGCCGGAGTTCAGGTGAGGCTAGGCTGGCGGGCTGAGCGCCTGGAGCGCACAGTCGCAGGCTTCCAGGTGCACGGCCGCGCAGGGTCGTCCAACGACGGCGAGGGGGACGGTGACGCGATCGGCGCCGAGGCAGTGGTGGTGGCGCTGCCGCACGCCCGCGCCGCCGGCGTGCTCGAGCCACTGCTCGGAGACTACGTGCGCCCGTTCGCCGCGCTTGGCAGCTCGCCGATCGTGAACCTGCATGTGGTTTATGACCGGGAGGTTTGTAGCGTTCCGTTTGCCGCGGGGGTTGGGACCCCGGTGCAGTACCTGTTCGATCGCACTGTGGCGGGAGGGGCGCCGCCGGGATGTCAGTATCTGGCTGTGTCGCTTTCCGGCGCCGAGCGAGAGATGGGCATGAGCGTGGATGAGCTACGCGAGCAGTACCTGCCCGCGCTGTGCGAGCTGCTGCCGCGGGCGCGGGAGGCGAACGTCGAGAGCTTTCTGGCGACGCGCGAGCACGCCGCCACGTTCCGCGCCGCGCCGGGTGTCGAGGCGCTGCGTCCGGGGCCCCGCACGCCGCTGCCGGGGGTGGTGCTTGCGGGCGCCTGGACTGACACAGGCTGGCCGGCGACGCTCGAGGGCGCTGTGCTGAGCGGCCACGCGGCGGCCGAGCATGCGCTGGGGGGCCTGTGAGCTCGCTGCTGGTGGCTGCGCCGTTGCGTGTGGAGGCCGCGCTGATCTCCTCGGCCGCGGGAGGCGCGGTCGTGCGCAAGACGGGGATGGGCCCCGACCGGGCCAAGGTGGCGGCGGGAGAGCTCGCTGGGCATGCGGGCAGGGCGATGCTCGTGCTGGGCTTCTGCGGCGGCCTCGACGACGCATCGGTGCCCGGCGAAGTGATCGTCGCAGAGGAGGTCTATGCGGCTGCGGATGAAGGTCACGAGGAGCAGCGCACGAGCTGTGACTTGGCGCAGGAGCTCGTCACGCGCTTGACCGGTCGTGGGATGAAGGTCCGCGTGGGCAAGGTTGTGTGTGTCTCGCGTCTCGCACTCGGCGAGCGGCGCGCCGAACTGCATAACGGTGGGGCGATTGCCGTGGATATGGAGTCGGTGTGGCTTGCGCCCGGCGCCGGCGAGCGCCCGTTCGGCGTGGTGCGCGTGGTTCTGGACAGCCCGGAGCACGAGTTGCTGAGGCCCCAGGCGGTATTCGGGGCGATGCGGGCGGCGTGGGCGCTGCGCCGTGTGGCGGGCGCCCTTCATGACTTGGCGCCGGGCGACTAAGGTAGCCGCATGGCCGTCCGAGTCAGGCAGAGCTCGCGCATGGGTTGGTATCTGATGCGCCAGCGTCTCGCCAAACGCGACAAGTTCCCCCTGATCGTGGAGCTCGAGCCGCTGTTTCAGTGCAACCTGGCGTGCTCAGGCTGCGGCAAGATCCAGCACCCCGAGCACGAGCTGCGGCGCAGGATGCCAGTCGAGCAGGCGATCGCGGCGATCGACGAGAGCGGCACGCCGATGGTCTCGATCGCCGGCGGCGAGCCTCTGATCCACCCAGAGATCCACCTGATCGTCGAGCAGCTGATCAAGAAAAAGAAGTTCGTCTACCTGTGCACGAACGCCCTGCTGCTCGAGAAGAAGCTCGAGAACTTCAAGCCCAGCCCGTATTTCTCGTGGGCGATCCACATGGACGGCCTGCGCGAGCGCCACGACGCATCGGTGGAGCGCGAGGGTGTCTTCGACAAGGCGGTCTCGGCGATCAAGGCGGCTCAGGCGGCCGGCTTTCGCGTGACGACCAACACGACCTTCTTCACCCACGACTCGCCCAAGACGGTGCGCGAGGTGCTCGACTTCCTCAACGACGACCTCAAAGTCGACGAGATGATGATCTCGCCGGCCTACGCGTATGAGAAAGCGCCCGACCAGGAGCACTTCCTGGGTGTGACCCAGACGCGCAAGCTCTTCAGCGAGGCCTTCTCCGAAGGCCGGCGCAAGAAATGGCGCCTGAACCACAGCCCCCTGTTCCTCGACTTCCTCGAGGGCAAGGAGGAATTCGACTGCACCGCCTGGGGCATCCCCAGCTACTCGCTGTTTGGCTGGCAGCGACCCTGCTATCTGATGTCAGACGGGTACACGAAGACCTACAAGGAGCTGCTCGAGACGACCGACTGGAGCCAGTACGGTCGCGGCAAGGACCCACGCTGCGAAAACTGCATGGCCCACTGCGGCTACGAGCCGACGGCGGTGCTGAAGACGACCAGCTCGCTGCGCCAGTCACTGCGCGCCTTCGCCGGCTGAATCGGCCGCGCTGCTCCCGGCGGAGCGAATGTCCTGCCAGCGCAGGTTCTCGCCAAGCAGCGCCGGAATACCGAGGGCGAGCGCCGTCAGCACCTCCACCGCCTGCAGGATGATGCCGTAGGCGAGACCGGGGCCGGAGCCGACGCCGTAGGCCGCGAGCACCACCAGACAGGCTGCCTGGAAGACGCCGACGTTGGACGGCGTTGCGGGCAGGATTGCACTGACGTTGATCGCCAACAGGATCGCGGCCGCCGCGACGATGCCCGTGTGCAGCCCGAGGGCGAGCACGACCATGTAGCAGGCGAGCCATTGAAGCGCCCAGGCGAGCAGCTGGAAGGCGACGGCCGAGGCGCCGAAGCGGGGACGCGCGAATACGAGCAGTCCTTGGCGCGCCAGGCTGAGCGCCCGCTCGATCGCGTGGGCCGCGACGACGACGCGCCTGGAGCGCGAGCGCCGGCCCAGCGCGAGCAGGCGCGGGCCGAGGATCACGAGCGCCGCTACGAGCAGCGGCACCGCCACCGCGACGATCACACCGGTGATGTTGCCGTGCAGCAGCGGCACGCTCGTGAAGGTGACAGCCGCGAGGATCGCCAACGCGAGGACGTTGATGAGCGTCTGTGAGAACACCGTGCCGGCCACGATTGCCAGCAGGCGCCGATTGGGTCCGTCCAGGCGCCGCGAGAGGACCACCACCCGGGTCGGCTCCCCGATGCGGCCGGGAAACACAGCCGAGCCCATCACGCCGATCATCGTCGCTCGCACGACCGGGACGCGCGGAATCTCGGTGTTCGGGAGCGCGGCTCGCAGCACCGCGCGCCAGGAGATCGAGCGCATCACCAACGAGAGGGCCATCAGCAGGAAGGCCAGCGCGATCCATCCAGGCGTCGCGGTGATCAGCGCATGACCCACACGGGGAAGGTTCAGGCGCGAGAGCGCGAAGGCGACCAGGCCGCCCATCAAGATGACCGTGAGCAGGATCGCCACACGCCGGCGGGCAGTCCGGCGCCGCACGATGGGGGGGTTCTCCGGC
>JASLDD010000231.1 GCA_030151725.1 Solirubrobacteraceae bacterium
CATCGGCAAGGTGCGCCTGCTGACAGCGCAGGAGGAGGTGGACCTCGCCAAGCGGATCGAGCGCGGCGACCTCGACGCCAAGCAGAAGATGGTCGAGTCCAACCTGCGCCTCGTGGTGTCCATCGCCAAGAACTACCGCAACCAGGGCCTGCCGTTCCTGGACCTCATTCAGGAGGGGACGCTGGGTCTGGTGCGCGCGGCCGAGAAGTTCGACTACCGCAAGGGCTTCAAGTTCTCCACCTACGCCACGTGGTGGATCCGTCAGGCCATTGCTCGCGCGCTTGCCGACAAGGCACGCACCATCCGCATTCCCGTGCACGTGGTCGAGAAGCTCAACAAGATTGGCCGCGCGGAGCGCAAGCTCGTCACAGAGCTCGGCCGCGAGCCCACCGCCGATGAGATTGCCGAGGTCACCGGCATCGACCCCGAGGAGGTCGACTCGATCAAGCGCTCCGCCCAGGCTCCCGTGTCGCTGGAGAAGCCTGTGGGCGATGAGGAGGAGTCCGAGTTCGGCCAGTTCATCGCCGACGAGCGCGCCGAGTCTCCCTACGAGCGGGCAGCCGAGATCCTCACCAAGGAGGCTCTCCGCGAGGCTCTCGAGAACCTCTCCTATCGCGAACGCCGTGTGCTCGAGCTTCGCTACGGGCTCGGCGGGGAGCACCCCCGCACGCTCGACGAGGTCGGTCGCACTTTCAACGTGACCCGCGAGCGCATTCGCCAGATCGAGAACCAGTCTTTGAAGAAGCTGCAGTCCCTCGCGGAGGCACAAAAGCTCCGCGACGTCGCCTGACACGTGCCTCGCGCCGCCTGGCGGCGTCCTCGATCGCTCGTGTGCGCGTGCACACTTCGCTCACTGCGTCCTTGCCAGTCGACGCGATTCACGCGTCAGGGGGCCATGGTGTGCACGCCACGCTCCCTGCGTTCTTGTCAGCCGACCCGATCCGCTCGTCAGGTGCGCGCGGTCATGCGAACAGGACGACACTTGGGGCGTGGCCCGCGGTGAGCACGCCGGGCTCGATGCGTCCTTCTGGCTGTGAGGCTCGTGACGAGGGCCGGGATCGTCCAAGGCGACGGGTCGCATTCAAGGCTTTGCGCTCACGTGCCGATCAGGGGGCATGTTCGATGTCAAGGTTGCGCTGCACGATCTGGTTGAGAAGGAGGGCTCAGACCTCCACCTGAAGGTCGACTCGGCGCCGCTGTATCGCGTCCAGGGTGACCTGACGCTTGACGCCGGTGCTCAGGCGCTGACGCGCGAAGACACAGAAAACGCCCTGCGGACGCTGCTCACCGACGAGGCCAAGCTGGAGGAGTTCGCGCAGGATCACGAGGTTGACTTCTCTTTCGAAATAGAGGGTGTGGCTCGTTTCAGGATCAACGCCTTCCAGCAGCGTGGGCTGACCTCGCTCGTCTGTCGCGCCATTCCCCATCGCATCAGCACCATCGAGGAGCTTTCCCTGCCGTCTGTCGTTCGCGAACTTGCCGAGGAGGAGCGGGGCATTGTGCTGCTCACAGGGACCACCGGCTCGGGAAAGTCCACGACCTTGGCCGCCATGATCGACCACATGAACCACACCATGAGCAAGCACATCGTGACCATCGAGGACCCCATCGAGTTCGTGCACACCGACAAACGCTCTGCCATCAACCAGCGCGAAGTCGGCATGGACACAGCCTCCTTCAAGCGCGCCCTGCGCAGGGTGCTGCGTCAGGACCCTGACGTGATTCTGGTTGGAGAGATGCGTGACGAGGAGACCGTCCAGACCGCTCTGTCGGCCGCTGAGACCGGACACCTCGTGCTGTCGACCATCCACACCGTGGACGCAACCGAGTCGATCAACCGCATGCTCGACTTCTTCCCGCCCCACCAGCACGGACAGGCACGCAGCATGATCGCGGGCACCGTCCGGGGAGTCATCTCCCAGCGCCTGGTGCCAGGCGCCGATGGTGGTCGCGTGGCCGTCTGCGAGATCCTGCGCATGACTGGACGCGTGCGCGACATGATCATGGACCCCTCGCAGACCGGCAAGCTCGTCGAGGTCATCACCAGCGGCGGCTACTACGGCATGCAGACCTTCGATCAAGCGCTCTTCGGCCACGTCAAGGCCGGGCGCGTCACCTTCGAGGACGCAATGCGCGTCGCCTCCAGCCCGCACGACTTCAAGCTGCTCATGCAGTCCGACGGACGCCGTGGAACCACCATGGAGGACGTTGCCGCGGCAGAGGCCAATCGCGGCGAGGCCAGCGGACCCAACAGCCAGCCCGCCTCGCCCTCGCTCAGCGCCGCTTAGCCTCCAGCCACGCGGAGGACCCAGCTTCAAAAAGCTCGCCCCCGCGGAGTGTCGAGTATGTACTCTCTTGCACTGCTGTGTAACCATGGCTATACAGCGGTCGGAGAGAGAGCAACACAACCCTCCTCGCCGGCACGAGCAGGCCACTCAACTAGACCGACTAAGCGCTCACGCGCGCCTCATGAGCTGGTCCGGGCTACTTCACTTGGTAAAGTAACGTCTGGAATGGCGCTCGATGAGACTTGTCCCGTTTGTATGACCGCCCAGATCATCTGTGGCAAGTGGACTTTGCTGCTCGTGCGCGATCTGGCTGAGGGCTGCTCTCGCTTCTGTGAGCTGGAACGCTCGCTGTCGGGCATCAGCCCGCGAACGCTGTCGCTGCGCCTGAGGGCTCTCGAGGAGGAGGGAATCGTCGAGCGCCACACATTCCCGGAGGTGCCCCCGAGGGTCGAGTACGCCCTGACGGAGAAGGGGCGGGCGTTGCTGCCGATCATCGACGACATGCGCTCCTACGGCGAAGGCTGGCTGTCAGAGGAGTGCGCAGAGCGTGGCTCAGCATCCGCGAACCTCGTCGTAGCCTGAAGACTGCAAGGTCCGAAGCAGCTGCAAGACGCGCTGCGTAGGGCAGGAGGGTTGCAGGCCAGCGCGAAGTGAGCGCACCATGCGTTCACTCCAGCTGCAGGCCGCCCTGACCGACTACGTGGAAGCCGCTGCCGCCCACCTTCAAGCGGCGGTGGCCGCCGGCGCGGAGGTGCCCTTCGAGCTCGAGCAGCAGAGTCGCCGCCGACGCTCGGCCGGCCCGTCGCTGTACTGCTACCGCCCGCTCACAGAGCAGTTCATCGCTTCACGCATCCAGGAGCTCGAGCGCTTGCCCTCCTACACGGAGGCGGCCAGACTGCTGGCGGGCTTTGAGGGTCTGGGGCGCTACGTGGCAAGCGCCGGAGCGGAGATCGCTCAAGCGGGCGCTCGCGCGGGGGTTCGGGCGGCTCTGCGTGCGCTGCTCGATGAGGTGTTTCGTGAGCAGACGGACTTCCATTTGCAGCCCGAGCGCCTCGAGGCTGCCCTTGAGCGGCTGGAAGGATCGGCGCTCGCTTCCACCAGCGAGGTCACGCTGGTGGCCACTCTGCACGGCCTCACGATCACGTCGGCTGAGCTGGCGCTGACCCGTGGCCTGACGATCGCTCAGCCTCACGCGCTTGACGGCTTGCCTGTGGGCGCGCTGGCGCTGCACACGGGCGCAGCGGATGGCCACCTGGTGGTCGTGCTGGTGGCCGAGCACGACGAGCCCAGAGAGGCGCTCTCCCAGGGTCGCGAAGTGCTGCATGAGCTCCTACGGGCGCTGAGGTTGTTTGGAGATGGTCGTGTGACGCTGGGGGCGCTTGCGTGGGCACGTATCGGCACCGGCGGCTGGGGCGCGGTGGCGCTGGGAACGGGCGGACGTCCCCATGGGATGCTCGTTGTGACAGCCGAGCAGGAGGACGAGCTTCGCGGCTTCTGCAACCTGGTCTCTCGGCGAGCGCCACACGACAACGAGATCTCGTGGGCGCTGCGACGCTTCGAGCTCGGCTGCGAGCGCGCAAGCCCGTATGAGGCGCTGAGCGACCACCTGCTGGCGCTGCGCGCGCTGCTCGAGCCCGAGGGGCCTCAGAGTGGGATGTTGATCGGACGCCTGGCCGCACTGTGCGCAACGCCGGAGCGTCGCCGGGAGCTGACGGAGCGGATCGTTCAGGCGATTGCCCTGGAGCGCGCCGTAGTGACGGGCACCGCGGTCGAGCATGCCGGCTCGGAGGCCCTCGCCACAGAGCTCGCCAATCACCTGCGTGCGCTGCTGCGCGATGTCATCTGCGGTCATCTCGACCCCGACCTGGTCGCGCTGGCGGACGAGCTGCTGCTGGAGGACGAGAAAGCGGAGGCGGAAGCGGAAGCAGACGAAGCGCAGGAGCCGCTCATTGCAGTGGCGGAGCCGTTCAGCCGGCATGTGGCCGACGAGCTGCGCTCAGGCGAAGAGATATTCGGCGATCCCAGCCAGGCTCCCGAGATCCTGGACGTCTTCATCTAGCTGGGGGATCAGGATGGGGTCGTGCTCGGCGAGCGCGCTCGATAGCCCGGCGACGGTTTCCTCATCGCGTTGCACCAGCACGTCGAAGTCGGCCAGGTTGTTTGCGACCCGCGCGGCCAGTGCCGCATCGAGCCTGCCTGTGAGCAGCTCCGCCACCTCCTCGACGGAGTGGCCTCGAAGGCCGTCGCTGTGCACACGATTTACGATCAGCTCTCCCCGGGACATCCCCGCCTCGGACAGTCGCTGCGCGAGGTAGCGTGCCTCGCGTGCGGGCTCTGTCTCGGGTGAGGTGACGATCAGGAAGGTCGTCTGCGGTGAGCGCAGCAGCTTGGCCACGTCGGCTGTGCGCTGGCCGAAGCCCTCGATGACGCTGCCGAGGGAGCGGAAGAAGCGCGACAGCTCACCCAGCATGTCCACTCCGGTCACGCGTGCGAAGATCGCGAATACGAGCCCTGTGCCGCGGCCGAACAGTCGCGCTGTGAGGCCGCTTGGCGCCAGGAAGACCTGCAGGGCGCGACCGTTGAGGAACCCCAACAGGCGATTGGGGGCGTCGAGGAAGTCCAGCGCATTGCGCGATGGCGGCGTGTCGAGCACGATCACGTCGAAGTCGTGCTCCTCGTAGAGCTCATACAGCTTGGCGATCGCGCTGAGCTCGTGTGAGCCGGCCACGGCCGTCGAGAGCTCCTTGTAGACGGGGTTGGCCAGGATCTCCTCGCGTGCTTTCTCATCGGAGGCCAGGCGGGTGATGATCTCATCGAAGGTGCGCTTGGCGTCCAGCATCATCGCCCACAACTCGCCCTTCATCGCCACGCCTGCAGCGGCAAATGTCTTCGGATCGATGCGGCTGGGCTCGCCCGAGAGCTCCTCCAGACCGAGCGCCGAGGCCAGGCGCTTGGCGGGATCGATCGTGACGACCGCCACCTTTTGCCCCTTGGCCGCCAAACCCAGAGCGAGAGCGGCAGAGGTCGTGGTCTTTCCCACGCCGCCCGCGCCCACGCATACGAGCACCCGCTTACCGCGCAGGCGTGTGCGCAGCGTTGATGAGCGTCTCGTCTTGGTTGTGGTCATCTCGCGATCCTAGTTCCCATGCAGGAATCCGAGTTCCCCATGCGAATACC
>JASLDD010000281.1 GCA_030151725.1 Solirubrobacteraceae bacterium
CAGAGAGATACTGGGGACGCGCGGGGTGAAGGACACGGTGGATGAGGCGCTGCGGGAGGTAGTGCGGGTGGAGGCGGGCCGGCGGTTCATTGCGCGGTTGAAGGACAACGAGGACTTCGGGAACCCCGAGATCATGGAACGCGCTTGGCCACGACCACCTATCTCGTAGACAACAGCGCGCTTTATCGCCTCCGAACCAAGCCCCCGGTCGCCTCCAGGCTGGAGCCACTGATCCTGCAAGGGCTCGCGGCGACGTGCTCGGTGACGGAGCTCGAGCAGCTGTTCAGTGCGAGGTCTGGCAGCGAGCACCGTGAATGGCTCGAGGAGATAGCACTGCGATTCATCCGCATCCCCCTTGAGCAACGGGTGTTCGACCGAGCAATCGAAGTTCAGGGCATGCTGGCGCAGAAGAGTGAGCATCGCGCCGCGAGCATCGCTGACCTCGCTGTGGCGGCTGCGGCGGAGCTCTCGCAACTTGCGCTCCTCCACTACGACGCCGACTTCGACCTGATCGCGTCGGTTACGGGGCAGTCGACCGAGTGGGTCGTGCCGCGAGGGTCCATCGACTGATTGGCAATCTGATGGTATGCGTGTTGCCATCGATGCCGTGGGGCGGATCGTGATCCCGAAGCCGATGCGCGAGGAGCTGGGGATCAATGGGCCGAGCGAGCTGGAGCTGACGGCTGTGGACGGGACGCTGGAATTGACGGTGCCGTACACAAAGGCGCATCTTGAGGATCGCGACGGCTTCACGGTGATCGTCCCCGACGAGCCCGTGCCTACGATGACGAGCGAGATGGTCCGCGAAGCGATCGAGCGCTCGCGGTGTGCGATGCGATTGATGATGACTTCCCGGATTCGTAGCTCGCGCTCGACGCCGACATGCAACGAGCCTGCCTGCGCCAAGCCGTCGATGCCGGCCTGCGCGGGGGCGCACTCTACGACGCGTTGATCGCCGCGACCGCTCGCGAGCACGGCGCGACGCTGCTCAGCGCCGATCGCCGCGCGCGGGAGGCCTACGAGGCGATGGGGGTCGACGTCTCCTATCTGGAGATCTGAGCCGCGCACTGCAGCCGTCGATGCTTCTGCTGTACCGGTCGGTGCATGCACCGACCGGCGGGGCCGCACATGTGCGGCCCCGTGGGGAGGGCCGCATGCGGCCCTCCCGGCCATGGCGCATGCGCCATGGCCCCTCGCCTTCAAGATCTGCATGCGGCATGGCGCTAGCTCACGATCGAGCATGCGCCGCCCGCCATGAGGCTCGCGAATCCGCCTACAGCCCGTATGAGCGTCCGATCACGTCCAGCATGATCTCGTCGGTGCCCGCGCCGATGCGATTGAGGCGTGCGTCGCGCCATACGCGCTCGACGCCGTACTCGCGCATGTAGCCCGCTCCGCCGTGGATCTGGATGCATTCGTCGGCCACTTCGCACAGCACTCGTGAGGCGTGCAGCTTGGCCATCGAGATCTCGCGCACGGGGTACTCGCCGTTGTTGAAGCGCCAGGCCGTGATGTAGGTCATCTGCCGCGCTGACTCGATTTTGGTGGCCATCTCGGCGAACTTGTGGCGGATCACCTGGAACTTGCCGATTTCGCGCCCAAACGCCTTGCGCTCGTGGGCGTACTGCAGCGTGCGTTCAAAGCACTTCTGCGCGCCCGCCACCATGCCCGCGGCGCCAATCAGGCGCTCGCCCTGGAGCTCCCACATGATGTGGTAGAAGCCCTTGCCCACCTGGCCCAGCACCGCCGTCGAGGGCACGCGCACGTCCTGGAAGGCCAAGAGCGCCGTGTCCGATGCGTGCATGCCGAGCTTCTCGAGCTTCTTCTCCCGGATCACACCCGGTGCGTCCATCGGCACCAGGAACAGCGTGAAGCCGTCATAGCCGGCATTCGGGTCCGTCTTGGTGACCAGCACGATCACATCCGCGCGGTGGCCGTTGGTGATGTAGGTCTTGGAGCCGTTGATGATGTAGTCCTCGCCGTCCTTCACCGCCCGTGTCTTGATTCCCGACACGTCCGAGCCGGCGTCCGGCTCTGTGATGCCCAGGCACAGAATCTTCTCGCCCTTGATCGCCGGAACGACCCATTCCTGCTTCTGCTCCTCTGAGCCAAACGCAAGGATCGGCGGCATCGCCATGTCCGTGTGCACCGCAATGCCCATCGCCAGCCCGCCCGAGTTGCCGTTCGTGATCTCCTCAGCCAGCACCAGCGCCGAGTAGTAGTCGCCGCCCTGGCCCCCGTACTGCTCCGGCTTGTCCAAGCCGAGGAAGCCCAGTTCGCCCATCCGCGCGAACACCGAGTCCGGGAACGTCGTCTCCTCCCACTCCTCAGCATGGGGCGCCAGCTCTTTGGTGGCGAAGTTGCGGATCGACTCGCGCAGCTGTTCGTGCTCGTCGTTGAAGATGAAGTGCTTGCGGGCGCTCTGGTGGTCGGGCTTGCGCACGCTCTCTGCTGTGGCGGCCATCGAGGGGTCTCCTTGTCTCTTTCCGGGGGTCCGCGCGAAGCTATCGCAGCTGGGACTAAAAGTAAACAGTAGAGCTGCTTACTTTCGGCAGACGATAGAGGTGGACTGGCGCTCGAATGGGTGGCTCGTTCTGCCAGCCTGACTCCCGACACCCCGTTCGCGGGTAGCCTGCTGGGCGATGATCGTTGCCCGCGCCATCAGTCGGCATTTGTGCCAAGCCCTCGCCCTGGCGGTCGGCTTGCTCGTCGTGGGAGCGCCAGCCGATACCGCCGCGCTTGCGCTTGCGCCGACGGCTCTCGTTCCCCCGCAGCTGCAGACGCTGGAGCAGAAGATGGAGCAGCTGCAGATCAACAGCGAGCGCTTCTCAGAGGTCTCCCGCGGGTTCGTCCTCGGCTCGCCCCACAACGTCAGCAGCGGCAAGCCCGAACATCTCATCCGCACCGCTGTCAACGGGGCCGCCCTGGGTGAAGTGAGCGTCTCTCCGGCCGAGGGGCAACTCTTCGTCGGCGGCAAGCGCACGCCTTCGCTGATTGCCATCGGCTCCACCACCTACCGCTACAGAGGGTCCGGGAAGGGCGCACGCCGACGCCGGCCATGGGTCAGCGCGCAAAGCCCTCACGAAGCGCCCGTCGCGCAGCTCCTCTCCATGCACGGCGGCGGACCTCTCGAAGTGAATGCCGGTGGGACAGGTCCCTTCGCCGGCCTCATCAACCTGCTGAGCACCGCCGTGGGACCCGTGAGTCTCGACGGGCCCGTCGCTGTCCAGGGTCAGCCGACCACCGAGTTCACCGCCTCAGTCGAACCGCGGCTGCTCATCAAGGGCATCACCGCCCAAGACATCGCCGGCTTCGACTCCGACGCGCCAATCGAGACCCTCCACATCTTCCTCACCGAATCCGGCTTGCCGATCCGCGTCGTGGGATTCCTTCACACGCAGGACCTGAAGACCACCACCACTGTGGAAATCCTTGCCGTCAACACTCCCGTGCACGTCAAGCCGCCGCCCGCGCACGAGACCGTCTCAGCCGCTCGCCTGAGGAAAGCTGCCTCCAAGGGCGCCAGCAGCGTAGAAGCGATCATCACAGCGGCTGACGCATGAGCATCGGCAGGACGGCAATGGTGCTCGCCGGGGCAGCCGCGCTGATCGCAGCCGGTGGGTGTGGCAAGTCCGCACCGTCGAGCGGGGCGTCTGGGCTGGCCCGGTTGCGCAAGCTGGAGCAGCGGATGTCGAGGCTCACCGTCCGTAGCGAGCGCTATCTCCAGAGCACCCACACGCATTCCGAGCTACTCATCATCCCCAACCACTACGGCAGAGAACTGGGAGAAGCGAGCCTCTCGCCGTCAGAGTCCGAGGTCTTCGAGCGCAGCACCACCGGTACACCCCTGCGGCTGACGATTGGAGGGGATCGCTACGTCTATGCCGCGCGGCTTGCGCAATGCGACGGCGGACGGCCCTGGGTGCATGAGGCGGACAGGCAGGGGCCGGAGGCCTTCCCCTACCACGCGCCTCTCGGTCCCAACACCCACACAAGCGCCGAGGGGCCCTACGCGGGCCTCATCGATCTTCTTGCCACCGCCCGACGCGGCGTCACCGTCGTTGGTCCCGCGACGGTCGACGGAAAGGCCACGACCGAGTACGCGGCCGTCGTCGATCCGGCACCATTGCTCGCCTCTCACCCCAAGCCTGTGGACGGGCTCCTCAGCAGCGAGGATCGAATGATCGCGGAGCTCAAACTGCGTTCCGTGCCCACCACGTTGCACGTCTTCATCGCGAGCTCCGGTCTGCCGGTGAGGGTGGTGACTTCCGCAACGGTCACGCACGGCTACTTCGACACGGTGACGACGGACATCCTCGCCGTCGACGTGCCAGTCCACATCGTGCGGCCACCCGTCGGCCAGACCATCGACACGGGCACGGCCCTTGCCTTGTTCCTCCACGACAGCCGGCGCTGCGGCATACGCACCATCGTCGGCTAGCTCTCGTCGAGCAAAGTAAGTAGTAGAGCTGTGCACTTCCTGCAACCCCAGTATGCGGTTAGGATGCGGACGTGCCCACCGACAAGGTTCTATACGACGTTGACGGAGCCGGTGTCGCAACGATCACGCTCAACGACCCCGACACCCGCAACGCGCTCTCGCCCGAGCTGCTGACCGGGCTGATCGAGGCGTTCTCGCGGGCACGCGATGAGGATCGGGTGCGCTGCGCGGTGCTCGCCTCCTCCCATGAGAACACGTTCTCCTCGGGTGCCAACCTCGGCGGCTTTGCCGGCGATGACTCGCTGGTGCACAAGCACTTCGGCTCCGAGCTCTTCGTTGGGCTCTTCAAGCTCATCGGCGAACTGGGCAAGCCCACCATCTGCGCCGCCCGCGGGCATGTGCTCGCCGGCGCCCTCGGGATCGCGTTGGCCTGCGATCTGATCGTCGTCTCCGAGGGCGCTTCGTTTGGCACGCCCGAGATCAACATCGGCACCTTCCCCTTCATGATCATGGCACTCATCTACCGCAACGTTCCCCGCAAGAAGGCCAATGAGCTGCTGCTGCTGGGCGAGCGCTGGAATGCCCAGGAGGCGCTCGCGGCGGGCATCGTCAACAAGGTCGTGCCCGACGATCAGCTCGACGGGGCAGTGGCGGAGTGGGCCGGCAAGCTGGCCGGCAAGTCCCCCGTGATCATGCGCCTCGGCAAGCAGGCCATGCGCCGTCAGATGGACATGGGACTGGACGACGCTCTGGACTACCTGCGCGCGCAGCTCAGCCTGGCGCTCTCCACAGAAGACATCGTCGAGGGCGTCACTGCGTTCTTCGAGAAGCGCGACCCCCAATGGAAAGGACGCTGAACATGAGCGCCCCAGATGCCACCGCCGCCGAGGCCGGCACCGAGCCCCGGCCGACTCATCCATCCTCGCTGCTGCGCCCGCTCGTCGAGGACCTCGAGGCGCGCCGTGCTCGCATCAAGCTCGGCGGCGGCGCGGAGAAGATCGCCGCTCAGCATGCTCGCGAGAAGCTCACCGCGCGCGAGCGCATCGCCCTGCTGATCGACGACGGCACCTTCGTCGAGCTCGGCATCCACGGCAAGCCCCACTTCTCCCAGCGCGCCATGGACGGCGTGGACGCGCCTGCCGACGGCGTGGTCACCGGCTACGGCAAGGTAGACGGGCGTCTCACGGCCGTGTGCGCCTACGACTTCACCGTCATGGCCGGCTCCATGGGCATGACCGGCGAGATCAAGGTCACGCGCCTGCGCGAGCTTGCCCTCACCAAGCGCATGCCCTTCGTGTGGCTGCTCGACTCCGCCGGCGCGCGCGTGCAGGAGGCCGCCGGCGCCCTGTTCGCCGGGTCCGGGCACCTCTTCCGCGAGGAGGTCGTCATGAGTGGCGTCATCCCCCAGGTGGCCGCTCTGATGGGCCCCTGTGCCGCCGGCACCGCCTACATCCCAGGCTTGGCCGACTTCGTGCCCATGGTCAAGGGCCGTGGCTCCATGGCGCTCGCCGGACCTCACCTCGTACGGGCTGCCGTCGGTGAGGAGGTCACGCAGGAGGAGCTGGGTGGCTCGCGCGTGCACTGCCGCAAGTCGGGCGTCGGCGACATGGAAGTGGCTGACGATCAGGAGTGCATCGAGCGGATCAAGCAGTACCTCTCCTTCATGCCCCAGAACTGCGAACAACGGCCTCCCATGCGCGCTGTCGTCGACTCCATCGATCGGCGCGAGGAGGACCTGCTGGACGTGCTGCCCGAGTCCAACCGCAAGCCCTATGACATGTATGAGGTGATCCGCCGCATCGTCGACGACGGCGAGTACTTCGACATGAAGGGCCTGTGGGCCAAGACCATCATCACCTGCTTTGCCCGCTTCGGCGGCAGGCCCGCGGGGATCGTCGCCAACCAGCCCAAGCAGCTCGGCGGGATCCTCGACAACAACTCCGCCGACAAGGCAGCCCGCTTCGTGAACCTCTGCAACGCCTTCGGCATACCGCTGGTGTTCATCCAGGACGTGCCCGGCTTCATGGTCGGCACCAAGGTCGAGGCCGAAGGCATCATCCGCCACGGCGCCAAGATGCTCCACGCGGTCGCCAACGCCACCGTGCCCAAGATCACCGTCATCACCCGCAAGGCCTACGGCGCCGGCTACTACGTCATGAACGGGCGCGCCTACGAACCCGACCTGATCGTCGCCTGGCCCAGCGCCGAGATAAGCGTCATGGGCGCCGAGGGCGTCGTCGAGATCGCATTCCGCAAGCAGGTCGAAGCGGCCGACGACCCCGCCGCCAAGAAGGCCGAGCTGATCGAGGGCTTTCGCAAGATCTTCGACGTGTACGTCGCCGCCGGCAACGACGTCATCGACGATGTCATCGACCCCCGCGAGACTCGCGAGACGATCTGCCGGGCCCTGGAGATGTCAGCGGGGAAGCAGATCGAGCGGCCGTGGAAGCGCCACGGCGTGGTGCCCGTATGAGCCGGCGGTGCTGCCGCGGGCGCGAGCGTGAGCGCGAATCCGGCCGGGACCGCCGCGGTGAGCGTCGTGCGCTGGCAGGCTTGGTCGGCATATGACTCTTTTCAACTGCTGTCCCACCATGGCTATACAGCACTCGCAGAGTGACAACAACAAGGAGCAACGATGAGCGATCTGGATCATCCCGTTGTGATCACCTGCTCGATCTCAGGCGCGATCGCCAACCGCGAGCAGTGCCCCGCAATCCCATACACGCCCGCTGAGTACGCGGCCGAGGCCCGGCGCATCGTCGACGAGGGCGGCGTGCACATCCACATACACGCCCGCAAACCCGACGGCACGCCCAGCTATGAGATCGAGGACTTCCAGGCGATCACAGACGCAATCCGCTCAGAGGTGGGCGACGCGGCGATCGTCAACTACTCCACCGGCACCATCGGCGTCCCGGTCCAGAAGCGCATCGAATACCTGCGCGCGTGCAGGCCCGAAGTGGCTGCGCTGAACATGGGCTCGATGAACTACGCCAAGTACTCCCGCTCCAAAAAGCAGTTCGTCTTCGACATGGTCTTCCAGAACCCCTTCAGCGAGATCATCGAGCTGCTCGAAGCGATGAACGAGCTGGACATAAAACCCGAGCACGAGTGCTTCGACATCGGCCACGTGGGCAGCCTCGCGCCGCTGATCGACATGGGCGTGCTCAAGACCCCACTACACGTGGACTGCGTGATGGGCGTCGTCGGCGGCATCCCTCCGACCGCGCGCAACCTCGCGGCGATGGTCGAGAACATCCCCGACGGCTCCCACTGGGGCGTCATCGGGATCTCGCGCGACCAGTGGATGCTCGTCGCCGCCGCGCTCACGCTCGGCGGCTCCATCAGGGTCGGCTTCGAGGACAACCTCTACCTTCCCAATGGCGAGATGGCCAAGTCAAACGGCGAGCTGATCGCCAAGGCCAGGACGATGACCGAAGACATGGGTCGCCCCCCTGCCACAGTCGCCGAGGCGCGCTCGATGCTCGGCATCGTCCAGCGCACGGGAGCCCCCGCGTGAGCCTGCCACTGGAGGGCATCCGCGTGCTCGACCTCTCGCGCCTGTTGCCCGGGGGCTTCTGCTCGCTGCTGCTGGCCGACTTCGGCGCGGATGTCCTCAAGGTGGAGGACACGGGCATGGGCGACTACATCCGCTGGTCGCCCCCCTACTACGAGGGCGCGCACGACAGCGCCCGCTCGGCGCTCTTTTTGTCGCTCAACCGCAACAAGCGCTCCATCCGCGTAGACCTCAAGAGCGAGGGCGGGCGTGCGGCCCTGCTGCGCCTCGTGCGCGAATACGACGTGGTGCTCGAGTCGTTCAGGCCCGGTGTGCTGGAGCGCCTCGGGGTCGGCTACCAGCGCATGCGCGAAGAGAACCCCGGCATCGTCTACTGCGCCATCTCCGGCTACGGCCAGGACGGCCCCAAGCGCGACGCCTCGGGCCACGACATGAACTACCTCGGCCT
>JASLDD010000061.1 GCA_030151725.1 Solirubrobacteraceae bacterium
GTCTCGGCGAGCGCCGCGGCCGGCCCGTTCTTCTGGTTCGCCGGCGGCGTCATCGCCTACTGGCTGGCCGGTCCAGGCCTCAAGCGCGCCCGCGAAGGGCTTGACAATGGAGGCCTGACAAGCGCTACCGTGGCAACTGCATGAGCAGGCGCGACGCATCGGGGGAACAAGAGGAGCACGCGTCGTTGCGCTCGCAGGTGACGATGCTCGTGGGCGAGCGGCGCAGGGCGGTGCTCGCGCTCGCCGGGACGTCGGTCATCGGCGGCTTTGCGGAAGCCGGTCTGCTGGCACTCGTGGCACAGATCGCGGCAAGCGTGGTGACAGCCAAGCAGGTTCACCTGCGCAGCGCGATCGACCTTCACGCCTCAATCGGCACGCTGATACTGATCGCATTCGGCTTTGCGATCGTGCGACTGGCGTTGCAGCTGCCGCTCTCCATCCTCCCGGCGCGGATCGCTGCCGACGTGCAGGCGGCGCTGAGGACGAAGCTCTTCCATGCCTTCTCACGCGCGTCGTGGGGCGTGCAATCGGCTGACAGGGAGGGCCAGCTGCAGGAGACGATGACCAGTCAGGTCATGCAGGCGACGCAGGGCGCGCTGCAGGCCACGGGCCTGATCACATCGGCGATCACCTTCCTGATCCTGATGATCTCCGCGTTTGCGCTCAACGTGGTGGCGGCGATTGTGGTGCTGGCGGCGGCGCTGCTCACGTTTGGGGCGATGCGCCCGCTGCGCGGCCTGGGGCGCATACGCGCGCAGGAACTTTCCAAAGCGCAGGTCAACTACGCGCGCGGCGTGGCCGAGGCCAACAGGCTCGCCGAGGACACGCAGGTGTTCGGCGTTGGCGCTGCCCAGCGGGAGCGGATCGACGGCTTCGTGCAGACCTCACGCGGGCTGTTCTTTCGCACGCAGCTGCTCGTCAAACTGATCCCCAATCTCTACCAGAGCCTGATCCTGCTGCTGCTCGTGGCGATCCTCGCCGGCATCCACGCATCGGGCTCCAGTCATGCGGCATCGCTTGGGGCGATCGTGCTGCTGTTGGTGCGGGCAGGGCAGAGCGGTCTGCAGGTGCAGACCTCCTATCAGAGCCTCACCCAGTCGCTGCCATTCATAGAACGCATCCAAAAGGCAGAGCAGCGCTACAACGACAGCACGCCCGTGGCGGGCACCATGGGGCTTGCGACGATCGAGATGCTGAGCTTCGAGGAGGTCTCCTTCGCCTATCGCCAGGGCCGCCCGGTTCTCTCAGACATCAGCTTCACGGTGGCAGGCAACGAGGCGGTCGGCATCATCGGGCCATCGGGTGCCGGCAAGTCGACAGTCGTTCAGATCCTGTTGCAACTGCGCTCGCCCGTGGAGGGGAGGTATCTGGTCAACGGCACACCTGTGCAGGAGTTCGCTCCCGCTGACTGGCACCGGCTGGTCTCCTATGTTCCCCAGGAACCGCGTCTGGTGCATGCCTCGGTCGCCGAGAACATCCGCTACTTCCGAGAGCTGGACGATGAGGCTGTCGAGCGTGCGGCACGGCTGGCACGGATCCACGACGACATCGCCGGCTGGCCGGAGGGCTATGAGACGATTGTCGGACCGCGCGCCGATGCTGTGTCGGGCGGCCAGCAGCAGCGCATCTGCCTCGCGCGTGCGCTTGCCGCGAGACCGCATGTGCTGATCCTCGACGAGCCCACCAGCGCGCTTGACCCGCACTCGGAGACTCTGATCCAGGAGTCGTTGACAGCGCTCAAGAGCGAGCTGATGCTTTTTATCGTGGCGCATCGAATGTCTACTCTTGACATGTGCAATCGAGTGATGGTGATCGTCGACGGGCGCCTGGCGGCGTTCGACTCCAAAGCGCTTCTGCAGGAGCACAACCCCTACTACCGTCACGCGTCGATGATCGCGGCGGGGGGCGCCCTCCCATGAGCCGGCCACTCCGCTCACCGGCGTGTCTCGGCGGTGATGGATCGTGTCGGACTCAGTGATCGGGGTGGACGCCCCGGCGGGGCCAGTGGCGCCGGCGCGGCTTCCAGACTTCTTCATCGTCGGTCACGCCAAGTCGGGCACCACGGCCCTGTACGCGATGTTGAAGAGCCATCCGCAGATCTTCATGCCGCCGGGCAAGGAGCCGTGGTACTTCGCGACGGAGCTACACGAACGCACGCCGCCGCGCCCCGAAGGCACTCCGACGACGCTCGAGCAGTACCGCAAGCTGTTCGCCGGAGCGGCCCCTGAGCAGCGTGTGGGTGAGGCCTCGGCTCTGTATCTGTGGTCGCGCACTGCGGCCGGCCGGATAGCGGAAGCATGCCCCGAGGCTCGCATCATCGCGATCCTGCGCGAGCCGGCGAGCTTCCTGCGCTCGCTTCACCTGCAGTTCGTTGAAAGCTACGTGGAGACGGAGTCTGACTTCGGGCGAGCACTGGCGCTCGAGTCCGAGCGTCGGGAGGGCCGGGAGGTACCCCGCCACAGCTACTGGCCCAAGGCGCTGCTGTACTCCGATCACGTTCGCTATGTCGAGCAGTTGCGCCGCTACAACGAGCTGTTTGCCGCAGAGAATGTGCTGACTCTGATCTATGACGACTTCCGAGCTGACAACGAGGGCACCGTGCGCAAGGTGCTGCGGTTCCTCGAAGTCGATGACACTGCGGCGATTGCGGTCACCGAGGCGAACCCCACGATCCAGGTGCGCTCACATCGGCTTCACCACCTCGTGCACGCCCTGACGGTGGGCCACGGCCCGGTCTCGCGCACCGCCAAGGCGGTGCTCAAGCCGCTGGTGCCGAGACGCATCCGGCGCGAGGGACTGTGGGCGGCGCAGCGGCGCTTTCTGTATGCCGCGCCGCCGCCTCCTGAAGAGGAGCTGATGGCTCAACTGCGGGGGCGTTTCAAGGGCGAGGTGGAGGCGCTCAGCGAGTACCTGAATAGGGACCTGGTTACGCTCTGGGGATATGACAGCCTCGACTGAGACATCCCCTGTGCAGAGCGCTGTCGAGGGCAGGATGCCGGACTTCTTCATCGCCGGTCACGCCAAGTGTGGGACCACGGCGCTGTACGAGATGCTGCGTCCGCACCCGCAGATCTACATGCCCGATCTCAAGGAGCCGGCGTTCTTCGCGAGCGATCTGCGGACGCGCTTTCAGCGCCAGGCTGCTGGTCATCTGCCTGTCACCACCGAGGAGTACCTGGCGCTGTTCACCGACGCGCTGCCCGGCCAGCAGGTCGGCGAGGCGTCTTCGCTCTATCTGTGGTCGTCGGCGGCCGCGCGCGCGATCGCCGAGGCTCAGCCGCAGGCCCGCATCATTGCGATCCTGCGTGAGCCGGCGAGCTTCTTGCGCTCGCTGCATCTGCAGCTTCTGCAGAACCACATCGAGTCCCAGAAGAGCCTGCGCAAGGCGATTGCCATGGAGGGGCTCAGACGCGAAGGCAAGCGCATCCCCCGTCGCTCGGTCAGGCCGCAGGCGCTCTTGTACTCAGAGCGCGTGCAGTATGTGGCCCAGCTGCGCCGCTACTACGACGTCTTCCCCGCCGACCAGATCCTGGTGCTCATCTACGAGGAGTTCCGTCGTGACAACGAGGCGACGGTTCGCAAGGTACAGCGCTTCCTCGGAGTGGACGACACGGTCGAGATCCACGGCACCGAGGCGAACCCCACTGTGCGTATGCGCTCGCAGCAGCTTGATGAGCTCATAAATGCGGTGTCGGTCGGTCGCGGTCCGCTCACGAAGGCCGTCAAGGCGACGGTCAAGGCAGTCGCACCGAAGCGGCTGCGCCTGGAGGCGCTGCGCACCGCCCAGCGCCGCCTCGTGCTCGGCGCCGCCAAGCCACCCGACGAGCAGCTGATGGCAGACCTCCGCCGCCGCTTCAAGCCGGAGGTGTTGGCGTTGAGCGAGTACCTGGGGCGCGACATGGTTGCCATGTGGGGCTATGAGGACGTGCCTGACTAGCCTCCTCGCGGCCCGCGGGCGTCATGGCGGCGGCGTGGGCAACATTCCAAGCGACTGCTGTATAGCCATGGTGTCACAGCAGTCGTGGAGAGAGTATTACCTGACGGTCTCCTCGGGGCGTGTGGTGTGTCATTCCCATTGGTGGCTGCTGTATAGCGATGGTGTCACAGCAGCCGCAGAGAGAACATCACCTGACGGACGGCCCGGCGGCGGTAGTCGGTCGCCCGCCTCTCAGCGCGGCCGAGCCAGCCAGTTCACGACACCGCCGCTCTTGGCGGCGGCTATGAACGCATCGCGGGCGATGGGGCCCTCGCCGGTGGCTGAGAAGATCGTGTAGCCGAGCTCGACCACCAGCAGGTCCCAGATGGCACCGGAGCCGGCGCCGTAGAGCTCTGCCGCCTGCGGGACGTGCTCGAATATCAGCAGTGGGCGCGCCCCAGCGAGGGTCGATCGCCCACCTTCGAGCACCGCCAGCTCGCCACCCTCGACGTCGATCTTGATGACCGCGGGGGTCAGACCGGCCATCTGGATGTCGAGCGTGGAGACCTGGACGTCGATGAACTCGGGCCGGCCGAGCTCGTCGCTGATCTCGGGGCTGCGACGCAGGCCGCTCCAGCCGTCGAGCTTGGTGAAGTGGCAGAACTGCGCCACGTGCGGCTCGGCTCCGAGCGCCAGCCTGCGGCTCTCAGCCTCCGGGAAGCTCGAGGCGAGCATCTCGGCGAGCTCGGGGATGGGCTCGAAGGCGATGTGGCGGCCGCGGGGTGCGACTCGCAGCGCCTCACGCAGGACCTGGCCGCGGTTGGTCCCGACATCGACGTAGGTGTCCTCGTCGCCCAGAACGCCCGCGAGCAGCGCGCTGATGCCGACCTCCTCGCGTTCGGTGCGGCGGACCTGGGGGTCCACGGCGGCGAGCAGCTCGGGCCGCCCGAGCCGTCGCGACAATCCTCCAACGGCTCTACGCATCACCCCCATGCGGACATCCTCTCAACCAGCCCCAGCCCCAGCCCCAGCGCCCGCCCCAACGCCACGCTCGACGGCCACGGCCTTGGGCTCGAGGCGTGCGAGGACCCCCTGCCAGGGCATCTGCGCCAGCCTGGTGAGCAGGGAGGATTTGGGGGCGTGCACCACGCGTGCTTTGAGTGCGACAACATCGGACTTGATCAGGCGGTTGCCCTGAATCGGGAAGCCGGTGCTGAGGGTGCTCATGTCTGGGATCTCGGCGGGCGAGTCGATGAAGTCGAGCAGGCGCTGCAGCATGCCCTCGGGATCGGCCAGGAAGTCCTCGTGGGAGAGCAGCAGACGGCGCGCGCGCGGCTGGCGGGTGAATACCCAAACGGAGAGCAGATGTGTGAGCCACAGGTCTGCGTTGGTGGAGAGGATGCGAAAGCGCCGCTCGGCGTCCTGGCGATCGAAGGGACGGCTGAAAGAAGCGACGATGCTCTGGGGGTCGCGCACGAGGAACAGCAGGTAGAGATCGATTCCGTCGAGTCGCTGAAGCTCGCGAGCGCGCAGCGGGAAGTGGGCGGTGTCGACGATGGTGCTCGCCTCGGCGACGTCGGCGAGGGCGCGGTAGAGCTGTTCGGTGACGGCTGGGTACTGCTTGCGTATGCGGCGACGGGTGGCGCGCATCCCCGGACGCAGGCGCGAGGATGAGCGTTCGAGGCTGTCGAGCACGTGCCCGCCGAACAGGCTCTCGGCGCCGTGGACGCGCTCGCGCACGGCCTTCCAGAAGCGGGTGCGCTCGGTGCCTCCGAGGGCTGACACACCGGATCGCGTGAGCCAGTTGTCGAGCTCTCCGGCATAGAAGACGCCGGCGCAGTTGCCGAGTGTGACGCCGAGGATCGTGCTGCCGCTGTGCCCGGAGCCCATGACGTAGAGAACCTTCGGCCGCGCCGAGTCCGTCGAGGAGGCCATGGGGCGCGGAGCCTAACAGACGCTTCACTGTCAACCCCGTATTTGAGGGAGGTTATGATTGGCGCTCGTTTACCTCCAGGGAGATCTCTTGACGGATGAACCTGACCCGCCGGCGCAGGAAGGTCGGGTGCCCGACTTCTTCCTGGTGGGCCACGGCAAGAGCGGCACGACGGCGCTCTACCAGATGCTCTCTAAACACCCGCAGATCTTCGTGGGGCTGAAGGAGCCGCGGTTCTTTGCCACGGAGATGAACACCCGCGACATCCCGCGCCCCGGCGGCACGCCGAAAACGCTCGCGGAGTACAAGGCGTGGTTCAAAGACGCCAGGCCGGATCAGCTGGTGGGGGACATCTCACCGTGGTACCTGTGGTCGCAGGCGGCGCCGAGTTTGATCGCGACAGCTCAGCCGAACGCCCGCATCATTGCGATCCTGCGCGAGCCGGCGAGCTTCTTGCGGTCGCTGCACCTGCAGTGGCTGCAGCTGTACGTGGAGAGCGAGACCGACTTCCGCAAGGCGATGGAGCTGGAGGAGCAGCGCCGCCAGGGGCGCGAGATTCCCCTGAACACATACTGGCCCAAGGCGCTGCTGTACTCCGACCACGTGCGCTATACGGATCAGCTGCGCCGCTACCACAAGCTGTTCGCGCGCGATCGGGTCCTGGTGCTGATCTACGACGACTATCGTCGCGACAACGTGGGCACGCTGCGCGAGCTGCTGCGCTTCCTGGAGGTGGACGACGAGCTGGAGATCCCGGCGCTGCAGTCCAATCCGAGCGTGCAGGTGCAGGCGACGCGCATCAACTCGCTGCTGCGCTCGCTGACGGTGGCCGACGATCCGGCATCGCGGGCGATCAAGACGACGGTGAGAGCGCTGACGCCGCAGCGGCTGCGCCAGGGGGCGCTGCGGGCGACGCGCAAACGGCTCGTGCTGGGCGAGCCCAGTCCGCCGGATGAGGAGCTCATGGCCGACCTGCGCCGCCGCTTCAAGGGCGAGGTGGCCGAGCTCAGCGAGTACCTGGGTCGCGACCTGGTGAGCCTCTGGGGCTACGACAGGGTCGACTGAGATGCTCGCGCCACGGGGCGCAGGCGCGAGCAGAAGGTCATCCAGGGCAGCTGCAGGAGCGTGGTCAGCGGTGCGGAGCGGGGGGCCGAACGCGCGCGCCTTTGCAACGCGACGACGTCGGAGCCGATGAGGCGGTTGCCGACGAGGGGGAAGCCGGTCTTCAAATGCTCGAGATCTGGAGGCGGGGCGCTCGAGCCGAACTGCTGGAGGATCGCGCCGAGCACGCCCTCGGGGTCGGCGAGGAGGTCCTCGTGGCGCACGAGCAGGCGTCGCTGGCGAGGATGGCGCAGGAACACGAGCGCGGCGATGACGTGCGTCAGCCATAGATAGGCGTTGGTGGTGAGCTCGTTGAAGGTGGGCTCGGGGACGTCCTCGCGGGCGAAGGAGGCAACGACGTCGCGGGGATCGCGCACGAGGAACAGCAGGTACAGGTCGATGTCGTCGAGCGCCTGCAGCTCGAGGGCGCGCAGGGGGTAGTGGGAGGTGTCCACGACGTAGCTCGCGCCGGCCGTGTGGGCGATGGCCCGATAGAGATGGGCGGCGACGCGCAGGTACCTGTCGCGGAGCCTCTGTCGCACGCCACGGCGTCCGTGCCGCCACAGCGCGGAGGAGCGCTCGAGGTGGCGGTGGGCCTCGAAGCCGAAGAGGCTCTTCGCCTCGGGCACCTGCTCGCGCACCTCGCGCCAGAACTCCTCACGCTCTGCCCCTTCGAGCTTGGGAGTGCCGGAGCGCGGGAGCCACTTGTCGAGCTCACCCGCGTAGAACACGCCGGCGCAATTGCCAAGTGCCACGCCGAGGATCGTGCTGCCGCTGCGTCCTGCGCCCATCACGAAGATCACCTTGGGTCTCTCGGGCGCAGGCTCGGCGGGCGACGACGGCGACGGCGACAGCATGGAGCGGCAGTCTCGCACGCTTGAATGCAAAGACACGCCTCAGCTATGGTTGGCGGCCGGATGGATGGCGTGAACTCAGTGCTTCTGGTGACGCCGCGGTGGGTGAGGGATGGCGGCGTGGGCGCACATTTGAGTGCCAGCGCGAGCGCGCTGGTGCGGGCTGGCATGCAGGTATCGGTGCTGGCTGCGCGGGTGGACGACTCCGAGCAGACGCCGGGGGTGCGCGTGTTTCACAACCCGCAACTGTTCAACCGCGAGGCGAGCATGGAGACGAGGCTGGGCGAGGCGCTCGCGACGGGCCCGGCGATCGTTCACTTCCACCAGCTGGACGAGCCGGAGGCGGTCACGTTCGCCAGACGGAGCGCACCTGTGCTGATCAGCGCTCACGGTTTTCTGGCGTGTACGTCACGTGTTCACTACTTCCGTCCCGGGCAGGAATGCCAGCGCGCGCACGGCCCCGGCTGCGTGCCCAACCTGATCGCACGCGGCTGCGCGCACACGCGCGATCCGCGCACGCTGCCGGGCTCATACCGCCGCGCGGGGGAGGCGCTGGAGGCGCTGGAGCGCGCCGATCTGGCGATCTCCTACTCCAGTGCCGTCGACCGCCACCTGGCGATCAACGGGCTGACACGTCGCCGGATCGTGCCGTACTTCCCGACGATGCCGGCCGCCGCCAACGCCGCGCCGGCGCTCGAGCGGCGGGTGCTGTTTGCGGGGCGGCTGGTCGCGCCGAAGGGAGTCCCGATCCTGATCAGGGCGGCACGGAAGGTGGATGCTCACTTCGTGATCTGCGGGGACGGCCACGAGCTCGAGCCGATGCGCCGGCTGGCGAAGCGCCTGGGAGTGGAGGAGCGCATCGAGTTCGTGGGCTGGCTGGGACCGGCGCAGCTGGCGGATGAGTTCGCGCGGGCGGCGGTGGTGGTCGTCCCGTCGTTGTGGCCGGAGCCGTTCGGGCTGGTGGGGATCGAGGCGTTTGCAGCCTCGCGTCCTGCGATCGCCAGCATGACGGGCGGAGTCGGCGATTGGCTGACGGACGGCGTATCGGGGATCGGCATGCCCGCGGGGGACGAGCGCGCGCTCGCGCAGGCGCTGTCGAGCCTGCTCGCCGACCCCGAGGCTCTGCGGCGGATGGGCGAGGCTGGCCATGAGACGGTCATGGCGAAGTTCACCCCCGAGCACCACGTGGCGGCGATCCGGGATGCGTATGGCGCTGCACACGCTCACTGGAGCGCAGGCGATCAGCGTGCAAGCAGCGGAGCACTCAACTCGAGCACGGTGGCGGCGCTGCGCTCGACCCCCATTTGAGTCTCGGCGAAGGCGCGCCCGCGCAGCCCGAGTGCCTCGCCGGCGTCCGTGTCGTGCAACGCCTCAGAGATGGTGGCGGCAAGCGCCTCGGGCGCTGGCTCGACGATGAGGGCGGCCCGTGAGTCGAGCAGCTCGCCCCACCGCTGCGGGCCGTCGATTGCGATCACGGGCCTGCCGGCGGCGAGCGATCCGGTGAGGGTTGTCTTGCGCGAGGTCGGACCGGCGCTGTCGGCGAACAGCAGGACATCGCAGTCTGCGAGGGCGTCTGAGAGCTCCTGGGCGGGCAGCGACCCGGTGAAGGAGACGAGGGAATCGATGTGGTGGAGGGTGGCCTGCTCGCGCCACAGCCCTCCGGCTGAGGAGTCGGGTCCGGGGGCTCCGAGCAGGCGCAGCCTCACATCCAGGCCCTTGCCGCGCAGACGCTCGACTGCGGCTGTCACGAGCGCTGAGGCGGCGCCGGGATAGGAGTAGCCGAACAGGCCGATGACACGCTCGGGTCGCTCCGGGCGCGGGCGAGGGGTGGGGGGTGGCAGTGTGGAGAAGACCGGCGCGAGCGCAAGGGGCCGCTCAGGCAGCCACCACCGCGAGGCGAGCCATTGTGCGCGCGGCTCGGAAGTCAGCAGCACGGCGCGCGTCACGCGCATCAGCCGCGCGAGCGCCACGCGCTGGGAGAGCGCCCACACGTTGCCACGCAGCTCGCTGATCTGTGCGTTGTAGACGAGCTCGTGCAGCACGGTGACGACCGGGATGCCCGAGCGGCGCAGCTCTGCAAGTACAGGCGCCAGGTGAACGGGCACCCCGCGATGCGACCAGGCAAAGGGGGAGTAGTGCAAAAGCACCACGTCGGGCGCCCCATCGGCGAGTTCGCGCTTCAGTTGCCGCGCCCACCGACGCACCTCGGCATGGGAGCTGCGCAGCGAGCCGCTAGAGCGCATGAGCCAATGCATGGCGCACGGTGAGCCCTGCTCGGCCAGCGCGTCGGCGAGCAGGCTTGCGTGGTCGTGCACCCCGCAGTTGCGGGTCTCGGACATGCCGACGACTGCTATTTGCACGCCAGGATCTCTCCGCGATAGACGGCGTCGATGGCGCTGCTCAGCGCCTTGCGGTCTCCTGTTGGGAGCACCATGCCGTTGCTGCCGGGCTCGATCAGCTCCTTCATGCCGGTGTCTGCGCTGGCGAGGACGGGCACGCCGCAGGCGAGCGCCTCGGCGGCGGCGTAGGCGAAGCCATCCTCGTACGCCGGGTGCACGTAAAGCCGCGCTCTTTGCAGATGAGCCAACGGATCGCCGGGTCCGGCGCTGATCCGTGGATCTTCGGCGCAGGTGCGTTCTACATACCGCCGCATGGCACGGGTTCCCCAGCCTCCGACGAGCACGAGACGCATGTCCCTGTGCGCGAGGCGACGAAAGGCATCTATTAGGAGGGGAACGCCCTTGTGAACCGTGATGCTCCCCACATACAGGACGTCGAAGGTCTCAGACGGCGTTGGAGAGGGATCGGCAGGCACGTAGCGGGGGTCGGGTGTAAGCGGGAAGGAGGCAAGCCGTGACTCCTCGATGCCCTGCTCGATGAACGACTCCCGGATGTACTCGGAGGCGACGTAGATCCGCTCAGCCAGCTCGTACTCGGCCAGGTTGCGCTTGACGAGGTGCGTTATCCACGGCCGCTCGATCGGGTAGCTCCGGTACGCGATGGCGTGCTGACGCTTGACGTTGCGGTAGTGGGAGTTGGCGGCCACGAGTCCAAGCGTGGCGCCGGCGCCCCGTGCGGCCCGAAACTGGGCGAGCGCGGTGCCGTTGAAGGCAATCAGGTGCTCGATGGGTGAGAGGCGGCGCGCAGCCTGCGTGTCGAAGGCGACGCTCGCGGCCCACATGCGCCAGGCGGGAGAGAAGCGCAGAGCCGGTGCGAGCGCTGCGACAGGGGCGGCGGGGGTGAGCTCGATGCAGTTGGGCTCGGCGGTTGGCGTGGCGCCGCGCTGGCAGATGCACCGATACGGCTCGCCCCGCCGCCCGAGGGCGTCGAGGAGCTCTCTGAGGTGGTGGCCGAGGCCGCCGCGGTCGAGGGGCGAGGGGCAGCTGAGCAGCACATCTCCGCTGGGCAGAGCGCGCTCCTGGAGGCTCATCGCCTCGCTCCGCCAGCCGGCGCCCAGCCCTCTGCTCGGCCGCTCGTCCAGCCCCCGAGCGTCAGCCGAGACGGTCATAGCCCCAGAGCGTAACCAGGTCGCGCTCCAGGTAGTCGCTGAGCGCCACCACCTCGGGCTTGAAGCGCCGCCGCAGCGCTTGCATTAGCTGCTCGTCGGGGGGGTCCGGCCGGTCAAAGACGACGCGCCGCTGCAGGGCGCTGAGCGCGCGGCGGCGAAAACGCTGGGGCGTGACCACGCTGATGGCGCGCTTGAGAGCGTCGGCCAGGGACCCCTGACCCATCGACAGGGCATAGAGGATGTCGTCGGCGCGCTGGGAGCGCATGCGAACGGTGGGGTTTGCCTCGGTGGTCTCGATCGGGATGCTGTCGTCGACTTCGAGGAAGCGCAGCACGCGGCGCACCGTCTGCTCGTTTTGCTCGCGGAAGTCGTCGTAGATCAACACCAGAACCTGCTCGGGTGCAAAGACGTCATGGAAGCGGCGTAGCTGATCGACGTAGTGGACGTGCTCGGAGTACATGAGCTCCTGCGGCCACGGCGAGTCGGGAGGCAGCTGCCTCCCTTCCCGGCGGGCGTCCTCCAATGAGAGCGCCTTGGCGAAGTCCTTCTCGCTCTCGTAGTGCGCCTGCACGCACTGCAGGTGAAAGGAGTGCAGGAAGCTGGCGGGCTCGCGCAGGATGGCGATGATGCGCGCATCCGGCTGCGCCTCCGCGATCCGCCGGGCTGCGGTGGGTGACTTCAGATAGGAGGCCGAGGCCTCGCCGGTCCGCTGCCCGGGGGCGGCGGCATCGAACAGCGCCAGGTACTCCTCGACGTTCGCCGGCACCGTATAGCGGTGAGCGTTGCGGGGCAGCTCGCTGGCGAAGTAGATCGGCTCCTTGACCCCCGACATGAAGATCTGTGGGTGGCGGCGCAACATCTCATAGAGGGCTGTGGTGCCGCTCTTTGAGTGTCCGACGATGAAGAAGTCGGGGAATCGTTGAGCGTCGCGCAAGGCCACTGCCTCAGCCGAGCTTGTCATATCCCCACAGTTTCACCAGATCGCGGTCGAGGTACTCGCCGAGCGCGACGGCCTCTCCCTTGAAGCGACGACGCAGCTCCAACATGAACTGCTCATCCGGTGGTGGTGGCTTGCTGTAGATGAGGCGACGCTGCAACGGGTAGAGCGCGGCCTCGCGCATTCGTCGCGTGGTTAGCACTTTGAGGACGCTGCGCAGCTGGGAGAGCACGGGCACCTGACCTGAGTGAACAGCCCGCCTGAAGGCATCCAGTCGAACCGAGCGCAAGCCGATCGTGGGGTTGGCGTCGAGAACCTCGATCGGCTGAGTGTCATCGACTTCGAGGAAGCGGCGAATGCGCCTGACGGTGCCCTCGTTGTCGGCACGAAAATCGTCATATATGAGCACCAGGATCTGCTCAGGTGAAAAGACGGCGTGGTAGCGCTCGAGTTGCTCCACGTAGCGAACGCGGTCTGAGTAGATGAGAGCCGCCGGCCAGTATGCAAAGCTCGGTATGTGGCGGTTGTTGCGCCGTTCCTCGTCGAGTTCGACGGCGGTGCGGAAGTCCTGTACGGCCTCGTGGTGATTCTCCAGCAGCTGCAGGTGAAGGGAGCGCAAGAAGCTTGCAGGCTCGCGGATGATGGCGATGATGCGAGCGTTCGGTTCGACTGCGGCGATGCGCGCTGCAGCCGTGCGTGACCACAGATATGAGGAGGATGCCTCACCGACGCGCTGGTCGGGCCGAGCATCTTTGAAGAGGGTGAGGTAGTCCTCGAAGGTGCCCATGTTGCGACCTGTGAACTCGATCGATCGCTCGCCGGAAGTCTGTGGATTGGGGTTCTCGCGTGCGAAGTACCACGGCTCCTTGCCCGCGCCGAGTTTGTAATCGGGCATGTAGATCTGAGGGTGGCGTCTGAGCATCTCGTACAGCGCCGTGGTGCCACACTTGGCGTGCCCGACGATGTAGAAATCAGGCACTCTCCCCTGCGCGAGAGGCTCAGTCGCTGACCGCTCGACGGACGCTGCCATTGCCCGGATTCTAACCGCATCGGTACTGAGGGAACAGGGTGTGCTCAGTGGGTCAGAAGGGTTGACAAGAGTCCATCGAGCACGGTAGGCATGCTGTAGCATGGCGCTGAGAATGGGCTACCGCACAGCGGCGAGGGAGTCGTCGGTCATCCAGTGCTCTACATAGCGACGGTGCACTACCGCTCCGCGCAGTGGATCGAGATTCAGAGCACACACATCCGCGAGCAGATCGCCGTTCCCCATCAGATCTGGACGTCGCTGGAGGGGATTGACGAGTCCTACGGCGCACACTTCGATAGCGTGATCGAGCAGCAGGGGACGCATGCGGGCAAGCTCAACCACCTCGCCCGCGAGATATCCCACGTGGCCGCGGACGATGACCTGCTGATGTTCCTCGACGGCGATGCGTTCCCGATCGCCGACCCCATGCCACTGATCTCCGACGCTCTCGAGCGTGCCCCGCTCGTGGCGGTGCGGCGCGCCGAGAACGCTGAGGAGCCCCAGCCGCATCCGTGCTTCTGCGTGACGACGGTGGGCACGTGGCGCAGCCTGCCCGGGGACTGGACCGCGGGACCCACATGGCGGGGCGCGCACCGCAAATCTGTCAGCGACGTGGGCGCCAACCTGATGCGCACGCTCGAGCTGACGGGCACTCCGTGGGTGGAAGTGCTTCGCTCCAACAAGCACGACCTGGACAAGCTCTACTTCGCCGTCTACGGCGAAGTCATCTACCACCACGGTGCGGGCTTCAGGACCGGTGAGCTGAGTCCGGCTCACCGCCGCGGGGCACCTGAGCCACTGCCGGTTCCTCGCATCCCGCTACTGCGCCCGCTGCGCGACTTCGCCAATCGCCGGCGCTGGCTGCGCTGGGAACTGGGGATGCAGCGCCATCACGTCCGGCAGTCGCAGGTGATGTACGAGAAGATCCAGCGAGGCGGGACGGACTGGCTCGCCGAGCTGATCTAGAGCCGAGCCTCAGCCGGCTTCGCTTGCGGGGACTTTGAACAGCGGGCCGGCGGCGACGAGGCTTTCGGCGCCACCGGGGAGCTTGATGCGGAAGCGCTGGGCCGCTGAGCCGAAGAGCGTGTAGGGGATCGTGTAGGTGGAGCCGGCGGCGATGGTGGCCGATGCGACGACGTCGGCGCCGACGCCGGAGGGGCGCTGACGCTCGAGCAGGATGAGCTGCCCAGTGCGATCGGGCGTGACCGTGCCGGTGAAAGTGAGCTGACGTGCGCTGGCCACAGCGACCGAGCTCATCTGAGCGCTGAGCACCGGCCGCACTCCCTGCGAGAGGGTGGAGGAGCGAACGTGGCCGCTTGTGACCTTGTAGTCCATGTTCGCGGTTGGGGACTGGGGCGGGAAGGAGTACGCGCCGGTTTCGTCGGTGGTGGTTGTCGCGATGGTCGTGTAGCTGCCGCCGCGCGTGCGGCCGATCAGCGTGACCTGCTGGTGGTCGCCGGCGGCGAGCGTGCCGCTGATCGTGGTCGACTGGCCGTAGGAGATCGGGTCGGATGAGCTCTGAATCGTCAGCAGCGGGTTCTGGCGCTGGGAGATCTCATAGGAGAGAGGTTCGGAGATGCCCGGCAGGGTGTGACCGGGCGAGCGCACGATCACGCGGATGTTCACGTTGCCTGGCTGTGCGAAGGAGTGAGAGATCGAGTAGGTCCCGTCGGGGCCGACCTGGCCGAGACCGATACGCCGCCATTCGTCGCCCGAGCCGATGTGCTCGCGCTGCAGGACGACCTTGGACCCTTCGTCTTGGGGGGTGACGGTCCCGGTGAAGATGACGGCGGCGCTGGTGCTGGCGGTGGCGCCACGGTGAATCCCCGCGGCGGTCAGCTGAGTGCCTTCGGGCGGGCCCACGATCGAGACCTCGGGCGCGACTCGGATGACGCGGCGTCCGCTGCGCTTGCCCTGGATGCTCGCGTAGAAGGAGCTGTTCGCCTGCAGGGCCGCGGTCGTGAGCTCGTACGAGCCGTCGGCTTCGGTGGTGGCATTGCCGAGCGCTGTGAAGCCGGTGGTGCCGGCTTCGCGACCGTAGATCGTGACCGGCAGTCCAGCTGCGTCGGCCGGCGCGGGGCAGCTCACGAGCCCCTTGAGAAGTGCAGGTTCGCCGGCGGGAAGGACGTTGCTCGCGGCTTCGATCGTCACGTGGCAGCCGGCGCTACCCGCTTGCGTGTGGGCCTTGTGTTCGGCGCGTTGGGCTTGGCGTTCCCTTCGGGCGGCTTCGCGTGCGGCCCGGGCAGCTTCGCGGCCGGCTGCACGTTCGGCCCGCACGGCGGTGCGTTCGGCTTCGCGCTGGGGGCTGGCGAGGGCGGGCGCCGCGATCAGCAGGCCGGAGGAGGCGATCGCCGCCATCACAAGAGGGACGCGAAGGAGGTCGATGGGCAGTCGGCGGCTTGGCATGCGGGAGGCTGAGAGCCGATCGGGGAGGCGCTCGAGGAGTGCATCGACAGGGTGTCGGCGATGCTTTAGTCAAACCTCCGCATTCCGCGTCCTCTTAACGCCCAGGACCTCCCGGTAGAGGGCCTCCCAGCGTGGAGCCAATGTGTCCGGGTGGTACTCGGCGACGGCCAGTGCTCCCTGCTTGCCGAGGCGCTCTCGCTCGGCGCGACTCTCGCCGAGGGCCCGCATGGCGGCCGAGAGGGCCTCTGGGTCTCGGCTCTTGAACAGCCGCCCGGTGTGCCCGTCGGCGATCACAGCCGCCGGTCCTCCCTCATCGGGCGCAATCACGGGCAGGCCGGCCGCCAGGCCCTCGAGGACCACCTGCCCAAAGGGCTCAGGGATCACAGAGGCATGGATGAGCACATCGAAGCCCGCGAGCTCCGTCCAGACGTCCTCGCGGAAGCCGCGGAACTCCACGCGTCCGTCCAGGCCGAGATGCTCCACGAGCTCGTGGAGCTCGTTTTCATAGGACTCCTCGCCGAACATCGCCGAGCCGACCACGATTGCGCGCTCGTCTCCCTGCGGAAAGGCGGCGGCGAAGGCGCGAAGGAAGAGATCCTGTCCCTTCCAAGGCGCGATTCTGCCGAGCATGCCGAACGTGATCCTGTCGGAGTCGAGCGTCCGCGGGCGGGCGGGAGCCATCACGGAGTCAGGGAGCACCGCATGGGGACGGTGAAGCGTTGCGGGCGAGAGCGTCTGCAGCGTGGCCTCGGAGTTTGCCCCCACACCGTTGGCAAGGTGGCGCACGAGCATCCTCACGAGACGCACGGCGGCCTTGGGTATGTAGTCCTCGGCGATTCGATCGCGCACGTGCCACAGCACCGGCACGCCGGCAAGCTTGGCGGCGAGGCTGCCGTATACGCCGGCCTTCAACGAGTTGGTGTGCACGAGATCGGGCCGCAGCCGGCGCAGGCGCAGCGCCAGACGTATGACGTAGGCGAGCGTGTGCAGCGCCGCCAGCGGCGAGGCGGCGCCAGGCCGCACGGTGTCACGGCGCAGATCGCGCGCTGCGCTTGAGATCGGTAGGACCTCGACCGAGATGCCCTCCTGCTGCAGGCGCTGGGCGAGCGGCCCGTCTTCACCGAGGATCACGTGTGCGTTGACAGAGCGCAGATGGGGCAACAGGCGCAACAACGCGATCTCTCCGCCGGAGAGGCGCGCGATGTGATCGAGGTAGACGACCCTCGCGCGCTCGTCGCGGGTGCCTGCGCGCAGCGATCGATATAGCTCGCGGTGCCGGCCGGCGACCTCCGGCCAGGCGAAGCCCTCGGCGTAGCGGCGGGTCTCTTCGCGTGTGGGGAGCTCGCCGGCTGCCGCCCGCGTCAGGCGCCCTGCGAGCGCCTGGGCGTCACCGGCTGCGACCACCAGGGAGGGCTCGAGCGGGGCGGCCACCTCGGGCAGGCCGCCGATGTCGCTGACCACGCTGGGCGTTCCGCATGCAGCGGCCTCGAGCACGACCAGGCCAAAGCCCTCGAATGAGACGCTTGGAACGACAGCCACATCGGCTGCTCGATAGAGATCGATGAGCTCGCTGTCGGTGATGCGACCGAGTAGGCGCACCCCTTCGTGCTCGGCGCCGCGCGTGGCAAGCTCCTCGCGCAGGGGTCCGTCGCCGGCTATCAACAGGAGCGACCCCGCAGGCAGCTCACCGGCGATCTCCCCCCAAGCATCGAGCAGGACATCGATGCCCATGCGGGCGACCAGGCGCCGAACGCAGACCGCCACGAACGCTCCCTCGGTCACCCCCAGGCGCTCGCGCGCCGCGCCCCGCCCGCCCGGCGTGAACGCGTCGAGATCGACGCCGGGCCTAAGCACTCGGACATTCCACGGGACGATGCGGTAGCGCTCGACAAGCACCCGGCGAAAGGCGCTCGACAGCACTACATGAGCATCGGCGCGGGCGAGCACCATGCGCTCGAGTCGGCTGCGCAGTACGAATCCCGCTCGCGAGCCGTCACCGGAGGCTAGGTGCTCATAGGCCCAGGGGCCCTGGAAGTGATAGACCGCTCGCCTGTCCCCGCGCCCACCCAGCAGCATGGGCAATGCGGCGTAGAGGGCGAAGTGCACGTCCACGATCTCGGCGTTGGCCATGCCCGCCCGCGCGGCGCGCCCGTAGGCCAGGAGGCGGTGCCAGAGGGGCGCCTGCTCGCGACTGACGACTGTCAGCGACGCGGGCGTGTCGGTCGCGGGGCCGAGCACGATCCCGCTGGCCTCGGGCAGCTGCTCGTAGAGGGAGCGGTAATAGCGGTCCAATCCGCCGAGGGTGGACGGGAACCAGCCCATCCCCAACATCAGCACGCGCGGCGTAGAATCCGCGTGAGAGTCCAGATGCGCAGCCTTATCTGGGTCGGGGCGGCCCTCGCCGTGGTCTTGAAATGTCCCGACTCGCACCGTAATGTTCACATTACTCAAGGGGAATTGCGCGAGTTTCTGGGCGCCCGTTCCGTTTACCGTCTATCTAGTCAGACCCGCAAGGATGCCAGCTACCTACCATCTCTCGCACCTACGCACGCTCGAGTCCGAGGCGATTCAAGTGATGCGCGAGGTCGTCGCCGAATTCGAGCGCCCGGTGCTGATGTTCAGCGGCGGCAAGGACTCGATCGTGCTGCTGCGCTTGGCCGAGAAGGCATTCCGCCCGGCGCCGTTCCCGTTTCCGCTGCTACATGTGGACACGGGCCACAACTTCCCGGAGGCTATCGAGTACCGCGATCGGCGCGTGGCCGAGCTTGGCGAGCGGCTGATCGTGGCCTCTGTCGAGGACTCGATCCGCGAAGGACGCGTGGTCGAGGAGACGGGTCCGCGCGCCTCTCGCAACGGTCTGCAGACGGTCACGCTGCTGGATGCGATCGCCGCCAACGGCTTTGACGCGGCCTTCGGTGGGGCACGCCGCGATGAGGAGCGCGCTCGGGCCAAGGAGCGCATCCTCTCCTTCCGCGACGAGTTCGGGCAGTGGGAACCGCAACGCCAGCGCCCGGAGCTGTGGGCCCTGTTCAACGGCCGTATCCACAAAGGCGAGCACGCCCGCGTGTTCCCGATCTCCAATTGGACTGAGCTCGACGTCTGGCAGTACATCTTCGAGGAGCAGTTGGAGGTTCCGTCGATCTACTTTGCGCACGAGCGCGAGGTCTTTGCCCGGGACGGCATGCTCTACGCTGTGAGTCCATTCGTCGAGTTGATGGAAGGGGAGCAACCCTTCATGGCCAACGTGCGCTACAGGACGGTGGGGGACATGAGCTGTACCGGAGCAGTGGAGTCCGGCGCGGACACGCTGGAGGCGGTTGTGGCAGAGATTGCGGCCACGGAGATCACCGAGCGCGGGCAGACGCGTGCTGATGACCGCGCCACGGAGGCGGCGATGGAGGACCGCAAGCGCAAGGGCTACTTCTGATGTCCACTCCGATCGACTCATCCGACGCGCTGGCGAACGGCAATGGCAACGGCAAGGTGGCCGCTCCGGCGGCCTTGGCGCGCGAGAGCGCGGGCGCCCAAGAGGCGTTCAAGCGGCTCACCGAGCGCCCCGCCGACCTGCTGCGCTTTGCAACTGCCGGGTCGGTCGACGACGGCAAGAGCACGCTGATCGGGCGTCTGCTCTATGACTCCAAACAGGTGCTCACCGACCAGCTGGCCCACGTCGAGCAGACGAGCCAGCGCATGGGCCACGACTTCCTTGACCTGTCGCTGCTGACCGACGGATTGCGCGCCGAGCGCGAGCAGGGGATCACGATCGACGTCGCCTACCGCTACTTCGCGACCGCGCAGCGACGTTTCATCATCGCCGACACACCCGGGCACGAGCAGTACACGCGCAACATGGTCACAGGCGCCTCCACGGCCGATCTGGCGATCGTGCTGATCGACGCGCGCAAGGGCGTGATCGCGCAGTCCAAGCGCCACGCGTTCATCAGCTCGCTGCTGGGGATCCCGCACGTGGTGGTGTGCGTCAACAAGATGGACCTCGTGGACTACGACCAGGAGGTCTTCGACGCGATCGTCGAGGACTTCGACACCTTTGGTGCACGCTTGGAGCTGCCGGATGTGACGTTCATCCCGATCTCGGCTCTGCTGGGCGACAACGTGGTCGACCGCTCGGAGGCGATGCCCTGGTATCAGGGGCCGCCGCTGCTCTACCACCTCGAGCACGTGCACATCGCCTCCGATCGCAACCTGATCGATGTGCGCTTCCCGGTGCAGTGGGTGATCCGCCCGCCGTCGAGCAGCGTGGCCGACTACCGCGCCTACGCGGGCCAGGTGGCCGGAGGGGTGATGCGCCCGGGCGATGAGGTGGTGGTGCTGCCGAGCGGACAGCACTCCACGATCGCGGGCATCGACACGTTCGACGGGCCGGTCGAGGAGGCGTTCCCGCCGATGTCGGTGGCGTTGCGGCTCACCGACGAGATCGATGTCGGACGCGGCAGCACGATCGTGCGCAAGCAGAACCAGCCCACGGTCTCCACAAGCTTCGAGTGCCTGGTGTGCTGGATGTCGGAGGAGCCGTTGAACCCGCGCAGGCGCTATCTGGTCAAGCACACTACGCGAACGGCGATGGTGGCCGGGGTGGACGTTCGCTACCGCATCGACGTGGAGAGCCTGCGCCGCGACGATGACGTGACATCGCTGGAGCTCAACGACTTGGCGCGCGTCCACATGCGCCTCAGCGCGCCGCTCGTGTTCGATTCCTACAGGCGCAACCGTGTGACCGGGAGCCTGATCGTGATCGACGAGGCGACCAACGAAACGGTGGCCGCAGGCGTGATCTTGGACACGGAGGTCGAGGAGCTCGATGAGGAGCCCAAGAGCGAGCGCAGCCCCAACGTCCGCTGGCAGGGAACGCGGATGACGCGGGAGCGGCGCTGGAGCACGCTCGGCAACTCCGGTGCGACGCTATGGTTCACGGGCCTTCCGGGCGCGGGCAAGTCGACGGTTGCGGCGGCCGTCGAGGAGCGTCTGATCGGCTTGGGCCAGCCGGCGTTCCTGCTCGACGGCGACAACCTCCGTCATGGCCTGAACGGCGATCTCGGCTTCGACGAGCACGCGCGACGCGAGAACGTGCGCCGCACGGCCCATGTGGCAAGCCTGCTGGCGGAGTCCGGCACGATCGCCCTGGTGAGCCTCGTGAGCCCATATGCTGCCGACCGCCAGGCGGCCGCGGAGCTGCATGGCAAGAGCGAGTTGGGCTTCCTCGAGATCTTCGTCAACACCTCACTCGAGCTGTGCGAGCAGCGCGACCCCAAGGGCCTTTACGCGCGCGCCCGCTCCGGCGAGCTGGCGGGTCTCACGGGTGTCGGGGCGCCGTATGAGGCCCCGGCCGATGCCGACCTGGTGCTCTCAAGCCACGAAGAAACGGTCGAGCAGGAGGTCGAGCGCGTGATCGAGCTGCTCGTCGCTCGCGGGCTGCTCCCCTCCTGATCCAGACCCCCGCGGGCCGCACAGCGAACGTCTAGTGCGTCTTCTTGCCCTTTGCGGCTGCTGCGGCGAGCACGACCGTGGAGCTCGATCCTGAGGTCAGGGGCCCTTTCTTGACTTCTACGTATGCGCGGTAGTGTCCGCCCCGGCGGACTTCTACGACGGCGCTGAAGCGCGAAAAGCTCTTGGTGGCGTGCTTGACGGCGGTACTGAACTGCGTGCCGTACTTGACGGTTTTTTCCGATTTGCCCGTCGGGCGCACGGGCTTGCGCAGCTGGAAGAAGACCCGCGTGCCGGCGTGTGCTGGTGTGATCGTGCCGAAGAGGCGCACGAGGCCTTTGTGGGCGGACGTGCGGACCTTGAGCGTCACGCGCACGGCCACCTGCTCGGTCACTACCGGGCTGTACAGCGGTCGTGGATCGAGCGTCGCGACGCGGAACTGCGTGCTCGATGCGAGCGCGGGGACGCGGAAGAGGAATGTCCCCGTGGGTCCCGTGACGATCGGCAGCCCGACTGCCACGAACGACGTGAGGAACGGATACGGGCTCTCCTGCAGCTGGATCTTGCGATTGGCGTTGCCGGTTCCGGCGAGTGTGCCGGAGATCGTGGTCGTGGTTCCGAACACGCTCGGCTCCGTGGGCTTGACGATGCTGAACTTGGACTTCAGCTTCTTGACCGTGTAGAGGCGATCCTTGCCCATCGAGGTCCCCGCCAGGCTGGTTGCCACGAGGCGGTAGTGGTATCCGACCAGCAGCCCTGTGACGGTCTGGCCGACCTTCACGCGGGTCGTTCCCGGCGGCAGGCTCACGGCGGTGGTCTGTGAGCCGTAGGCGAGCGTAGGCCCGTATTGGAAGTAGTAGCTCGCGGTCTGGGTGCCCGGGACGACGGTGCCGTCGAGCTCGGCCGTGGAGCCGCGTACGTGGGTCACGGAACCGGTCTTGGCAACGGGTTTGCCCGAGCCCTTGGCGCTTGCGCTCACGGTGACGTAAGAGAAGGCCGTGGCGGCGCAGGCGATCGCTGCGAGTAGCGCTCGGGTGCTGATCGTCGATCTTCTCATTGCGTCCTTGCTTCCTCTCCTAGGTGTCAACAGCTTGGCGGCGTCGCTGTGTGGGCTGTCGGTTGCAACACGCGGATGACGTAGGGGATTCGGTTGGCGTCAGGCGGGTAACACACATCTATGCGCGTGTATCCCCAGGAAAGGGTAGCCGAAGGGTTGACTGCAGCCCCACGGTGGGCGGGGGTGCCTTGCAACGGACGGTGCCCCTGTGACTTCCATAAACCTGGTATATTTAGTGAGGAATTGCTCTCCCCCCGACTTCTGGAGCCCTTCCCATGGCCCTGATACCCATCTTGCTCGGCTGGTTCTTGATCCTCTCGATCGTGCTCGGCCTGTGCGTGGTTGCCAGTCTCGGCGACCGCGACCAGGCCCGTGCGGAGCGCTCATCGCGTCCCCGCCGCATGGCGAGTGAGGAGCACGGCCAGGTGGTGGAGCACCTGTTCGCGCACAAAGCCGCATAGCAGCAGCGGCTTCACAAAATCATCACGCCACACCAGCCGCGTACGTTGACGATGTAGGGGAGCGCATGAGCGCTCGTCTCGTCCTGCTCCGATATCGTCATAGAAGGTAGGTCCCACTGTCTACTGAATCGATCGCAGGCTCTCTGGCCGCCCCAGGCTTCGATGCCGGCCCCCGGTGCCCTGCGTGTCAGGCGCCGCTGGCCGGCGATCAGCGCTACTGCCTGGAGTGCGGCGAGCGCCAGATCGGCCACAGCGAGCTGCTCTACGGCCGCGCGCCGAGCACGGAGCGCACACCGGCCATGGCCGCTCCCCCGGCGCCTGCGCTCCCGCCGCCGTCCTCGGAGGGTCCCATGGGACGCAATGGCACCCTGACCGTGATCGCGGGGGTGGGTGTGCTGCTGCTGGCAATGGGCGTGGGAGTCCTGATCGGGCGCGCGGGCTCCGGCTCAGGCAAGCAAGCGACCCCGGCTGCCCAGGTGATCACAGTCTCCTCGCCTTCGAGCGCTGGCACTTCTCCTGCGTCGAGCGAACCGTCGTTCAGCGGCGACTGGCCGGTGGGCACGAGCGGATACACGGTGCAACTGCAGACGCTGCCCACCGCAGGCACGGCGCTGAGCGCGGTGGAAGCTGCCAAGTCGGCTGCCACATCTAAGGGCGCCAAGGGCGTGGGCGTTCTGAAGTCCGATGAATTCACCAGCCTCAGCGCCGGCAGCTATGTGATCTACGCCGGTGTCGATCACAGTCGCGCCGCCGCAGAGAAGACGCTTCAGTCGCTCAAGAAGAGCTTTCCGGCGGCAAAGGTGGTCAGGGTGGCCAACGGATCCTCGGGCTCATCCACGGGGAGCTCCGGATCCTCGGCAGCTTCCAAGGTCGGCTCCAGCGAGAGTCATCCCGCTCCGCCGTCGGTCCTTGAAGGCCTCAAAGGCACCAAAGGCAAGAGCTATGAGGAAAAGTCCAAGAACCTGCCCGACGTCGTCTCGACAGGCTAGATGGCCCTCCGCACCCCCAGACGACGGCACACCCCCGTGCAATCAACCATCTAGGCCTGCATGTCGATGATCGGCGATGACATTCACAGGAAGGCTTCTGCGCCCGTAGCGGTTGCCGATGCGACCCCTGCGCCGGCCCCGCGGGAGGAGCGCTCAGATCTTGCTCGCCGCCGCGATCGGCTGGCAGCTGAGGTGACAGAGCTCCACTGGGATCTCGGTGGCTTGGCCTACGAGATGGCAATCCGCGACCACTTCCGTCTCGACGTGCTAGTGCGGCGCGCCGCCGTGCTCCAAGAGCGCGATGGCGAGCTGGCGGAGGTCGAGCGACTGCTGCGCATGGAGGCCGAGGGGACTGCTGGGAGCTGCCCGCAGTGCTCGGCTCCGCACAGCCGCGGCGCGGTCTTCTGCTGGCAGTGCGGGACGGCTCTGATGGAGCGGATGTCGAGCGCCGGATGAGCGCCGGGTGCAGGGAGTGCGGTGCTCCTCTCGCTGAGGACCAACGCTATTGCCTGGTGTGTGGGGCCCGAGCCGGGGCGCAGAGTGAGCTTCTGAAGGTGCTCCAGCGACGGATCGCCGCGGACGAGCCCCCCGCCGTCTCACCCGCGGATCCCCCAATCGCGGGTAGAGGCACCTCGGGGGGTGTGCTCCTTCCCTCGCCGATGATCTCAGCCTTGCTGTTTGCCGTGTTCCTGGGCTTTGGCGTGCTGATGGGCTCGGCTGGAGGATCGCGCGTGGGGGACACGCTGGCGGCCTCGTCGCGGAGGCTCAAGGTGGTCATCCCGGCGCCCGCGCCCTCCTCGTCGACTGCTCCCGGCGGCGAAAGGACGCCTGTGAGCGAACCCGAAGCCCCAGAAAGCGAACCGACACCCACGCCCGAACCGGCTGAAGCGTCGCCTGCGAAGAGCACCCCTTCCGCCGCTCCAGCTCCGGCAAGCTCGCAGAGCGCCCCAGCCAAACCGGGCCACAGCGAAGCCGCGGCTCCCGCGACGAAGCTGCCGCCGATCAAGCACGTGTTCGTGATCATGCTCTCCGATCAGCCGTATGCGGCTGTGTTCGGCCCCAGCTCCACCGCGCGCTACCTCGCGGGGCCACTCGAGCATCGCGGCACGCTGCTCGTCCGCTATGACGCCGTCGCCCACGAAGAGCTGGCCAACGAGATCGCGCTGCTGAGCGGGCAGGGCCCCACGGTCGCGACAGCGGCAAACTGCCCCAGCTACACAGACATCGCGCCCACGAGCACGGCGGCCGACGAACAGGTCCTGGGTGAAGGGTGCATCTATCCGGCGGCCACGCAGACCCTCCCCGGCGAGCTGGCAGCAAAGCACCTCACGTGGAAGGCCTATGTACAGGGCACAGACGAAACCGGCGCGAGCGCCACAGCCTGCTCGCATCCGGTCGTGGGCGCAGCCGACCCGAGCGCGGATGAGGCTTTGGGCACAGGGCCATATGCCACGTTCGCCAACCCGTTCGTGTACTTCACGGCGATCTCCAGCTCTCCCCGGTGCGCAACCGAGGATGTGGGGCTGAGCGCGCTGAAGAAAGATCTGGCGAGCCCCTCGAGCACCCCCAATTTCACTTACATCGCCCCAGATCGCTGTCACGACGGAAATCCGACACCGTGCACCGCCGGAGCGAGCGCGGGCATGGTCCCGGCCAACGGATTCCTCGAAATGGTGGTCCCCGAGATCATGGCCTCGAAGGCCTACAAGCAGGGCGGTCTCCTCGCGATCACCGTTGATGAGGCGCCCTCGAGCGGCGCATTCGCCGACTCGAGCAGCTGCTGCGGTCAGCCGAGCTTCCCCAACCTGCCGCCCGCGAGCTCGCCGACGGGTCTCTCGCCCCGTGGCGGTGGGACGGTGGGAGCGCTTCTGCTCTCGCCATACCTCAAAGGCGCCACCACCAACCAGGAACCGTATAACCACTTCTCTTTGCTGAAGACGTTCGAGGATCTGTTCTCTGTGAAGCACCTCGGGTATGCGGCCCTGCCGACGGTCAAGCCGCTGGAAACCGCGATGTTCAGCTCGCGCAAGCTGCCCTGAGCGTCAGGCGCCCGGATACTGGACGGTGAGCAGGCGCGGGTAGTCGGTGGCGGCGAATTCAAAGACGGCTGTGCCGCCTTCGCGGGAGACGAGGCGCGCAGGCGTCGATTCCTTCAGGAGTGGGTCATATGCGCTCACGGATGGAGCGCCACCGCCTTCGGGGAGGTTGGCGAGCGTGATCTTGAAGTTCTCGTTGGGCAGATCGAAACGCTGGATGTCCGTCTGCGGCGCGTGTGGTTCATAGAGGGTCAGCAGGTCGCGAGTCATCACGTACACGGGGATCACAAAGCGGGTGGGCGATGACTGAAACGGCAGTACCGCCAGCACGTCGCGGTCATACAGCGATGGATGGGCGCTGGTGCCGTCGCCGGCGAACTGCGCGTGATTTCCCTGCTGGGCGATCGAGCGCAGTTCGAGCTGGCGTGCCTGCCCGCTCGGCCCAGGTCCCGCGAACGCGGCGAGCATGTCGTGCAGGGCACCCATCGTTTCCCCGCCGAGCTGATCGCCGGGGTATGTCTGGGGGTCCGATTCGGCCGCCGCGAAGAAGCTCGGGCCGATCAGGCTGAGGCCGCCGGGCGCGGCCTTGAAGAAGTACTCGCGCGAGACGCCCTTGTTGACGTTCGAGACGAGGCTGCGCAAGGCGACCTTGGCCTGGAAGTGTGCTCTGTCGGCGGCCGTCAGCTGGGCTGAAGTGCCGGTCTGTGGCGTCACCTCGTCGGGTCCGACGACTGTGCCGCGGTGAGAGCCGACGTTGAACTCGGTGATCCACTTCTGCACGGGGCTGCCACCCACAGGCCCGACTTCGCGCCCGTGGGGAAAGCCGTAGACGTCTGTGGTGAAGGGTGCGATGTCGCGCGTGAGCGTCTCGGTGGCCGTCGCCGTCAGCCAGTACTCGGGGAACAACGACTGGAACGTGGGGACGAACAGCGGTGTGTAGCTCTTCTTGGTGGAGGTGTCGCGAGCGCCGAGCGCGTTGATCGGCCGCACGCGCGCTTCGCGGTAGGCGGACGGGAAGCTCTTGGCGCCGGTGTATGGGTGCTTGCTCAGGGCGGTCAGCCCGAGCGGTGCGTCGGCGCCGGAGGGAAAGGGTGTCTGGCTGGCGAAGCCGTCGGTGATGCCGACCGCGGGAGAGAGGCCGTTGGCGGGGTTGCGGATCAGCGCCACGGTTTCTTCGAGCAGCGCTCGGCGTATCAGTTTGCTCACGAGCCGTACTTTGGCGCGGCCCGGGTTTGAGGAGGAGCGCCGCACGGGGGCGCTTTCTTCGGCTTCCCCTTCTGCTTCTGCTTCGGCTTCGCTTTCAGCTTCGGCTTCTATTTCGGCGGGGTCTTCGGCTTCTGCCTGGCTTTCGGTTTCTGCCTGACTTTCGGCTTCCGCTTCGCCTGTGCCTTCGCTGCTCTGCGAGTAATAGTGTTCGGAGTTCAGGAACTGCGAGCCGAATGTGAGCTCGTTCCAGACCTCGATGTCATAGCCCCCGGGCCCGACGATCGCGGAGGCGGCGTTGCAGACGGCGCGCACGTAGCTCAGCCAGCCGGCGAGCGTTTCGTGGAAGCTCGGGTTGGGCTGTCCGCCCGCGAGTAGGGGCGCCTGGAAGGGCGCGTAGCGCAGGGTGCTCGCGCCGTGGCTACCGGCGGGCAGCGGGTGCAGTAGTGGCCGGGAGAGCGTGGCTACGTCGTGGGAGTTGACCCCCGTGATGAGGACGTCGGGGCTGCCGCCGAAGGTGAGCGAGTTGAAGCCGGTCTTGCCAGGGATCACGAGGGCGGCGCTGGCGGGTGTGAGCGTGACCGATTGGGCGCCGGCAGGGACCGCGGAGACGGTTTCCAGTTTGAGGTGAAGCAGGGGTCCTGGGTCGCCGCTGTTGGCGTTCAGGACGATCAACGGCCGCAGGCCATACTTGTGCAGCGCGCTCAGTCGGGTGGTGATGCCGGCCATGTTCGTGGCCTTGAATTCAGTGGGGTTGGCGTAGGAGATGGCATCCCAGTTGATCGCCAGCCGCGCGAGCGTGAAGCCGCTGTCGTGGAGCAGATGGGCGGTGGGTTCGGCGACGGCGGGGTCGGCGGGGAAGGCGATCCCCAGTGCTTCCTGCAGGCGGGAGGCCGGCAGCGTGTCGAGGTAGGCGCGCCATGGCTGCAGCCAGAAGGAGCGCTTGCCGAAGGGGACATCGGTCAGGAAGCGGGGATCGATCGTGTCGAGGACCGTTTCGCCGGAGTCCGCGGGGAGGTTGCCGCTGGCGGCTTCGACGGGTTCTTCTTCTTCGGGTTCCGCCACGCGTTTGCCCGAGCCTTCTTTCGGCTTGCTCGGTGGTGTGACACGGGTCTTCGCGGCTGCGATGCTCGGCGCGCTGATGGGGGTCGGCTTTGCGACCCGCGATCTCGCGGTGCGCTTGGCAACGGGCTTCACCGTCACCGGCTTTGCACAGCGCGCGCGGCGGGCGGACGTGCGCCGGGCGGTGCAATGAGTGCGAGAGCCCGAGTGCGCCCGCGTGACCGGTCGGGCGCTTGCGATGAGGGGTGCCGTCAGGGCGAAGACGATCGCCAGAGCACCGAGAGTGAGCAAGGGGATCGCACGGCTGGGGCGTCGCCTGAGGAATGGGGGGAGTGTGAGCATCTTCTCTGGCTGGGCGCCCGGGGGGCTTCCTGGCCAAGAGATCGACGCTCCCTTAGAAGTGCATTACGCCTTGCAACGTGTACGGACGTTCGTCTGGTTGTCAGATGCTCGGCGCGAGCGCCTGCTCGTAGGTGACGGCCTCGCGCAGTGGCGCGCTGCGCCCCAGCACCCACTCGAGCGCCAGCATCTGGCGCGGGTGCTCGAGCGTTGCGGGATGCAGATCGAGGCGAAGCGTCTGACCGCAGAGCACGCCGCCTGCCCGGATCAGGGCGGGGGAGAGCAGCCGCCCGAGGGCGCTGTCGGCGCCCATGCCCCAGGCGGGCGCGAGGCGCTGGCGCTCGCCGCCGTCCCCGAGATCGAGGGTTGGATGCAGCCGCAGCAGGCCTGCCCACCAGCGAAAGCGCCGCGGCAGCACACGGCGCAGCTGCGGCGTGTAGGCATAGGCGGGAGCGACGAAGCCGTCGGGCTCGACGCCGGCGAGCTTGAGCACACGCCAGCCGGCCTCGACGGCCCGCCGGGTCTCGGCATCGTCGAGGCCCACGAACTCGGCCGCGCGCCGTCCGCGCATAGGGGTGAGCTGCGTCCGGGTGGAGCCGCGCAGGTGCTGGTGCTGAAAGCCGTGCTGGGCGATCGAGTCGCCCGCCGTTCGGCGCTCGCGCAGCCACTCGATCATCTCGGGGGAGCGCTCTCCGAGCGGGTGCAGGTCGCGCGCGGGGATCACCAGGAGAGTTACACGGGCGATGCCGTGATCGGCGAGCCAGTCGCGGATCAGCGCGCAGCGCTCGAACGTCGCGGGCTCCACGTCGTGGAGCGCCACGGCGATCGTCGCTCTCCTCCTAGGCCGCACGCTCTGCCTCGCTGAACCCCGTCCCGAGCACGCCTGCGTAGCTCTGCGCCAGTCGCCACAGGGCACGATCCCATGTGCGCTCCGCAGCGGCCGCAACGCCGGCCCGTGCGAGGCGCTCGCGCAGTAGCGGCGAGGCGGCGAGCTCCAGCACCGCCGCTGCGAGGGACTCGGGGTCGGCTGCGCATAGCAGCCCGCTGACGCGGTCCTCGATCAACGACACCGGGCCTCCCTCGGCCACGGCCACGACTGCAAGCCCGCTGGCCTGGGCCTCGAGGATCACCTGACCGAACGTGTCGGTCGCGCTGGGGAACAGGAAGATGTCAGCGGCGCTGTAGGCACCTGGGAGCGCGTCGCCCTCGAGCCAGCCGAGGAAGGTGGCGCTGTCGCCGAGGCGCTCGCGCAGATAGGTCTCCTCGGGGCCGCCGCCGGCGAGAAGCAGGCGCAGGCGTGGCTCGCGCGAGCGGGCGAGCAGGAAGGCGTCGGCGAGTAGCTCGACGCCCTTCTCGCGGGTTATGCGCCCTGAGTACATGACGGTGAGCCCATCGGAGCCCTGGCTCTCGTGAGGCAGGAAGCGCGCGGTGTCCACGCCGCGGTCCCAGCGCACGACGCGCTGCTCCTCGACCCCGAGTGCGCCGAGCGCGCTGTCGGCGGCCGGGGAGGGGGAGAGGACGACGTCACAGGCCCCGTAGAAGGCGCTGACCGCCATGTCCATGGCCGCAGCCAGGCGCTGCTCGCCGGAGCGCAGCGCCGCGTAGGAGCTCAGCTCGGTGTGGTAGCTGCCGACGAGCGGCAGCGCCAGGGCGCGAGCGAGCAGCGCGCCGGCGATCCCGACGGGCCCGGGCGTGCAGACGTGGACGGCGTCGAAGCGACCCTCGGCGAGGGTTTGCACAGCCGCGGGGAGGCTGGGCACGCCGATGCGCAGACCCGGATAGAAGGGGACCTCGATTTCTGCCACGGCGGACAGGCGCCGATCGACCTCTGGGTCGGTGCCGAGGATCTCGATCTCGAAGCCGGGCACGCCACGCTGGCGGATCTCGTCGATCGTGCGGGCGACCCCATGGGTCGAGCCGATGCCGTCGACCATGATTGCTACCCGCGGCGTCTCGCCGTCGTGCCTGCGGGGGTGAGCTCGATCCAAGGACACGCGACCATGTCCGGCGGAGTAGGGGATGGCGGCCAGCTTGGCCTGCTCGCTGGCGAGAAAGGCGCTGGCCGGTGCGTAAGGGATGGCGGCGATGCTGGCTTCGAAGAGACCCTCGGCCGCCGCGAGCAGGTCGGCGCCGGCGCCGGCGGCGCCGAGGGCGCCCTGGACGGCCGTTCGCAGCTTGCGCTCGTGTATGCGGCAGGCGCGTCGATAGAGCCCGGCGTGGCTGAAGCTCTCGTCTTGCATCATCTCGAGCAGGCTGCGCTCGTCGAGGTGGTCAAGGCCGACGGCGCTCAGCCAGGCGCGCAGCAGGCAGCGCCCGTCCTCGGGCGAGAGATCGCTGCCGACGGCGCCGTGGCGCGCGTCACCCTCGCGGAGCAGGCGGCGCATCATCGTCAGGACCTTCAGCGGATCGGGCGGCGAAGCGCTGCCCTGCAAGCCGAGCGAGCGCAGTGCAAGCGCGATCGCGGCGTGGGCCCACTTGGCGGCGCTGCCCTGGGCGCCCCGGGCGAGCACGTCTCCGCCACGCAGGTGGGCGAGGAACTCGGCGGGTGAGGCGGCGGGAGGCGATTCTGTGAAGGTCCGCCCGATGTCCACTCCGGCGTGATCGTCTGAGCCGCCGATCCCGATGCCATCCCGGGTCACGACATAGGTGGCGGCGGGGCCGTTGAGCTCGGGGGCGCGAGCGCCGTTGCGGGTCTCCCACACGCTGAACAGCTCGGCCAGACGGCGACGGTGGGCTGTGGTGAGCGGGGCGGCGACGGTGTAGTAGGGGTGCGCCAGCGCGCAGGCGATCTCGCGCTCCTGCAGGTAGGCGGCGCACGTCTCCACGTCGCCGCTGTGGGCCTGCAGCCATTCGTGATCGTCGGGCGTGATGTCGTAGCAGAGGACGTGTACGGCCTGGGGTTGACCACGAAAGCTCGCTGTCAGCTCCTCCGAGACGAACACGTCGGGACGGTCGGCGATCTCGAGGGCCCCGGCGATCGTGTCGTGGTCGGTGATCGTCACGAAGTCCATGCCGCGGCGCTTGGCGAGGGCATAGAGCTCCTCGGGTGGGGTGGCGCACTCGGGCAGGCCGAGAGCCCGTTGGACGCCGAGTCGCGACTCCTGTGAGGCGGTTGAGTGGCAGTGCAAATCCACCCGCGCGTTCTGGGGTGTCTGTGTCTTGGTCTCTATCTCGTTCATACCAGACAGATTTCCCTGCAAAGCCGCAGCTTTTGTGACGATGCCGCAACGATGGTGTGAAGCATCTGTAAACAGAGGGAGGACGTCAGCGGGGGCGCATGGCTTCGCGCGGGAGCGGCCCAGTCAATAAGCTCTCGCGGCACTTGATGAGCTTGTTGTCAATCTCCATCGTCGGTTCGGCTCTCAGCTACTTCCAGGCGATCGTCCTCGGGCTGCTGCAGGGCGTGAGCGAGCTGTTCCCGATATCGAGCCTCGGCCACACGGTTCTGTTCCCGACGCTGTTCGGCTGGAACGAGCTTGTCAAGGCGCAGTCGCAATCCGAGTCCTTCTGGCTGGCGTTCGTGGTGATGCTCCACGTAGGCAGCGCCCTGGGACTGCTGGCGTACTACTGGCGCGACTGGGTGGAGATAGTCAAAGCGTTCTTCCATACGTTGGCGACGCGCCGCGTGGAGACCCCGACGGAGCGCTTGGCGTGGCTGATCATCGTGGCGAGCATCCCCGCCGGGATCATCGGCCTGGCGTTGGAGCACCAGCTGCGCACGCTGACGGCCAAGCCTGAAGTGGCGGCTGTCTTCCTGATGATCAACGGCCTGATCCTGCTCGCGGCCGAGCGCTTCCGCCGTCGCGCGGAGGTACGTGAACTGGCCGCGCGCGAGGGCGCCAAGCAGGATGGCGCACGCGAACTGGCGACGCTCGAGTACCGCGAGGCGCTGGTGGTGGGGGTGGCTCAGTCGAGCGCCCTGGTCGCCGGGATAAGCCGCGGCGGGGTGACGATGGGTGCGGGCCTTGCACGCGGGCTCGATCACAGCGACTCGGCCCGCTTTGCGTTTCTGCTGGCGACGCCGATCATCCTCGCGGCAGGGCTGATCAAGCTACCGGATCTGTTTGGCCATCTCGGGGACGGCGTGCGCGGACAGGCGTTCGTGGCGTGCGCGGTGGCGGCGGTCACGGCGGTGTTCACGGTTCGTTTCCTGGTCGGCTACTTCAAAACCCGCACGCTGACGCCGTTTGCCATCTACTGCCTGCTGTTTGGGCTGGCGATGGTCATCTACACGCAGGCGTAGGCGCTCTCGGATTGGGCACCTGACAGGCTGGGCGGCAGATCCCGGCTTTAGGCCCCTTGTGCACCATCATTGACGCCGATGCCCGTACCGAAGACGCCGCCCAAGATGTTCGAGACGCGCAGCCAGGCCTGGAAGGAGGTGGGGCTGCTGCGACAGATCAGCCCGCGCGTGGTAAAGCGAGCGCGCGTGGAGGCGCTGGTGCTGCTGCCGCTGTTCGTGGGCATGGTCGTCCTCTACGACAACCGGGTGAGCCTGCTCGGCAAGACCGTCCCCGCACATCGCACCGGACCAAAACACACGCTGGTCCCTGCCCACAAGGTCCTCGAACAGGCGCTGGACACGCCGGTGACGGTGGTGACGGTGATCATCCTCGTGATCCTCGGCTGGGCATTCGCGCGCGACGTCGGCCGCGGTCTGGGGCCGGCGCTGTTCCGTCGCCTGGACCCCGCGACGGCGGGCACGGTGGGCTTCCTGATCCGGCTGGTGACGGTGGTGCTGGCGCTGCTGGTGGCGCTGCGGGTGGCGGGGATCGAAGCGCGGACGCTGGCGCTCGGTGGCGCGTTCACGGCGGTGATCTTCGGCCTCGCCGCCCAACAGACCCTGGGGAACCTGATCGCGGGCACGGTGCTGCTCAGCGCGCGCCCGTTCAGGGTGGGTGAGCGGGTGCGCCTGCAGGGCGGCGGACTGGCCGGCCAGATCGAGGGCACGGCGAGCTCGTTGGGGCTGCTCTACACGACCTTTGCCACGGGCGAGGACGTGATCATGGTGCCCAACAGCGTGGTGCTGAACGTGGCGATCCTCCCCCTGCGCGAGCCCGAGGCGGTGAACCTGCGCGCGCGGTTGCGTGCGGGCATGAGCCCGGGCGATCTGCAGGAGATCCTCGAGAAATCGCTGCAGACCCCCCTGCGGGGCGCCCCCCGCATCACGCTCGAGGAGCTCGACGGAGACGAGGTGGTGGTTCGCATCGCGGCGACGCCCCGGGCGGCCAGCCAGGGTCGTCAGCTGGCCAGCGAGCTGTTGGGCATCGTCTCGCGCGAGACGCGCCCGCGTGAGACGACGCCGTAGCGCAGGAACAGGTAGGAGTCGCCGCCGAGCACGCTGAGCAGCTCGAGATCGACCGCAGGGTCGAGCTCGGCGCCGGCGAGGATCCGCAGCGCCTCGCCCCCGGCAGGCTCGCCGCCGACGAGCTTTGGCGCGACCGACAGGAACAGCTCGTCCACGAGCCCGGCTGCGAGCAGCTGTGCGGAGAGATGGGGGCCGCCCTCGCACAGCAGGCTTTCCACACCGAAGCGCTCACGCAGCTGGGAGATCGCGGCGGGCAGGTCGAGGCGACCGTCGCTGATGCTGCGTACGTAATCGACCTGCGCAGCGCTTCCGAGCAGGCTGGCCTGCGAGCTTGTCAGGACGATGACCCGCGCGGCGGGCTCGCTCAGCAGGGGGATGTCGTCGTCGAGGGCCAGGCGACCGGAGACGATGCACGCCAAGGGCTCCTCGGCGAGTCCGCGCTCCAGGCGCCGTCGCCGACGGGACTCCTGAGAGATCATGCGTCCGTAGCGCTCGGTGCGCACTGTCGCTGCGCCCACGAGCACGCCGTCCACAGCCGTGCGCAGCTCGTGGAAGAGCTGACGGTCGGCCGGTCCGCTGATCGGGCCGGAGCGCCCGGCGAGAGTGGCGCGACCGTCTGCGGTGGCGATCATGTTGAGCAGCACCCGCGGTCGCTCATCCGGGGAGATGGGACGCTTCCAGAGGCCGAGATCCTCGACGATCTGTGGAATCGTGGCCGGCTCATCTGGCGGAAGCAGTCGCCTCAGGCGCAGGAGCTCCTGCTCTGCGGCAAGGCGATGGGGGCTTGCGTGGGCGTCCATCGCAGCCACCCTAGCCGTGGGGGGCGAGAGCAGCTAGTGCCATTTGGCAACATCCCTCCAACACATGAGCGTGTCTACGTGCTACGGTCGTGCGTGAATGGCCGGCAATAGACCGGCGAAAGTAGTGCAAGCGCTCGCAGGTCGGAAGCTTTGAGAAGCATCCTCCGCGTAGCAGCACGCACATACCGTGGAGGAGTTCACATAATGCCTACTGGCACCGTAAAGTGGTTCAGCGACGACAAGGGGTTTGGTTTCATCACCCCCGATGACGGCGACAAGGACCTCTTCGTACACCACACCGGGATCAACGGCGAGGGCTACCGCTCTCTGCAGGAGGGCGCCAAGGTCTCCTACGACCCGGAGCAGGGCGACAAGGGCCCCAAGGCCGTAAACGTCCAGTCGATCTAGAGCGCTTAGCAATAGATCCGCTTTGCGAGGGCTCGCTTCGGCGAGCCCTCTTACGTTGTGGGGGATAATTGCGGACGCCCAGCCATGTCCTCCGGTGATGCCTCCACTATTTCCTCCCGCGGGACGCTGCTAGCCGGCGTCAGAATTCGACGTGCGCGGGGATCCGGTAGGGAGCGCGCGGTAGCCGAGGCCAGCAGCAACGTCCGCACGGGCGCGCTGGCGATGGGCGCGATTGTGGTCTTGGCGCTGTTGGTGGTGCTGCTGGCGGCCAACCGCCCGAGCCTGCTCTCGCCGACGACCCACACCGACTACTACCCACATTGGATGGCGGGGCCGCTGGGGGGCCTGCTTCCGGGCCTGACGAGCAACAGCACGGCGCTGAAGTACCTGTTCTCGGGAGCGATCGTGCTCATGTATGTCGGCTATGTGCTGGCGCTGCGTGCAGCGCCGCGCCTGCAGGTGCGTTGGATCGTGGCGGCGATCCTGGCGGTGCACGCGATCTTCGTGCTCGCTCCGCCGCTGGCGCTGACGGATGTCTTCAACTACATCAACTACGGGCGGATGGAGGTCGTGCACCACCTCAACCCATACACGACGATCCCGATCTCAGAGCCCCACGACGATCCCAGCTACATCCTCAGCAACTGGCATCAGCTGCTCAGCCCCTATGGCCCGATGTTCACGCTGCTCACCTTTGTGGTGGTCCCGCTCGGGGTGGCGGGGTCGTTCTGGGCGCTGAAGGGGGTCCTGGCGCTGGCGAGCCTGGGCACGATCTTCCTGGTGTATCGATGCGCGCAGATGCTGGGGCGAAACCCGCGCAGCGCGATCGTGCTGGTGGGGCTCAACCCGATCGTGCTGGTGTGGGGCCTGGGGGGCGATCACAACGACTTCTTGATGATCTTCTGCATCATGCTGGGCTTCTACCTGCTCGTGCGCGGACGCGGCGGCTCGATTGAGGCACAGTCGCCAAGCGAGACCGAGACGCCCGCGGCGGCGCGGACGGCGAGCCCCTTGGGTGTGCTGCGCGGATGGCTCTACCCCCTCTCGGCGATGGACATCGGTGCGGGTGGCGCGTTTGTGATCGCGGCCGCGATCAAGGCATCGGGTGCGGTTCTGATCCCGGTGGTGCTGGTGGGTCTGATCAGGACTCCACGGAGGCTCACGCAGGTGCTGGTGGGGATGGTGCTGGCGGGTGCGGTGGCTGGGGCGATGAGCCTGGCGGCCTTCGGGCTGCACGTCCCGGATCTGAGCACGCAGAGCCGGCTGGTGACGAGCGAGAGCGTGCCCAACCTGATTGGCCTGGCGTTGGGACTGGGCGGCGAGAGCGAAGGTCTGCACCACGTGATGAGCGCGGTGCTGGCCATTTCGGTACTGGCGTGCTGTTGGGTGACGTGGCGGCGGCGCGCAACGATCACAGCGTCGGGCTGGGCGAGCGTTGCGCTGCTATTGACGCTCAGCTGGGTGCTGCCCTGGTATGTGCTGTGGATCCTGCCGCTGACGGCACTCTCGTCATCGCGCAGGCTGCGTACGGCGGCGCTGGTGGTGGGTGTGTACCTGATCGTGGCGTGGGCGCCGGCGTCGGGGCTGCTGTGGAACGCAATCGGCTTTCACCCCGAAAAGACCTCGCTTGGACGTTTGCACCAGCGCTACGTCAGAGAGCTCTTGAACTGAGCGCTAGTCCCCGTCGCCGGCGGGGGGGCGGCGCTGGAGCTTGCGTTGGGCGGCATGACGCTTGGTCTGCAGGCGACGCTCGCGGGAAGCACCGGTAGGGCGCGTGGCATGCCGGGTGCGGGGGATTGCAAGCCCCTGCTCCAGGCGCTCGGCCAGTCGCGCGAGAGCGAGCTCGCGGTTGCGCGCCTGTGAGCGCTCGTCTTGGGCCACAGCTACGAGTCGCGGTCCGACGCGCTCGAGCAGGCGCGCGCGCTGGGCATCGCTTAGGGAGGGGGAGGCGAGGATGTCGAAGACAGCCTCCACGCGCGAGGCAGTAACGTTGGCGTGCTGCCCGCCAGGGCCCGATGAGCGGCTCGTGCGCAGTGTGATCTCGGCGAGCGGTATGTCGGGGCCGCCCCTGACGGACAGCAGCTTCTCCTTGGCGACCTTTGGTCGGTCGTGCTCCTCGCTAGGAGGGGTACCGGCCATGCTCGCTCACTGCGACTGCCCGGAGGAGAGGTCATGGACGGCTTTGACCCGCTGCTCCTCGCCTGCGCGCACGCGCCCGTCACGCCCGATGTAGCCGTCCTTGCCGCCCGCGCACAGGTAGACGGCGTCGACATCGCCGACGTTGCGGATCTTGCGCACGGTGGCTGCATCGACTCGCGCCATGGCCCCCTCGCCGAGCTGCTGTACGGCACCGTCGCCGAACTCCATCTCGATGGTGCCACGGTGCACGAAGTAGAGCTCCTCTTGCACGTCGTGGTAGTGGAAGCCAGTTTCGATCCCTGGCGGGAGCACGATTGCGTTGACGCCAAAGGCGGTGACCCCGAGGCCCTTGCGAACCTTGCGAAAGCCGGGGCCGTCGCCTAGATCGTCGAGGTGCCCGACGGCGTAGCCCTCACCGTGGATCACTGCGGGATATTCGCTCGAAGCCTCCATGTGCCCTCCTCAATGGTCCGCCACGGTGCCACCCTCGGGCGAGAGCGGCCTGCCCTCGCGCGCCCAGCGCGCGAGTCCTCCGACCATGGAGTATGCCTCGTAACCGGCCGCGCGAAAGGCCTGAGCGGCCATCTCCGAACGTCCCCCGACCCGGCAGTAGAAGACGACGGGCCGCTCACGATCGACGCTGGCCGCCTCGGAGGAGAGCTTGACGAGCTCGATCAGGCGCGTATCGGCGATATGCCCCGCCTCGTGCTCAGAGGGCTCGCGGACGTCGATCAGCTGTAGCTCGGGGTCCTCCGCGCGCCAATCAGCGACGCGCTGTGGCTCGACATCTATGGGTGGAAGCTGCTCGCCGGAGCTCATGCGATGAGCCTAGCGAGGTGCTGCTTTGCACACGCGCCGCGGGTCTAGTAGACGGGCGGTTCGCGATACGGGTCGCGCTCGACCACACGCTCGCTGACCACTGCTCCGCGTCGCGCACCCCAGCTCAACATGTAGATGACCGACAGGACCAGACCGACGACCCCGACGATCATCAGGATCAGGCCAACCGTCGGCAGCGAGATCCCGGATGTGGTGGCTGTGACTGCATAGCGGAGAATGGCGCCAATGGCTATGAGGAAGATGGAAGTTCCTAGGGGCATGTCCCTCTCCATACCCGCAAGCACGCCGGTCCAAACTTCCGAACGCTCATGGCAAGGGCGCGAGGGACGCGACGCATCACTAGGATCAGGCATATGCAGGCTGTGAGCGACGTCTACACGATTCCCCAGGAGAACCTCGACTTCTGCGCCACGATCGGGCAGATAGCGCGGGAGCGGATCGCTCCGCGGTCTGCTGAGATCGACGAGCGCGCGGAATACCCGTGGGACTTGCGCAAGGTCCTGGGCGAGCAGGAC
>JASLDD010000062.1 GCA_030151725.1 Solirubrobacteraceae bacterium
TCGAGGCCCGCCAATGAGTTCGCCACCGCGATGCCGAGGTCGTCGTGGCAGTGCACCGAGACGGTTACGTTGCGCAGGTCCGGAACCAGCCGGTAGAGCTCGGTGAACATCTCGTGGTACTCGCGCGGCATCGTGTAGCCGACCGTGTCGGGGACGTTGATCGTCGTGGCGCCCTCGTCGAGCGCGATTTGGATCACCTCGGCCATGTAGTCGATGTCCGAACGCGAGCCATCCTCGGGTGAGAACTCCACATCGTCTGTGTACTCGCGCGCCTGCGACACCGCCGCACGCACCTGACCCTTCACATCCTCGCGCGTTGTCTGCAGCTTGCGCTCGATGTGGATGTCGCTCGTGGCGAGGAACGTGTGAATCCGCGGGCGCTCAGAATCCCTGACGGCGTTCCACGCCGCCTCGACGTCCTGCTTGCTCGTGCGCGCCAGGCCACAGATGACCGGGCCTTCGACCTCGCGCGCGATCGCCTGCACGGACTCGAAGTCGCCCGGTGAGGTAATCGGGAAGCCCGCCTCGATCACGTCGACGCCGAGGCGTGCCAGCTGGTGGGCGATCTCGAGCTTTTCCTGGCGGTTCAGGGAGATGCCCGGCGACTGCTCGCCGTCGCGCAGCGTCGTGTCGAAGATCAGTACGCGGTTGCTGGGGTCGCGACCGTGGGCCGCGGGTGTGACAGATCCGTTAGGTGCGCTCATGTCGTTCGTGCTCCTTCTATATCTCGCTTTACGTTCCTCTCTGCTGGGTTTGCGGCTACGCGGCCGCCACGCGCTATTCCCCCCGAGGGGGGAGCAGGAGAAGGAGCGAAAGAGACGAGATACGAGACGACATCTGCATCGAGATTATCACGGTGTGAGTACGACCTTGCCGACATTGCGGCGCTCGACGATCATCGTCTGTGCGGCGCCGGCTTCCTCGAAGCTGAACGCCCCGGCCACGACAGGTTTGACGGTCCCGTCGGCGAGCAGCGCGAGCATCGGCTCGATCCACGGTTCCAGGGTGCCGCGATCCTTCCACAGGCTGAGCATGTTCAGCCCGATCACTGCCTTCGATTCGGACATCTGCTTAATCATGTTGAAGCGCGGCATGCGCACGACCGAGCGCAGCGCTGTGACGACGTTTTTACGCTCACCCGAGACGACCGATGAGGCGCCAAAGGCCACCAGGCGCCCGCCGGCGCGCAGCATGTTGTAGCTGCGGCGGAAGCTCGGTCCCCCGACAGCGTCGAGGATCACGTCGAACGGTGGCAGGTCCTTCTCCCAGCCGGCCTTTGTGTAGTCGAGCGCATGATCGACACCCAACTCGCGGATGCGCGCGTGCTTGCCAGGCGAGGCCGTGCCGTAGACATCGGCGCCGTAGCGCTTGGCGATCTGCGTCGCCGCGATACCGACGCCGCCACCGGCCGAGTGCACGAGCACGCGCTCGCCCGCCTGCAGGCTGCCGTAGCCGATCAGCCCAGCCCATGCCGTCCCGTAGTTGACGGGGATCGCCGCCCCCTGCTCGAACGTGAGCTCCTCGGGCAGCTCGAGGACGTCGCCCGCCTTGGCGACGACCTGCGAGGCGTAGCCACCGAACTGAGTGCCCGCCAGCACTCTTTGGCCGACGGCGAGCGATGGGTGGGAATCCGAGACCCCCTCCCCCAGCTCGAGAATCGTGCCCGCCACCTCGTAGCCGACAACGCATGGTGTCTTGGGCGCATCGGCGTAGAGGCCCATGCGCGCCATCACATCCGCGAAGTTGATGCCCGCGGCGGCGACCTCTATCCGCACATGGCCCGGAAGTAGAGCCGGATCGGCCTTGTCCTGGACCTGCAGCACGCCGGGGCCGCCGTGTTTGGTTATGACGACGGCCCGCATTGCGGAGAAGCCTAACCGATTCGATCAGTCGAGATCCACTGACCAGCCGTTGACGAAGCCGTCAGAGGCGACGATCTCCTCGACGACCGAGTCCGGCACCGGTGCATCCGTCGTCACGACCATCGCCGCCAGGCGCTGTTCGTCGCTCCCGTCCGGCGTGTGCCCGACGGCGGCTGAGGAGATATTGATGCCGTGGGCGCCGAAGATCGTGCCCACACGGCCGATCATTCCCGGCAGATCCTCGTAGCGAAAGACCGTCACGTGTGGTGCGAGCTCGATCGTCAGACGCCGGCCCTGGACCTCGACGAGGTGCGCGACACGGTTGGGGCCGATGCCGGTGCCTGCGACGGCCACGCGCTCGTTGCCCGCGACGACCGTCACGCGGATCAACTCATTGAAATCCTGCGCCTCAGAGACGCTCTTCTCCTCGAACACGATCCCCCGCTGCTGGGCCATCGTGGGGGCGTTCACGAGGTTGACCTGCTCCTCGGTGCGGCCTTCAAGCGCGCCCACGATCACGGCGAGGCCGAGCAGGCGCGTGTCGAAGTCTGCGATCCGCCCCATGAAGGCGGCCTCTATCCGCTCCACCGAGCTGCCCTCAGCGAGCTTCATCGCCAGGCGCCCCAGCTGAGTGGCCAGCGGCAGGAACGGGCCGAGCATGTCCATGTCCTCCGCCCCGATCGCCGGAATGTTGACGGCCGTTGAGACGACGCCGCCGGTGAGGGCTGCCACGACCTGCTCGGCGCTCTGGTAGCCCGCGCGGTCCGTCGCCTCGGCCGTGGAGGCGCCCAGGTGCGGGGTGACGACGACGTTCGTGTAGGCGAATAGTGGGCTCTCTGTCATCGGCTCGCTGGGGAACACGTCCAGCGCCGCGCCCCCGACCTTGCCCGAGTCGAGCGCGTCCTTCAGCGCCGCTTCGTCGATCAGCCCACCGCGCGCCACGTTGAGCACGCGCACGCCGTCGCGCATCTTGGCGAACGCCTCAGCGTTGAGGAAGCCTTCGGTCTCTGGCGTCTTTGGCAGGTGGATCGTGATGAAGTCCGCCTGCGCGTAGATGTCCTCGGGACTCGTGGCCTTCTCTACCCCCAGATCGCGGTAGCGCTCAGCACTCACGAACGGGTCGAAGGCGAGCACGCGCATGCCAAAGCCGCGCGCGCGCTGGGCGACGAGCTGGCCGATGCGTCCGAAGCCGAGGATGCCGAGCGTCTTCTCATACAGCTCCACGCCCGAGAACTTCGAGCGGTCCCATTTGCCGGCAACCAGCGAGGCGTAAGCCTGGGGCACGTTGCGCGCGAGCGCCAGCAGCAGCGCCATCGTGTGCTCGGCCGCGGTCACCACGTTCGACTCCGGTGCGTTGGCCACGACGATCCCGCGTTTGGTGGCGGCGGGCACATCGACGTTGTCCACGCCCACGCCCGCCCGCCCGATCGCCTTCAGGCTCGTTGCCTTCTCGATCAGCTCGGCCGTCATCTTCGTGGCCGAGCGGATGACGATTCCGTCGTACTCGCCGATCCGCTGCAGGAACTCCTCATCGCTCCAGTCGACACCCAAATCGACGTCGAAGTGCTCGCGCAGGAGGTTCACGCCCGAGTCGCCGATCTTCTCCTTGACGAGAACCTTCGCCCGTGGCTTGTCTGGTGCGCTCATTGGCCCAACCTCTCGGCGACGAACTCGATGCAGGCGGTCAGGGCCTGCACGTCGGCGGTCTCGATCGCGGGGAACATCCCCACGCGTAGCTGGTTGCGCCCGAGCTTGCGGTAGGGCTCCACGTCGACGATCCCGTTGGCGCGCAGCGTCGCGGCGACGGCGGCCGCGTCAACCGAGTCGTCGAAGTCGATCGTGCCCACGACGAGCGAGCGCTTGGCGGGGTCGACGACGAACGGGCTCGTGTAGGAGGTCTTCTCAGCCCAGCTGTAGAGGTGCTCGGATGAGGCGCGGCTGCGCGACACGCACCAATCGAGGCCACCACCGTCGATCATCCAGCGGATCTGATCGGCGAGCAGGAACAGCGTGGCGACGGCCGGGGTGTTGTAGGTCTGATCTTTGAGCGAGTTCTCGAGCGCGGTGTGCAGGGAGAGGAATTCGGGGATCCAGCGCTCTGAGGCGTGC
>JASLDD010000104.1 GCA_030151725.1 Solirubrobacteraceae bacterium
CGCAGCCATCAACAAGAAGAACCCCATCACAATCTCATGTTCCTCGAGTTTCGATCCATCGACCTCAGCATGCACAAGCACACTCGTCAAATCATCCGTCGGGTTCTCCAGACGCTCAGCAATCAACTTCCTACACCGCTCGAACACCTCGGGGATGTCCTTGTCGACCGCCCCTTCGAAGCCGTCGGGGTTCAGATCGGGATCGCCCGCTCCAAGCGTCGAGGTCATCAGGCGTGCCCAGATGGCGTCGTCGGCCTCGGGGATGCCCATGAAGCTCCCGATCACACGCGCCACCACCGGCTGCGCGACATCGCTCACCAGATCGCACTCCTCACGCCCCTCCAGACGATCCAACACCTTCACCACGATCGCCCTGATGGCGTCCTCGTGCGCCGCGATCCGCCGCGGTGTGAAGCCGGCCTGGAAGAGAGCCTTGAGCCGGTCGTGCTTGGGCGGATCCATGCCGATGAACATCGCGCGCGCGAGCTCGATCGGGAAGCCGGCGGCCGCCACGATCACGCCACCAAGTTCTGATGAGTAGGTGCTCCAGTCGCGGCTCACGGTGTGCACGTCCTCCGCGGTGGTCACCGACCAGAAGCCCGGCTCGTCGGGGAAGTCTTCAAAGCTCTCAGTCCAATGCACAGGGCAGCCGCTGCGCATCTGCTTGAACGCCTCGAGCGGCGGTCCATGCAGCCAATGCTCGCGGTCGGTGAGTTCCAGGTCCTTGATGTCTCGTTCGACAGTCGCCATTACGACCTCCCTTTTCGTCCGCGCCGAGGTACCCAATCGGGATAGTACTGGCTGTCTGGCCAAGAGGCGCGATCATGAGCAGGCGCCAACACCACACAGCGATAACCATGGCCGCTGGAGCCCTCGTCAGACTCCCGGTGCATGACGCGCGCCTCCGCCCAACCCAACGTGCCCGGCCGCGGGATCGTCGCCTCCTACAGCCTGCGCTTCTGGATGCTCGTCGTGCTCGTCGGCCTCGGAGCTGGAATTGCAGGCGCGCTGTTGATGGAGCTGCTGCGCGCGGTGCAGCACCTCGCGTGGTCCTATCACTCGGGCAACTTCCTGGACGCCGTACAGCGCACCTCCTCTGCACACCGGGTCATCGTCCTTGTGATCGGGGGCGTCGTGGCGGGGGCAGGCGCAATGCTGCTCTCGCGCTTCGGCAGCCCGGGTGAGGTTTCGGAGGCGCTGTGGCTGCGCGGCGCCCACGTGCCGCTCGCGGCGAGCATCGCACGCGGGGTCCACTCGATCGTGATCGTCGCGCTCGGCGCCTCGCTCGGCAGGGAGGCCGCGCCCCAGCAAACCGGCGCAGCCCTCGCGAGCACTCTCAGCGAGTGGGCGAAGCTCCCCGAGTGGCAGCGGCGCCTGCTGGTGGCCTGCGGCGCCGGTGCCGGGATGGCAGCCGTCTACAACGTGCCCCTTGGCGGCGCCCTTTTCGCGCTCGAGGTGCTGCTCGGAACGCTCACTCTGCCGCTGGTCCTGCCCGCGCTTGCCACGTCGCTGATCGCCACGGCGGTCGCGTGGATCGCGCTGCCCACCCATCCCACCTACTCGATCCCCACCTACCCGGTGCACGCCTCGCAGATCGTGTGGGCGCTGATCGTGGGCCCGATCGCGGGCCTCGCGGCTGTCGCCTGGACTTGGCTGATCGCCCGCGCGCATGCGCTGCGTCCGGCGGGATGGCTGCGGGCGGCTACGCCGATCGGGGTGTTCGCGGCGCTGGGCGCGCTCGCGATCGCCTACCCGCAACTGCTCGGCAACGGCAAAGGGACTGTCCAGCTGGCGTTGGTGGGCGAGCTTGGCGTGGGTCTGCTGGCGGTGCTGCTCGTACTCAAGCCACTCCTCACCGCGGCCTGCCTGGGCAGCGGCGCGCCCGGTGGGCTGTTCACACCGACCCTTGCCTACGGCGCGCTGCTCGGAGGGCTGCTCGGTAAGGGCTGGGTCGAGATCTGGCCTGGAGCGCCGCTCGGCACCTACGCGATCATCGGCGGTGCGGCAGTGCTCGCGGCCTCCATGCAGGGACCACTGGCTGCAGTGGTGCTGCTGCTGGAGCTCACCCACCACGGCGATGCGCTGATGGTGCCGGTACTGCTGGCCGTGGTCGAGGCCACGGTGCTCGCCCGCATCCTCAAATCCCCCTCGATCTACTCGGCGCGCCTGTCCGCCCCCGACCATCCCGAGGAGAAAGCGGTCGATGAGATCACACGAAGCGCTCTAGCACCCGGCTGATCGCCTGCGTCCCGAACTCGAGCGACGCCGCCGGCAGACGCTCGTTCTCCGCGTGGATCAACTCCAGGAAAGCGAGATCCTCGGGTAGCTGCATCGGCAGGAAACCATATGTCTGGATGCCCAGACGCGAGAAGAAGCGCCCGTCGGTGACGCCGGGCAACAGCAACGGCACGGGCTTGGCTGACGGGTCGAGCTCGCGCAGCGCCGCCGCCAGGGTGTCAAACAGCGTGAGATCCGGCTCCGCGCTCACCGGGTCGTGGCGGATCAGCTCGAAATCCATCTCCACTCCCGCAAGCGCCCGCAGCTCAGCGAACACGTCCGCGGGCTCGAAGCCGGGAAGCAGGCGGCAGTCGAGCTCGAGCACGATCTCATCGGGGATCACGTTGATCTTCTCCCCGCCATGCACAAGGGTCGCGCTGGCGGTGTTGTGCAGCAGCGCATCGAACGTCCTGGCCCGGTCTCCCAGCACGTCGAGCAGGCGGTCC
>JASLDD010000114.1 GCA_030151725.1 Solirubrobacteraceae bacterium
CGTAACGTGGCCGTGCACACGCGTCGGTCCTCGATCATTCGATCCGTACAAGCACCGGGCGCGATCTGTCGCCCGGCGGCTTGACAAGCGCGGCCTACCTGAGAGGATCATCTTCGACATGCGCGTACAGGATCACGAGGACGAGCAGCAGAGCCACGCTTCCCCCCTCGACACGACGGGCCCCGGTGAGCAGGCCGTCGAATTTGACGAACGCCGCGCAAAGATGGAGCGGCTGCGCAGCGAAGGCATAGATCCCTACCCACCGGTGACGCTGTGGGCGGAGCGCACGCGCGTAGCCGACGTGCTCGCCGAGCACGATGCCACCACGCTCGAGGCCGGCGAGCATCCAGGACTGCGCTACCACATCGCCGGTCGACTGATCTCGCGACGCGGGCACGGCAAGACCGCGTTCCTGGATATCCGCGACCTCTCCGGGACGATCCAGGCAGTCGTTCGCGTGGATGCTCTCGGGCAGGAAGCCTATGACCGCATCCTCGGCCTTGACATAGGAGACATCGTGGGGATCGAGGGCTGCGTGTACGTCACCCAGCGCGGCCAGCTCGCGCTGGCGGTTGGGACGTGCACGCTGCTGACCAAGACGCTGCGCCCGCCTCCTGACAAGCACCACGGACTCGGGGACACGGGTACCCGCTATCGCTACCGCGAGCTCGACCTGATCGCAAACGAAGAGACACGCGAGCTGTTCGTGGATCGCTACAAGATCGTGTACGCGATCCGCGAATGGTTGAACGAACGCAACTTCGTCGAGGTGGAAACGCCCGCGCTCCAATCGCTTGCCGGCGGAGCCGGCTCGAGACCGTTTACCACCCATCACAACGCGCTCGACCGCGACCTCTATCTGCGTATATCTGTCGAGCTGTTCCTCAATCGCTGCATCGTCGGCGGCATGGAGAACGTCTACGACATGGGCAAGGTGTTCCGCAACGAGGGCATCTCGCCAAAGCACAGCCCCGAGTTCACGATTATCGAGTTCATGATGGCCTACGCCGACTACAACGATGTGGCCACCGCCACAGAAGAGATGTTCCGCGACGTCGCCCAGAAGGTCCTCGGGCGCACAGTCATCAAACGAAACGGCGAAGAGATCGACCTGTCCAAGCCATGGAAGCGGATCACCCAGCGCGAGGCGATCCTCGAGGCCACGGGGCTGGACTTCATGGAGTCAACGCGTGATCAGCTAGCGGAGGTGCTCGACGAGCCTGTCGACGAGGCGGCCACATGGGCAGAGGTCGTCTCCGACATCTACTCCAAGCTGATCGAGCCGAACATCAACCAGCCGACACATGTGTTCGACTTCCCGCTTGAGCCGTTTCCGATTACCAAGCGCCACCCGGTGTATCCCGAGCTCGGCGAGCACTTCGATGCCGTGATCGGAGGCATCGAGCTCGTCAGCGGGGACACCGAGCTGAATGACCCCGTCGACCAGTGGCAGCGCTTTGTCGACCAGCGCAAGCGCCGTCTGATCGATGACGAGGACGTCCCGCACCCCAATGACGAGGAGTACGCGCGAGCGCTCGAGTTCGGTTATTCCCCGACCGCGGGCGGAGGGATGGGAGTCGACCGTCTGGTGATGATCTTGCTCGAACGCGACACCCTGCGCGAGGTGATCCCATTTCCGATCATGAAGGACCTGCGATGAGCCCGAGTACGGAGAGCAAGCTCGACCTCGACCCAGGGATCGTGGCCGCCTGCCACCAAGCAGCCAAGCAGATTGCCGACGGTGTAGCGGAGCGGATAGCTGGACATACGACGGTCTCTGTGGAGCGCAGCGTTACGCGCCTGCTGGGGGTCGATGGCGCGGATGAGCTGGAGGCGCCGCTGCCGAACGTGCTCGTAGAACAGGTGCACGACCAGGACGGCTTGGGACGGGGGATCGCCTATTGGCTCGGCAACGCAATGCTCCAGAGCGGCCGCTCGCCGCAGCAGATCGCGGAGGCTGTCAGCGCCGGCGAGCTCGACCTGTGTGCCCTGGAGCAAGCCGACGAGCCGGCGATCCGCGAGCGGGTCATCGAGGAGTGCTCGACGCGCCTGCGGGAGATCCGCGCTCGCTTCGAGGAGCGCAAGGCTATGCGTGAGCGCCTTGGCGATGCCTCCAGCCCCCTGCGCTATGTGCTGACCGCCACCGGCGACGTCTACGAGGACGTGGTCCACGCCAAGGCGGTGGCCGAAGCCGGCGGGGACATCGTGGCCGTGATCCGCTCAACCGCCCAGAGTTTGCTCGACTACGTTCCCTACGGCCCCACCACGGAGGGCTATGGCGGCACTTTCGCCACGCAAGCCAACTTCCGCATCATGCGCGAGGCGATGGACGAGTGGTCGGAGTCGCACGGTCGTTATGTGCGCCTGTCGAGCTTCTGCTCGGGTCTGTGCATGTCGGAGATCGCCGTGATGGGCGCCTGGGAGGGCTTTGACAACATGGTCAACGACGCCCTGTATGGGATCCTCTACCGGGACATCAACATCATCCGCGGGTTGATCGACCAGCGCATCTCTCGCATGGTCAACGGCTACTTCGGCGTAGTGATCAACACGGGAGAGGACAACTACCTGCGCACGGCGGACGCCATTGAGGCAGCTCCGTCGGTGACCGCCTCGCAGTTCATCAACCGTCAGCTCGCCCGAGACTCGGGGGTCCCCGATGGCCAGATCGCGCTGGGCGATGCTTTCGAGATCGACGTGCCCGTGACGAACGGACTGCTGTACGAGTGGGCTCAGGCACAGCTCACGCGCGAGCTGTTTCCGGACTGTCCCGTCAAGTACATGCCCCCGACGAGGCACATGGACGGCAACCTCTTCCGCACGCATGCCGCGGACGCGCTCTTCAACCTCGTCACAATCGCCACCGGACAGGGAATCCAGACGATCGGCGTGCCCACCGAGGGCATCTTCACCCCTCACATCCACGATCGTGTGCTGGGCCTGCAGAACGTCGACTACGTCTTCAACGCCGCTCGTGACCTCGGCTCAGAGATCGAGTTCAAGCGCGGCGGGATCATCCAGACTCGAGCCCAGGAGGTGCTAGCGGGAGCACACCAGATGCTCGAGCGGATCGCCGAGACGGGGCTGTTCAGGGCCATCGAGGAAGCGAGTTTTGGCGACGTCAGCCGCACCCTCGACGGCGGGCGCGGGATCGAGGGCATCGTGATGACGGACGCCGCCTACTTCAATCCCGCGGTGGAGCTCATGCGAGAGGCAAGCTATGCGTGAGGTCGACCTCACGGCTGTCAAGCCCTACGCTGACCATCTCGGCGACGGCCTCGTGCAGATGAGCTTCACCCTGCCGGTGCCTTACTCGCTGGCAGCTCGCAAGGCCGCCTTGCAGCTCGCGGGGAAGATGGGCTTTGAGTCGCCTGAGGTCGTCCACTACGAGCAGCTGACCGAGGGCTACACCTACTTCGTGATGTATGGGCGCTGCATGCAGAGCATCGACTTCGAGACGTTGCACGGCGAGGGCTTCGATATCGAGTACATGAGCGAGGACGAGGTCGAGCGGTTCGCCGAAGAGCACCTGGGTCGCAAGATCGTGGTGGTGGGCGCAAGCACCGGCTCGGACACGCACAGCGTGGGAATCGATGCAATGCTCAACCTCAAGGGCTACCACGGCCATCACGGCTTGGAGGGCTACCACTCCTTCGAGACGTACAACCTGGGAAGCCAGGTGCCCAATAGCGTGCTGCTGGCCAAGGCCATCGAAGTTGAGGCAGACGCAATCCTGGTTTCCCAGACTGTCACCCAACAGAACCTCCACGTACACAACCTGACGGAGTTGGTCGAGATGGTCGAGGCGGAGGGACGCCGGGGCGACATGATCCTTGCGTGCGGCGGACCGCGTGTGTCCAACGAGTTGGCCAAGGAGCTTGGCTACGACGCAGGCTTCTCAAAGGGCACCGAACCACAGCACCTCGCCACGTTCATTGTGCGAGAGCTAGCAGCGCGTGTCTCAACCCACAGCTGAGGCCAGCGCCGGCATGCTCTCCGAGCTGACGGTCTCGAGCCAGCGCATTGCACTCGTAGGCCTTGCCAAGAACACAGGGAAGACCGAGACGCTTGCGGCCTTGATGCGCGAGATGCATGCCGCAAAGCACCGCGTGGGGGTGACCTCCGTTGGACGCGACGGGGAGGAGCACGACGTGATCGACTTCCGAATCTCAAAGCCACGAATTGTGCTGCCCGGAGGGAGCCTTGTGGCAACCACGGATGAGCTCCTCAGCGCCAGCGGTATCCCCTTTGAACTCCTCGAGGACACGGACGTCCGCACTCCGCTGGGGCGCGTGCTGATCGCCCGTCTGCGCGGACAAGGTGCGGTTGAGATCGCGGGACCAAGTGCAGCCGAGCAGGTGCGAGCGGTGAGCGACGTGATGCTCAAGCACGGAGCCACGCATGTGCTGGTCGACGGCGCCATCGACAGGCGCGCGGCGTCCTCACCAGATGTGGCCGATGGGCTGGTGATGTCGACGGGTGCGGTGTTGAGCGAAGACCTCGATGAGGTCATCGCTCAGACGAGAGACGCCGTTGAGCTTGTACGCCTACCCCCAATCGACGGAGCAAGCCCGGCGGGGAGAAGGCTGAGCACGCTGGCTTTGAGTCAATCGAGCGGCGCGGCAAGCCTCGTGGGCGAGGACGGGGATCCCATTGAGCTACCGCCACGGTTCGTGCTGTCGAGCGACTCTACCCAGATCGGCGCGCTGCTGAGGGCTAACCCGAGCGTCTGCTGGCTGGTAGTCGCCGGCGCGCTGCCCGACCGGTTCCTACGGGAGTTGCTGGCGGCTACCCGCCGGCACCCCGACGGGCTGACTGTGGTTGTGGCCAACGCCACCAAGGTCTTCCTGGCCGACCGGAGTGTGGATTGGTATCGACAGCAGGGCATCAGGATTGAGGTGCTAAAGCCGCTTCATCTGCTTGCACTTACGATCAACCCACTAGCACCGAACTCGCATCGTTTCGACTCGATCCAGTTGCGCAATCTGCTCGAAGAGACAATTGCCGGCGTGCCTGTCTTCGATGTTCTCCATCCCGGCTACCCGACAGCAGAGATCCGATCCTCACTTAGCATCCCCGATTAGGCCGCCAGTGTCAGAGACACGGCAGCGAACTTGATCACATGCCTCCCTCCGGGATTTGCTCGGAGGCACAGCTCCCGCGCGGTGGAAATGCCAGTGCCCACGCTGCAATGGGCTTAGAGCTCGCGCGGGCGGCGCAGAGCGATTTGCCCGCAGCGATCGAGCGTCCTTGACGCTCCCTAAGGCATGGTCGATAGTGGCCCCGATCCCAAACGTCGAGCTCGGCGCCTCACGAGAGCGCTGCCGGCTGCCGACTGAGACTACGTGGACAACGCCAATGAGCACAATCACCCAAAGCCCTGCCGCAGCGGAGGAGCGAGATCGCTCCCTTCGGCTGCTTTCGGTGGTTATCCCCTGTCTCAACGAGGCAGAGAACATCGAGATGTGTGTCACCTCGGCGCTTTCGGCAATGACGCAAGCCGGGATTCTCGGCGAGGTGATCGTCGCCGACAATGGCTCTGAAGATGACAGCGCCGCGCTGGCCGAGCTGGCTGGCGCGCACGTGATACACGAACCATCGCGCGGATACGGCAACGCATACCGCGCAGGATTCGCGGCAGCGAGCGGCGAGTACGTCCTTATGGCAGACGCCGACCTAACCTACGACTTCTACGAGATTCCGCGCTTTCTCGAGGCACTCCAGGACGGCGCCGACATGGTAGTTGGTGACCGAATGAGCAACATCCATCGGGGTGCCATGCCATGGCACCACCGCTATATCGGCAACCCGCTGCTGTCCGGTTTCTTGAATCTGCTCTTTCACACCGGCGTGAACGATGCGCACTGCGGCATGAGAGCTTTCCGGCGCGACCGCCTCGAACTGCTTCAGCTGCGTACGAGCGGCATGGAGTTCGCGTCGGAGATGATTGTCCGCGCGGCAAAGGAGAAGCTGGACATTCGTGAGATCCCGATCGAGTATCACCCTCGGGGCGGTGAATCGAAGCTCTCCAGCTTTCGAGACGGGTGGCGTCACCTGCGTTTCCTGCTTCTCCACTCGCCCAACCACCTGTTCATATTGCCGGGCGCCGTCATGGCCCTGCTGGGAGCCCTCGCCTCGACGCTGGTGCTCGCGCACATCGACCTGCTGCAACGACAGTGGGACCTCCACACGTTGATCGCGGGATCGCTGCTGCTGATCGTGGGGACGCAGCTCGTCGGCCTTGGCCTTTGTGCGCATGCCTATGCGACGTACTTCATGGGCGAGCGCGACGAGTGGTTCGACCGTGCTCGTGCCCGTCTGCGTTTGGAGCATGGGCTTATGCTCGGCAGCTTCATTTGCCTGATTGGGGTTGTGATGATCGCGGCTTTGGTGATCGATTGGATCGCCCGCGGCTTCGGCAGCCTCTCCCAGGAGCGTGTCGCGATCTGCGCAGCGACGCTGCTCGTACTCGGAATCCAGATCGTCTTCTCCTCCTTTCTCCTGAGCATTCTTGGGCTACGTCGCGACTGATGAGATCAGAAGCGCCCGGAGGCCCCCACACGGCGCCCCAGTCGTGGCCTGCTGAGTCCGCGCACGGCATACCGGGCCTTCAGCCAGCGACTCTTTGCCACGGCAGCGGATAGGACTCGTCGTGCAGCTTCCCCGATCGGTCATCAGCGGCCCGCCAAGCGGCGAGAGGCTCGACGCGCCTCCTGAGATACCTTCCAAGCCTCCCACGAGGCCGCGTGTCGCGCTTCGTGTACGACTCGCGCTCGCCGTGTCGCTGGCGCTCTTGGCGATCGGCATTGGCGTGGTGCTCTCGCGCCCCCCGTTGACGTTTGTGGGCACCAATGGCATTCCGGCCAACTTCGCCGTCGCTTGGATTCAGAAGCGTGCGACGCTCTGCCAGGGCGCAGGCACCGTGCCTCGCGGTACCACCGCTATCCGTGTCTCGCTATCCGCGAACACAGGGCCCGAAATCCGGCTGACAGTGCTTTCTGGGACCAAGGTACTGTCAGCCGGAAAGCGAGATGCCGGGTGGGGCGTCACAGAAACAGTGACGGTGCCCGTCCACCCCCTCGCCCACCCGGTGAGCGAAGCCACCGTCTGCGTCAGGACGGGACGCACGTCGGAACCGATCCAAGTCAATGGGAAGCGCGTGAAAAATGCGGAAGGTGGCGAGGGCGTCCGGC
>JASLDD010000041.1 GCA_030151725.1 Solirubrobacteraceae bacterium
AGCGCCGTGGTGGCGTTGAGGTGGGCGAACACCGACGCCGGGGCCGGGTCCGTGTAGTCGTCGGCAGGCACGTAGATCGCCTGGATCGAGGTTACGGAGCCGTTCTTGGTCGAGGTGATGCGCTCCTGCAGCTGCCCCATCTCGGTCTCCAGCGTGGGCTGGTAGCCGACCTGCGAGGGCATCCGCCCGAGCAGCGCCGAGACCTCGGAGCCGGCCTGGACGAAGCGGAAGATGTTGTCGATGAACAGCAGCACGTCCTGACCCTCGTCGCGGAAGTATTCGGCCATCGTCAGGCCGGACAGCGCGACGCGCATGCGCGCCCCGGGCGGCTCGTTCATCTGGCCGAAGACGAGCATCGTCTTGTCGAGCACGCCCGACTCCTTCATCTCCAGCCACAGGTCGTTGCCCTCGCGAGAGCGCTCGCCCACGCCGCAGAAAGCCGACAGCCCGCCGTGCTCCTTGGCGAGGTTGTGGATGAGCTCCTGGATCAGCACCGTCTTGCCCACGCCCGCACCGCCAAACAGCCCGACCTTGCCGCCCTTGGCATACGGGGCCAGCAGGTCGATGACCTTGATGCCCGTCTCGAACATCTCAGTCGTCGGCGTCAGGTCCTCCACGCGCGGGGCGTCCTGGTGGATGGAGCGACGTTCCACGCCCTCGGGGAGGTCCGCTCCGAGGTCGATCGGCTCGCCGAGCAGGTTGAAGATCCGTCCCAGCGTCGCCTCGCCGACCGGCACCGAGATCGGAGCCCCGGTGTCGATCACCTCGAGACCGCGGGCCAGTCCGTCGGTCGTGTCCATCGCCACCGCGCGCACGCGGTCGTCTCCCAGGTGCTGCTGGACCTCGCACACGAGCACAGACTCCTCAGCGCCGGGGCTGATGCCGGGAGCCTCCTCGGCGGCGGCCGCCTTCGGGCGCGCCACGGTGATCGCGTGATTGATCTCGGGCAGACGCTCGGAGAACACGGCCTCGATCACGACGCCCTGGATCTCCTCGATACGTCCGACGTTCTGCTTGGCGGCGCCGTTCGCCGACTGCGTCTCTGCTGGCTCTGTGGTGGGGGCTGACATTAGCTCTGTGATATCCTAATCATTCTTTTCAAGTTGTTGTCGTCGGAGGACGGTCGAGGAGCAAGCGAGACAAGGACGCAGGGAGCGTGGCGTGCTGTGCACGCGAGCGACCGAGGACGCAGTATCGCGCAGCTCATCGGCCGTCCTAGCTGAGTCCCTCGGCGCCCGCGACTACCTCCATGATCTCCTGCGTGATCTCGGCCTGGCGTGCGCGGTTCATCTGCAGCGTGTAGTCGGTGATGATTTCCCCGGCGTTCTCTGAGGCGCTGCGCATGGCTGTCATCTGCGCTCCGAAGAAGCCCGCCGTCGACTCGACCAGCGCCCTGTAGATCGAGATCTCGACGTAATCGGGGATGAGGCGCTCGAGGATCGCCTCGGGGTCGGGCTCGTAGTTGACGAGTGCCCGTGGCCCGCCGCTCTCCTCCTCCTGCGAGGAGTCATCGGACTCCTCGCCCGCGATCGTTGCATGCGAGAGGGGCAGCAGCCGCTCGTGGGTGACCTTCTGAGTGAGTGGGGATACGTAAGAGTTGTAGACCATCTCCACCCGGTCGACCTCGCCATCGATGTACGCCTGGATCAGGTCGTCGGCGATCGTGCGCGCATCCGCATAGGAGGGTCGGTCGGTGAAGCCCGTGTAGCTGCCGCTGAGGTCATAGCCGCGGAAGCTCATCGAGGACACGCCGCGGCGACCCGTCGCATACCAAGCGCTCTGCAGCCCTTCCTCGCTCAGCTCGCCCGCCATCCGCACGCCCGCGCGGACGATCTGCGAGTTGAAGCCGCCGGCGAGTCCGCGGTCGCCCGTCACCAGCAGCACGCCCACCTTCTCTTCGGTGTCGTGCTCCTTGAGCAACGGCAGGCGCGATGCCTCCGCGCCGGCTGCCTTGGCGGCCTGGCGTGTCATCCGCCGCAGGGCATCCGCATAGGGGCGCAGCGCCTCGATGCGCTGCTCTGCCCGGCGCAAGCGCGCGGCGGCCACCATCTCCATGGCACGCGTGATCTTCTGGATGTTCTTCACCGAGGTGATCTTGTTCTTGACGTCGCGCTGAGATGGCATGGTGTCTCCCGGTGCCCGCTAGGCGACCGCCTGGGCCTCCTGCTGCTCGGTCGACTCGTCCTCAGGCGCATCCGCCTCGTTCTGTCCAGCCTGAGCTTTCGCGCCGCGGGGCTCGTCGTCGTCCATCGGCTGGCCCTCCTCGTCGAGGTCGTAGCCGAAGTCCTGCGCGAACGCGTCCACCGCCTCGCGGACAGCCTTCTGCGTGTCCTCCGACCAGTCGCCTCCGGCAATCTTCTCGCGAACGTCTTTGTGCTGGGCGTGCATCCGTTCGACCAGCCCCGCCAGGAACTCGGTCACGCGATCCACGTTCAGCCGGTCGAGGAAGCCGTTAGTGGCCGCGAAGATCTGCACCGTCTGATCCTCCACCGCCAGTGGCTCGCGCTCGTGCTGGTTGAGCGTCGTGACCAGTCGCTCACCACGGGCCAGCGTGCGCTGAGTATCGGCGTCGAGGTCTGAGCCGAACTGGGCAAAGGCCTCCAGGTCGCGGTACTGGGAGAGCTCGAGCTTGATTCTTCCGGCGACTTTCTTCATCGGCCCGATCTGAGCGTTACCACCGACGCGCGAGACCGAGATGCCCACGTTGATCGCGGGGCGAACCCCCGAGTTGAACAGCGAGGCCTCCAGGAAGATCTGCCCGTCGGTGATCGAGATCACATTCGTTGGGATGTAGGCCGAGACGTCGCCCGCCTGCGTCTCGATGACCGGCAGCGCCGTCAGCGAGCCGCCGCCGAGATCGTCGTTGAGCTTGACCGC
>JASLDD010000119.1 GCA_030151725.1 Solirubrobacteraceae bacterium
CCCGCCGAGGCCGGCGGCCTGATGAGCCCCGACTTCGTGCTTCTGCCTGGCTCGAGCACCGCCGAGCAGGCGCTCCGCGCGGTGCGCCACAGCCGCGTCGCGCCCGAGCTGCTGACGAGCGTCTACGTCGACGGCGCGGACGGCGCACTCGAAGGCAGCGTCCCCGTGACCGCGCTGCTGCGCGCCGACGCCGACCGCCGCCTGGACGCCGAGCTCAAGCACGAGGTGCCGTGCCTCTCCCCGGACGCGCCCTTCGAGGAGGTCGCGCGCCAGATGGCCGACTACAACCTGACGTCGATCCCCGTCGCCGACGACGGTCGGATGGTCGGCGTCGTGACCGTCGACGACGTGCTCGCCGCGATGATCCCGCGCCGCTGGCAGCGCCGCTTCGGGCTGCTCGGAGAGGATTGAGAACGCCGTCGCGGGTTGGGCGGCGAGGACTGATTACACTCCGCCGCGTGAACGTTGCAGGCGGACAGTTCGATGGCGGTCCGAGTACCGCCTGTCATGCGACGTATCCGGTCGGCCGCACGTGGCCGACCGCGCCTGCCTGCCCGGCTTAACCCACGCCGTGCACGAATCTTTGCCGTTCTTGGCCTGCTCGGCCCGGGGTTGATCGCGGCCAACGCCGGCAACGACGCCGGCGGGATCGCCACCTACTCCTCCGTCGGCGCCAAGTACGGCTACGGCCTGCTGTGGACGATCGTGCTGATCACCATCTCCCTGGCTCTAGTGCAGATGCTCGCCGCCAGGATGGGCGTGGTCACCGGCAAGGGACTCGCCGAGCTCGTGCGCGAGGAGTACGGGATCCGCTGGTCGGTGTTCGCCACCAGCGCCGTGCTGATCGCCAACGTCGGCATCTGCATCTCGGACTTCGTCGGCGTCGGCGCCGCGCTCGGCCTCGCCGGCATCCCCGTGCAGATATCCGTGCCGATCGCCGCCGTCGGGATCTGGCTGATCATCGTGCGGGGCTCCTATCGCTCCGCCGAGCGGATCTTCATCTGGTTCACCATCCCCTTCTTCGCCTATCCCATCGCCGCTGTGCTCGCACATCCCCACTGGGGCGCCGTCGGCAAAGCCATCGTCGTGCCCCAGCTGCACGCCAGCTCCGCCTACCTGCTGCTGCTGATCGCCACCGCCGGCACCACCATCACCCCCTACATGCAGCTCTACCTGCAGTCGGCGGTCGTCGAGCGCGGCGTGCGCGAGGACGAGCTCAAGAAGGAGGAGCGCGAGGCTGTGGCTGGTGCCGTCTTCGCCAACGTGATCGCCTCCTTCATCATCATCGCCACCGGCGCCACCCTGTTCACGCACGGCATTCACCACATCTCATCCGCCGCCGGCGCCGCCCGCGCTCTCACTCCCTTCGCCGGTCAGTACGCCGAGGTGCTCTTTGGCGTGGGCATCCTCGGCGCGAGCCTCTTGGCCGCCGCGATCCTGCCGATCGCCACCTCCTATGTGATCTCCGAGTCGCTCGGCTATGAGAAGGGTGTCGGACGCCGCCGCGAGGAGGCGCCCGTGTTCGTGAACATCATCACCGGCATGATCATGCTCAGCGCCTTCGTCGCCATCATCCCCGGTGTACCTGTGATCTCACTGCTCGTCGGCGTACAGGTCGTCAACGGCATCCTCCTGCCGATCAACCTGTTCTTCATCTGGCGCCTGGCCCGCTCGGCCAACGTGATGGGCGAGCGCCGCAGCCGCGGCCTGCTCGACGGGACCGCCGCCGTCACAGTCGCCGTCACCTCCACGCTCTCGGTCGCGCTCGTCGTGATTACCGTGCTCGGTATCTGACGGCCGCGCCTACTTCGTTGACGCTCCGTTCGCGTCTGAGAACAACAGCGTCGCGCCGATCGCCCCGCCCAGATCTCCCAGCGCGGCAACATGCACGCGGGGCGGCTGTGTGTCGTTGAACAGGTGCGGGAGCATCTCCTCCGAGATGCGCTTCGCAAACGGATGCCCCAGGCGCACACCCAGGCCTCCTCCGATCACCACCCCCTCGACGTCCAGCACATTGATAACCGATGCGATCCCTGCACCGAGCGCTCGTACAGCACGGTCGAGCGTGTGCTCTGCGAGCTTGTCGCCGTGATCTAGAGCCCGCGCCCAAATACCGCTTGTCAGGCGCGTTCGCCCGTGCTCCTCCATCAGCTTGAACAGATCCGTCTTGCGTCCCTTCTCATCGTGCAGCTTGCGCACATAAATCTCCATCGCCGCCCTGCCCGCGTATGCCTCCATGCACCCGCGGCGGCCGCATGTGCAGCGCGCACCGTCGAGCTCCACCACAACGTGCCCGATCTCACCCGCTCCACCGCGCCCCGTCCACGGCTGACCGTCAAGGATCAGTCCGCCCCCAACGCCCGTGCCCCAGAAGACGCCCAGCAGCGACTCATAGAGGCGACCGGCCCCGAGGCGGAACTCAGCATCGGTGGCCACCTGGACGTCGTTGCCGACCTTCACCTTGCAGCCGAGCGCCTTTTCAAGAGTGTCCGCAAGCGGAAAAGTGCCTTCCCAGTCAGGCAGGTTGCGCGCGCTGGTCACCTTGCCGTCCTCGATCACGCCCGGCGAGCCGACACCCAAACCGTCGAGATCCTTCGTATCGATCTCCGCGGCCTTCGCCGCGTCTCGCAGCGCGGTCTCCATCTCTACAGCCACATCCGACGGCCCTCCCGAGGTGGGCGTCGGGCGACGGGCTGAGCCGAGCGCGTTGTGCGCGTCATCGACGATCACAGCCTGGATCTTCGTGCCACCGAGGTCGATTCCACCGTATCTGGCCACTGCCGGATCATGGCAGAAGCCTGCGACACCTCTCGACATCTACCGGCAGATTGTCGCTGTCAGATCTTTATGTGAATTTACCCTCCCTTGCAGCCTTTCTTCAGGCGCTCTTACAGGCTCGACTGACTATCTAGCCAGCACATGGCCAATAAAAGCACCCGAGCATCCTGGCTCGTCTACGCACTGGGGGCTCTCTGCGCCGCTGCCATCGTGGGCGCAATCCTCGTCGTCGGCCCCGCGTCTGGACGCCAGACCACAGCGACGCGCACCGCCAAAGTTGCCCGCGGCGTAGTGCAGTCAACGGTCTCCGGCAGTGGCAATCTTCAAGCCGCCAGTCAGTTGAACCTCGGCTTCAGCACCGGGGGGACCGTTACCCACATATACGTCAAGCAGGGTCAGCAGGTCGCACAGGGTCAGCTCCTGGCGACGCTCGATCCTCAAAGCGCCGAAGTGACCCTCGAACAGGCCAAGGCCGCGTTGCAGTCCGCCGAAGCCAACCTCGCCAAGGAGGAAGAAACCGAAGGCGAAAGCTCGAGCAGCACCGGCTCTGCCGGTGGCAACGCGACCGCCGCAGCAGCCGCCGTGCACAGCGTCACCACGGCCAGCCCCTCGGCCCCAGCGAGCACCACGCCTGCGACTACGACCACACCCGCTGCCACCACCACACCCGCTGCGACGACACCCGTCGCGACAATCCCCACGAGCACGACGCCCCCTACCAAAGCGCCCAGCAGCTCCACGCCCGCCACCAGCCCATCGACGCGCAAAAGCACCGCGACAAAACAAGAAGGAACCAGCAGCGAAGGCAGCTCCACCACCAATTCCAAAGCCACCGTCAGCCCAGCGACTCGTGAAGCCAACCTCGCGTCCGCCAAAGCGGCCGTCAAGAGCGACAAGCTGACCGTCCAAAGCGATGAACAGGCTGTCCTCGACACAAAGCTCGTGGCGCCCGAGGACGGGACCATCGTGTCGCTGTCTGGCCAGGTAGGAGAAGTCGTCTCCGGATCAGGAACCAGTCGCGACTCCTCGAGCGCCGCCGCCACATCCGGCTCGAGCAGCACGACAGGCGCGTCCACCTCTGCCCGTTCAGCAACCAGCTCCGCCAGTACTGCGGCCAGCACCTCCAGCACCTCCAGCTCGGCCTTTGCCGTCTTGAGCGACCTCAGCTCCATGCAGCTCGTCGTCCCGCTCAGCGAATCCGAAATCGGCAACGTCAAAGTCGGCCAGATCGCCACCGTCACCGTCGAAGCCCTCGAAGGCAAGAAGCTCGCGGCCCATGTCCATGAAGTGGCCACCCTCTCGACGAGCAACAGCGGGGTGGTGAGCTACGACGTGACCTTCCAACTCGATCAGCTGACAGGCGGCATCAAACCCGGGATGAGCGCCTCCGCCGAAGTGGTCGTCAAGCAGGCCGAAGGCCTCAACGTCCCAACCAGTGCCATCTCCGCAAGCACCGTGAGCGTGGTGCGAGGCAGCAAGCAGGTGCGCCAGCGGATCGTCAGTGGGCTTGCCGGCAACAGCTCCACGATCGTGCTCAGCGGCCTCGAGGAGGGCGAAACCGTAGTGCTGCCCACGAGCACTGTCAGCAGCTCGAGCACCCTCTCCAGCGGACGTCGCAGCGCCCTAGGTGGACTGAGTGGCGGTCTGGGCGCAGGCGGGCTGGCGGGCGCAGGCGCAGGAGCGCCGGCCGGCGGAGGCGGAGGGTTCTTCAGGGGCGGCGGCTGATGAGCAGATCGCTGATCGAGGTGCGCCGCGTCTCGAAGGTGTTCGAGCTGGGGCAGATCCAAGTACGCGCCCTACGCGAGGTCTCACTGCGAATCGAGGAAGGCGACCTCGTGGCGATCATGGGCAGCTCTGGCAGCGGCAAGAGCACGCTCATGAACATCCTCGGTTGCCTCGACACGCCAACCAGCGGGCGCTACCTCATAGACGGTGTGGACGCCGGGGCGATGGACGAGGACGACCTGGCAGACCTACGCAATCGCAAGATTGGCTTTGTCTTTCAGAGCTTCAACCTCGTCGCGCGCACAAGCGCGCTCGTCAACGTCGAGCTGCCGCTCGCCTACGCGGGCCTGCGGGGCGCCGCACGCAGACGTCGGGCCGAGCAGGCGCTCGCAGCGGTGGGGATGGCGCATCGCATGCACCATCAGCCCTCCGAGCTCTCCGGCGGGCAACAGCAGCGTGTGGCCGTCGCGCGGGCGCTCGTCACCAACCCAGCGCTGATCCTCGCGGATGAGCCAACCGGGAACCTCGACTCCCATTCGACCGAGGAGGTCCTGCGAATCTTCGCGCAGCTCAACGAAGAAGCCCGCACCGTCGTTCTGATCACCCACGAGCCCGACGTGGCCGAACAGACCAAGCGCGTGATCCGACTCAGCGACGGCGAGATCGTCGCCGACGAGCGCTCACTCGGCGTGCTCGACCCCCCTCCCCCACCCCAGCGGCTCAAGACGGCCCACCAGACCGACGTCCTCGAGGCACAGCCTTGATCGGCGCCGAGACACTGCGGATCGCCTGGAACGGGATCACCGCCAACAAGCTGCGCTCCGGTCTGACCGTTCTCGGCATGACCATCGGGGTTGCGTCCGTGATCGTGCTGATAGCCGTCGGCAACGGTTCCTCCAAGGCCGTGCAGTCGCGCATCCAAAGCCTCGGCACGAACGTGCTCGTCGTGCAGGGCAGCGGCGGCTTTCGCGGCGGCGCACGCGCCAGCTCCGTGAGCAGCGTCTCCTTGACAAAGCAGGATGCCCAAGCGCTGCAGAACCCAGCTCTGGCGCCCGACATCCAGAGCGCCTCGCCGGTCGTCGACGCAACCGCCACAAAACTCGTCGCCGCCGGCTCCAGCTATGAACCGTCGTCCTTCATCGGCACCACCCCCTCCTATCTGAGCGCCCACAGCTACAAGCTCGCCGAGGGTGCCGCCTTCACCGCCGAAGACGTGAGCAAGCACAAGCGCGTCGCCCTGATCGGACAGACGGTGCTGCAGGAACTTTTCGCCGGCGTGAGCCCAGTCGGGCAGAGCATGAAGGTCAACGGCAGCAACTACGAAGTGCTCGGTGTCCTGGCCTCCAAGGGATCCAACGGCGCGACCGACGAGGACGACGTCGTGATGGCACCGATCTCCACCGTGCAGGACTCCCTCACCGGCACCGGACCGGTCGACTCGATCACCGTCCAGGCCACCTCCGAATCGACGCTCAACGCCGCCGAAGCCGAGGTCACCCAGATCCTCGATGAACGCCACAAGATCAAGAACACCGCCGAACCGGGCTTCAGCGTGCTCAACCAGGGCTCGCTGCTTGAAACGTCCAGCTCGACCAGCAGCGTCTTCACCACCCTGCTCGGCGAGGTAGCCGCCATCTCGCTTCTCGTAGGCGGGATCGGCGTCATGAACATCATGCTCGTGAGCGTCACCGAGCGCACACGCGAGATCGGCATCCGCAAGGCCGTAGGCGCCCGCCGCAGCGACATCCTCACCCAGTTCCTGACCGAGGCCGTGCTCGTCTCGCTGTGCGGGGGGCTCGTAGGCGTGGCCGTGGGAGTCATCGGCAGTCAGTTCGAAATCGCGGGAGTACATCCCGAGATCGCCGGCTACTCGATCTTCCTGGCCTTCGGCGCAGCACTTGCCTCAGGACTGTTCTTCGGCACCTATCCCGCCGCCCGCGCAGCCCGCCTCAAGCCGATAGAAGCGCTGCGCTTTGAGTGACCCCTCGTCCCCCCATCAGGAGCCTTCCATGCCGCCCCAGCCAACGCCGAGACAAGAGACCCTGCGCCAGCCCGCCGACGCGCAGTGGTTCGATGACACCGACGCCGAAGAGCTGCCTCCCCGTCCACGGCGGCGACTCACCGGCCCAGTTCCCCTTGTGCTGGCGGCGATCCTGTTGATCGCCTGCGGGTTCATCGGCGGCGTGCTCGTGGAGAAGGGTGAAAACTCGACCGACGCCTCCTCCGGCGCCGCGGCCGGCCTCGCTTCGCGCTTTGCTGCCTTGCGCAGCGAAGCCGCCGGCTCGCCCACCGGTCCACGGTCGGCGAGCGCGTCCGCCGGCTTCACGCGACCCACCTCCGGCACCGTGACGTATCTCGCCGGCAAGACCCTCTACGTGACTGACAGCGAAGGCAACACCATCAAGGTCGCCACCTCCTCCGCCACCAGCGTGAGCAAGACCGTCACCGCGAGCGTGCGTGGCATCCACCCTGGTGAAACGGTGAGCATCGTCGGTGCCACAGGCACAAACGGTTCCATCAAAGCGGAATCGATCAGTGTCGGCGCCAGCCTCGCCGGGCTCTTCGGCCGGGGCGGGAAAAGCGAAAGCGGGGGCGCCCAATCGCTGTTCGGGAGCGGAGGCTGAGAGAACCTGCACCAAGGCTTAGCCGACGCTTAGGCACAAAGCACAAAGTATCTCGGCGGACCGCCGCCACGTTCATCGACAAGGAGCTCCATGTCTCAACTCATCAGCGCCAGACACAGATCCGCGGCATTGACCGCCCTTGGCACATCCGTGGCCTGCCTCACGCTGCTCGCCTGCGGCGGCGGTTCCTCCAACAGCTCTTCCTCGAGCAACGCCGCAGCCACCTCCACAAGCCACTCCACCACCACTGCGCCCGGCGGCGCAGCCGTCGGCAAACGCTTCACCGCCCTGCGCGAATGCCTGCAAAAGAACGGCATCACGCCGCCTAAACGCACTCCTGGCCAGCGGCCCGGTAGCGGCGGCTTTCTCGGCGGTAGCGGTCCGCAGCTGCCCAAAGGCGTGACGCGCGCGCAGTACGAAGCCGCAATCAAGAAGTGCGGGGGCGGAGTGGACGGGCGCTTTGGCGCCGGGCGCTCCCCTCAGCGCTTCAACACTCCCGCTTTCAAACAGGCGCTCACCAAGTTCGCCGCCTGCATGCGCGAAAACGGCGTTCCTGTGCCGGCGCCCAACACATCCGGCAAAGGCCCCATCTTCAGCACCAAGGGCCTCAACTCGACCGGCGCCAAGTTCAAAGCCGCTCAGACCAAGTGCGCGGCCGTCCTACGTAGCGTGTTTCGCGCCCAGCCCGGTGCAGCGGGGGCCCCTCCCGGCGGCGCCGGATAGCAAGAGCCCAGAGCCTGACGGGCCGGCCTGTAGCGTGAGCCGGCCCCTCTCGGCTCTCGGCGCTAGACCATCTAGTTCTTGGGGTGCTTCGGGTCGCTGATCGCAGCCGAGCTCGGCTTGGTTGCGATCTTCGGCGTCGGCAGTCCGCCTACGCGGGTGATCAGCTGATTCCACTGTTCGACACTGAGCGCAGTCGTGGTGACGATCGGCGAAGGCGCCGCCTGTCCCTTGCTCGCCGAATGAGCGGCATTGCCGACAGCGCTTGCCTTGAGTGCCGTGAGCGCCTTGGGAGGGTCGAATACAAGTCCAATGTGGTTCCACGATGTCGACACCGCATGTGTGTTCTTCGCGCCCGGGTAGCGCATGAGGCTGACGATTTCGTGGGGGACGAATTCTCCGGGGAGTGTCAGCAGAGTGCGGATCGTGAGATCTGTGATCGTGCTCGGACCCTGGTGTCCTGCGATGGCCGTCCCGTTGATCGCCGATATCTCCACCGCGTCACCCTTTGCCTGCGCGGTGCTCGCCCCCAACGACGTTTCGCTCGGCTGATCGCAGCGCAGTGCGCTCACCGTCGGTTTCAACCCGCTGCGCGAAAGGAACGCGAGCACGGCCAGCACACGCTTGTCCACCAGGCCCGCAGCAATGTCCTGGCGGCCACACCTGTAGATCGTGATGCCGGGATCTGAGAGCACCGCGCGCTGGAGCTGAGACTGTGACTGCAGGAACACATCGCTGGCCGTCGCCCCCAGCAGAGCGTCGGCCGCCTTTGCCCCCTTGGGATGCAGCGCCGCCTGCAGTTGTGCCCAGTTCGTCAAGATTGGGCCCGGGTCGATCGTGCTCGTGTCACCCGACGGACGAATCGCAAAGCGGAGATGTCCGTCCTGCGCCCCCGCCGGCACCTTCACACGGCCGAGCACCGTGCCACTGGCGACCACAGATCCACGACGCAGCGGAATGTGCTCGCCGGCGCGGGTAATGCGCGCCTTGCGGGCGGCGCTGGCGGCAACAGCAGCGCGTGCGTCGGGGTTGCCCGGATGGGCAAACAGGCGAACCTTGCCCATGCCCGCGGGCGCTTCTTCTGAGCTTTCTGTCGGCACCGATGCCTGCCCGCTCTTGGCGCTCGCCGCAGCGGGTGCCACAGGCTTCTTAACCTCCAGCGTGAGCGGCGACTGGCTGCCGGCGCTGGCAGGCAGCGACGGCGCCGGGTCACGCGTGCTGGCCGCTTCCACCACCGCGGACTTTGCCGACGCGCGGGGAGCTTTGGCCGGTGTGTACGTCGGCGCGATGTTCCCCAGGCCCGCGTAGGTGAACAGATCGCCGTAGACGTCGCGCAGGACCACGTATTTGCCGAGCTCTTTCGAGTCGCCGATCTGGACTATGCGCCCGCCCTGGACAGCCACCACAGAGGCATTGGGAGAGCTCGTCAGGTCCACCAGCTGCAGCACCCGGGCTTTGGCTGCGGCCGCCTTGACGCTTGCCGAGCCGGCGGCCGCTGCAGCCGGGGAGAGCGGCGCTGTCCCTGCCGCAGTTGCAGCTGATGCAGCTGGCTCTGTAGAGGTGGCGGCTGCTTCGGTGGTGGGAGTGGCAGCTGCTTGGGTTGTGGACGGGGAGCCGGCTGCCGGTGCGACGGCGGTTGCTCCTGCTGTCGCGCTCGAGCTCGACACGGCCGGGAGCGGGATCGCCGTCCAAGCCACATGCTTGCCCGTAACCGGAAGGCGACCGTCGATCAGACCGGTCAGCGTCGCGATCACACCCTTGGGGTATGTGGAGATCAGCTTTGCCCGCAGCAGCACCGAGTCGGCATATTCTTCGGAGTGGTTGTAAGCGAGGATCGCCCCACGTAGATTCGTGGCCGCTCCCGCAGCACGCAGGTAACGGGCGGCCGCAAAGATCGCGTCCACCGGGTTGTATGGGTCGGCGTAGCCCGCGTCCAGTGCGTCCACGCCGTATTGCAGCCAAGTGGCGGGCATGAACTGCATCCAGCCCACAGCTCCCGCGGTTGAAACCGACAGGTCCGTGCCGTAGTTGGTCTCGATTTCGTTGACCGCCGCCAGGATCTGCCACGGCACCCCGTACTGGACCGCCGCAGCCTTGTAGATCGGCAACAGGAACACCGGGATCCGATAGAAGCCAAGCGCCTGGGCGGATGCGTCCGAGGAGGCCAGGATCGCCGCCAGGGCGCCGGCTTGGGCCACGGACTGAGGCGAGGCGGCCACGTTGTTGGGGCCGGAGGCCTTCTGGCTCTTGGCCTTGGCCTTGGCTTCCTTGCTCGCTGCCGTCGTCGGCGTCACGCTTTTGGCCGCTGCGCCTCCCGGGGTCGTCTTCTGGCGGCGCTGCAGCACCACCACAGGAGCTTCCACCGGCGGCGTCGGCGTGACGGGCACAGTGCTCGATTCCGACGTTGCGGGGCTCGTAGGAGCGGGCGTCGTGGTAGTCGAAGCCGGGGTGGTCGTCTGTTCAGCCGCCGGCGCTTCAGCGGGCGTCGTTGTGGTGTCGGTAGGCGTCGTCGCTGCCGGGGCTTCGCTCGCAAGCGCTGCGCCTGCCAGCGGGCCTCCCAGGCCTGCAGCCGTCAACCCACCGCCGGCGACGGAGAGCAGCGCACGCAGAGCCCTGCGACGGGCGCTGGTCACAGGCGGCATAGGCTGAATTTGCTCATTCTTGGGGTCCCATGGTTGTGGTTGGCGCGGCAAACCCACAATCGCGGGGTACGCCCACCGCCATTCATATCGGCAGGCAAGCACGAATCCGTAAAGGATTCGTAATCAGACTGACAATTCGTGGATGACTTCATGCTCCCGATCACCTGAGGAAAGCGGACCGTAGCGACGGTACAGGCGGAAGGCTTCGCGCGGCGGCGGTCAGACACTCCGAGCCTCTTCTAGGCCACCGACCCTACTCCTGCCCTGCTGGCCATCGGCGTCTTCAGTCGCTAAGGTTTGCGGCGTGGAAACCATCCTCTCTGTACTGCAGGTGGCCATTGCCGTGATCGTCATCTTCCTGGTGCTCATGCATTCAGGCAAGGACGCTGGTCTCTCCGGCGCGTTTGGCGTCGGAAGCGGAGCCGGCCCGCTCGGCGGCGGATCGATGGTCGAGCGCAACCTCAACCGCTGGACCATCTTCTTCGCGGTCCTGTTCTTCGTGAACGCGATCGTGCTGCTCAAGCGTCCCTGGGCCTGACCACAGACCCTCCCCGCTCGCCGGCCTGTTCGAGGCCTTCGAGAATCTCGAGCGCCTCGGCGCGCAGCGCCGAATCGGTTGCCTGGTAGTCCTCCTCTGAGAGCTTGCCCGTGCGAAAGTCCAGCTCGGTATCGCGGATCTCGCGGTACTTGGCCTGTCGTGCCGCGTCCAGCTCGTCGTGTTCGATGCTCTTGGCAAGATCTCCCGACGCCCCAGCTGTGAGCTTGGCGTCCCCATCTGCGCCACCGCGCAGGGGAGCTCCCACCGCGAGCATTACCAGGCCCGCCAACAACAGGATCAGGATTGCAATCACAGCGCTCATGGGGTCAGGATCCCGCGAGCTTCATGCGCGCGCCAGGCCCCTCACGGCACGAGCGCGGGACCGCGCAGCCGCACGACCCCGTACCGAGAATCTGGCCAACCCGCCCGCCGGCCAGCCCGCGATCAAGCCTCCGCCGAACACGATCAGGCCCCCGATCCAGATCCACATCACAAGCGGCGAGACGATGAAGTGGAACTGCGCCTGCGGGGGGTGCTTGAGGTATTCGCGGGCCAGGTAGCCGATCGCCACAACTGCCTCTTCGGGCGACAGCGTGCGGTTGCCGGCCTTGATGATGCGCTGCAGGTTCGGGGCTTCGAGGTCGGGCTCGATCGCGCTCCAGACATCGCGGGTGATGCCCGCGTTCATGCTGACGTGGCTCACGGGCTGCCCCCCGATCAAGCTGCCGACCGTGCCTTGGCTGGCTTCCTGGGAGGCGTAGTAGCCCTCGCTCGGGTAGAGCGTGCCGACGTGGTGCCCCCCCTTGCTGACGTCGACCACAGCTCCGAAGGCAAGCGTGGAGCCGGTATGGGCCGCGTCGTACTTCGGCGTGATCGTGGCTGTGGGGCGCACGTAGCGAACCGTGTAGGCGCCGACACGTGTCGATTGCCCCGGCGAGAGCCCCAACTCTGAGGCGTGCTGGAAGGACGATGAGGCAGCCACGCCAATGAACAGCACGGCGATCCCCAGGTGGACGATGTAGCCGCCGTAACGCCGGCGATTGCGCTGCACGAGCGCCACGAATGCCTGCGGCACGCGCTCGCCGGCCATCGCGCGGCGGGCGCGTACGCCCCGGAAGAACTCCTGTCCGATGCTCCCGAACACGAATGCCGCACAGCAGAACATGGCGATCGCGTATGGCTTCTCAGCAACTCCCGCGGCCAGCAGGATCGCGAGCGTCGCCAGCGCAACCGCGATCGGGATCAGGAAGTTACGCCGCGCATTGGCAAGCGTTGCGCGTCGCCATGCGATCACCGGGCCGATCCCGCTGAGCAGCACCAACACCAAGGCAAGCGGCACCGTGTAGCGATCGAACCACGGCGGCCCCACCGACGCTTCCTGGCCCGTCAGCGCCTCGGAGATGAGCGGGAAGTAGGTGCCCCAGAAGATCACAAAGCACAGCCCTACAAGCACCAAGTTGTTGGCCAGGAACATCGACTCGCGCGAGAGCAGCGAGTCGAGGCGGTGCTCGGTGCGCAGCATGTCGCGGCGGGAGACCACCAGGTAGATCGAGCCCGCGATCAGCACCGCGATCAGGCAGACGAATGGCACGCCCAAGGTCGCGCCTCCAAAGGCGTGGATCGAGTTGAGCACACCGCTGCGCACCAGGAAGGTGCCCATGATCGCGAGCGTTCCCGTGGCCAACACCAGCGAGACGTTCCACACCTTCAGCATCCCGCGCTTCTCCTGGATCATCAGCGAGTGCAGGAACGCCGTGCCCGTCAGCCACGGCATCAGCGACGCGTTCTCCACGGCATCCCAGCCCCAATAGCCGCCCCAGCCAAGCTCCGAGTATGACCAGCGCGCGCCGAGCAGGATGCCCACGCCGAGGAACAGCCACGCGGCAAAGGCGAAGCGCCTGATCGCTTTGATCCAGTCTGCGTCCACCCTGCGGGCGATCAGTGCGCCCATGCCGAAGGCCAGCGGGATCGTGCACAGCGTGTAGCCCGAGTACAGCATCGGCGGGTGGATCATCATCGTGGGGAAACGCAGCAGCGGATCCAGGCCCACCCCTTCGGCCGGCGCTGGATGCGTGGTGGCGAACGGGTTGGCGTAGATGACCATCAGCGCGATGAAGAACCCCCCGAAGCCGAGCAGGATGGCTGTGGCGTATGAAGCGATGTCGCGCATGCGCTTGCGCGTGAGGAATAGCGCCAGGCTCGACCACATCGAAAGCAGCCATGCCCACAGCAGCAGCGAGCCTTCCTGGGAGGACCACACCGCGGCCGCCCTGTAGAAGGTCGGGGTCGTGCGACTGGAGGTGTCCGCAACGGTGTTGAAGACGAAGTCGTTGCGCAGGAACGCGACCTCGAGCACAGCAAAGGCCACCGTCAGCACGCCCGCCAGGGCGTATACAGAGCGCCGTCCAGACTCCGAGAACTCGGCGCGGCCGCTGCGCACGCCGTACAACGAGGCGCCGATCCCGTACACGCAGATGACGAGCGCCAACAGCAGGCATGCGAATCCAAGGCCGGCCATCAGTGCTTAGATTCCGCGCTGGTCGGGTGCGCCGCCAAGCAGGACGATCACTGGTTCTGCTTCTCGCCCGCCGGAGCGGTCTTGTACTTGGACGGGCACTTCGTGATCAGCGAGTTGCGTTCGCCGACATAGCTCGAGCCCTGCTTTTGGACCGTCACGATCACCTCGCGGCCTTCGCGAAACGGGTCCGGCACCGTCCCTGTATAGGCCAGGGGGATAGTCGTGCCGCCCGCGCGATCCTGGACGCTGAAGTACAGCACCGCGCCGCCTGCGCCGCCGCGATGCACCGAGCCCTTGGCCACGGTTCCCGTGACCTGATAGCTGCGACCGGGCTGGGCCTGACGGCTCAGCTGGCTGGGCGACAGAGCCGGGCTGGCCGCGCTGAAGCTCGTGTAGATCAGCGCACTTGCCAAGACCACAGCCGCGCTCAGGGCCACCGTCAGGCGCACCGTTCGCTTGCGCGCGGGATTCATCGCCACCCAGTATCTCAAACCCAGGGCCGCCTCGCCCCTCTTGACCGCCCCAACGAGCCCCTGGCCGAGCGTTTGCCGAGCCGCCGCGACTCGTACAAACGAGGAAAAACCCGTTGCAAGGCGAAACCTTCGGGCGTATTTGACGTTCTAATGGGTGACCCGTCATGAGAACACGACTCCTACATCCCCGCAGCGAGCGCCGCCGCCCCCGCCGTCGCGGAGCTCAGTTGGTACCCCAGGCGCTGCCCGCCGGGGCCCAGTTCCTGCCGCGGAGCTGCGACCCAGCGGTTGAGCGTGTCCGCGAGGCCGGCGGTCCTGTCGACAAGGCCTCCTACAGCTGCCAGTGCGGCTATCTCTTCAGCGCCGCCGTCTCAGCCACCGTCGTGTGCCCGCACTGCGGCGCCGATCAAGCCTGGTAGCGGGCCGCCCGAGCACCGGCCGACCGGGGCCGCCTGGCCCCTTGCCTCAGCCTCTTGGCCCTGCACGAACGAGGGCCCCACCCGCAGGCAGGGCCCTCGTAAACAGCCGTGACGCCTCGCTCGCGCGAGGCAGCAGGCCCGCGTCGCTAGTGGGCCTTGGCCTTGATCTTGAACACCGGCTGGTATTCGGCCCATTCGCCGGCGATGCTGAACGTGCCGACGGTGCCCATGCCGCCATACATTTCACTCCAGCTGGAGTTCACGTAGGCGTCTTCGGGCAGCGGGTCGCTCCCGACCGACGGCGTGCCCGCGAGGCCAACGTTCAGCGAGTCCTCGCCCACGTCAGCCGAGTGGGTGGGGGCGTAGCCGTAGTCGGTCGTGTTGTAGGCCACGCTGATGATCGCCTTGGCGGGCAGCGTCGTTCCTTCGAGGCTGAACGGGACCTTGAAAGCAAGCCCGTGGAAGCATTCTTTGCCGTAGCCAACAGCCCCTTCGGAGTTCGCCGTGCAGTGCTTGCTCGCCGACGGCCTGAAGGGCACGTTCACGTTCTGTGTCTTTGAGACGATCAGCGCGCCCACGCTGTTTTCGGGCCCGACTTCGTACACGTTGAGCGTGATCGGCCAGCTGAATGACGAATGAGGCGAGCTCGCACAGGCGGCACCGGTCTGCAGGTTCTGACACGCCCAGCTGCTCATCGTCACGCTGACCGTCGGGCTGGTGCGGGCCGTTCCCGCAAATTCGACCTGCCCGCCGAACTCAGACGTCGATGTCGCCTCGAACCCGAGCGAGACCAGGTTTTTGGGCAGCGGAGCCGGTTGGTTGTCGTAGATCAACGCCGCACTCGCCGTGCCGGCCGCCAGGGCAGCCGTCGCCGTGACGGCGAGTAGCGCGCAAGCCAGTCGAGCTGCTCGCGCAGGGGTCCTTCCAGTCATATCTCTCTCCGTGTCGTCGGCCCCGGGAGCCTAGGGCTCCTTGAGCGCTCTCACCCCCCTCCAGGGGCCTATGCAGGCGCATGCTGCTCGGAACCGGTGAGTCGCCTCCTTGCATTGACCGCAGGGCGGCGATTTCCCACCGCGCAGCACCCGTCCCTTGTGCAGACCGTAATCAGAGAGCCTATAAATGTCAACCCTCGTGAGGCTCGCGAGAGGCGGCCGGCGCCTGTCCCCCAACCCGCCGAGCGAGCGTGTGGCTCCCTCGCCGGCACCGGCGAGGGAGCCATCCTTCACGTTCTCTTCACGTCGCCGCTCCGCTTTGGAGCAGCAAAGTCCCTACTTGGCGCTGATCTCGAACATCGGCTGCAGACCTTCCCAGAATTCGGGGCAGTGAGCGGGGCCGAACACGCCCTCCGTGCCGCCTTCGCAGAACATCGGTTCGTAGGTCGAGTCGACATAGTCGTCTTCTGTCGGCTGTTTGCCCACCGTGAGCGTGTTTTCGGACGGTTCCGCCGTCGCCACGTTCAGCGAGTCGTAGTAACAACCTGCGCTCGTTTCGCGACACGGGGCCGCGCCAACCGGGGCATATCCATGGTCGGAGGTGTTGTATGAGACGGTGACGATCGCCTTGTCACGCAGTTCGAGGTGAGCCGCGCTGAAGCTGATCGTGAACGCCATGCCGTGGTAGCAGGCGTTCGTGGCCGCATCGAACCACGTACCGGCTTCAAAGCCTTTCGCGACGCACGCCGAGTCGTCCTTCGTCGGACGGTAGGGCATCGCAAACGTCTTGGTTATCGACCCCACTTTTTCGCCCACGGTGTTGCCTGGGCCCACGTCGTAGAAGTTGAGCGTAATCGGCCACTTGAATTTCTTGTTCGCCTTCGGGCTTTCGCACGTGTCCTGATATACGCCGCCGAACTGGCATGCCCACGTGCTCATCGCGACCGTCACCTTGGGGTTCTTGCGCGCCGTGCCCGCGAATTCAACCTGTCCACCCAGCTCCGACATCGAGTAGGCCTCGTTGCCCAGCGAGGCGAAGTTGCCCGGCAGCGGGGTTGGAATGTTGTTGTAGATAACTTCCTGGGCTGCATCTGCCGCGCCGGCGGTAAGCGCCATGGCGCTCACGCTCGCGAGGATCGCCACAACCAACCTGGCAGCCCTCGCTGGAATCCTTCCAGTCATATATATGTCTCCGTTGTCTTGCTCACGAGCCGTCCGGCCCGCGAGCGCTCTCAGCCCCTCCAGGGGCCTGCCTGGGCACATGTCCGCTTCGACCGGTGGTCACCTCCTCGCAATCTACTCATGAGGCGTACCCCCGCCACGAGCACCCGTCCGCGCCAGCAAGCTAGTCGGAATATTGGAAGTTGTCAACCTGCCGAGCTTTTATCGTTACACCGAGGCACACAAATGTGCCCGTCGAAGCGCCCTGCAGGTGGCTGGAGAGGCGCAGCTACTTGATGTACATGCCGGAGATCGCCCGCGCGATAACCAGCTGCTGGATCTCGGCCGTTCCCTCGAAGATGTCGTAGATCTTGGCGTCGCGGTGCCAGCGCTCGACGGGGAACTCGCGTGTGTAGCCGTTGCCGCCGAGAATCTGGATTGCACGCTCCGTCACCCACACGGCCACCTCGCCCGACTTGAGCTTGCTCATCGAGCCCTCCGCGTTCTCAAAGCGCACGCCGCTGCGGCCCATCCAGGAGGCGCGCCACACCAGCAGCCGCGCCGCGTCGATCTCCATCTTCATCCGCGCCAACGTGAACGCCACGGCCTGGTTCTCGATGATCTTGCGCCCGAACTGCTCGCGCTCCTTGGAGTAGTCAAGGGCGTACTCGTATGCAGCACGCGCTATCCCCAGGGCCTGAGATCCGACGGTCGGGCGAGAGGACTCGAAAGTCTGCATCGCCGCCTGTGAGTTGCCTTTCTTGCCCTCGCGCACGCGCGCCAGGCGTTCGTCGAGTTTCTCCTTGCCTCCGAGCACATTGCCGGCAGGCACACGGCAGTCATCGAGGAACACATCCGCCGTGTGCGAAGCGCGCAGGCCGTGCTTTGAGACCTTGGTGCCCTGCGAGATGCCCTTGGCTTCGCTCATCGGCACCACGAACGCCGCGTGGCCTTTGGATCCGAGCTCCGGATCGACGGTCGCGATCACCACGTGCACGTCGGATATGCCGCCGTTGGTCGCCCACGCCTTCTGACCGTTGATCACCCACTCGCCACTTGCCTCGTCGAACTTGGCGCGCGTGCGCACCGCCGAGACATCTGAGCCGGCATTCGGCTCCGAGGCGCAGAAGGCGGCCACCTTGAGGTCATCCGGCGTACCGAAGCAGCGCGGTATCCATTCGCCGATCTGCTCGCCCGAGCCCTGCCCGAAGATCGCTGCCACAGCGAGAGCAGTGCCCATGATCGACATGCCGATGCCCGCGTCGCCCCAGAACAGCTCCTCGTTGACGATCGGCAGCGTCAGGCCGGTGGGATCGGAGAAGAACTGCGCGAGACCCTCGAAGCCGTACAGGCCGATCTTGGCCGCCTCCTGGATGATCGGCCACGGGGTCTGCTCCTTCTCGTCCCACTCGTGCGCCGCCGGCCGGACCACATCGGCCGCAAAACCATGGACCCAGTCGCGAATGTCCTTCTGGTCCTGAGTCAGCTCGAGCGAGAACGTAACATCGCCCCCGCCCGGCTCCGAGACCGCCTCGGCCGCCGCCGCGGCGTCTGCGGCTGAGGTTGACGAGACGTCTGTGGTTGGAGCTGACATCTAGCGAGATCTCCTTGTGAGGGGGGGCGCGTGAGGAATGGAAGCCCGGCAACCCTTGACAGGGCGCTGCCGTGGACCTTGACAGGGTACCCAATGAAAACGGCCGGTGGGAGCTTGTTCTTGTTACCCCCGTATCGAAAGTTCCCACCTCTCGCGCGGGAACCCCAAACAGCCAGAAAGCCGCCCACGGCCCGATCCAGCCCACCAATCCCAAGGAATACCACCTTATTCCGGTAGGATTTTCCACCTTACGGCCTATAGCCATGTTGTCCACTCAGAAAGTGATCATGCTCAAACGCACACCTGTCCTTGCCCTCTCGCTAATCGCCGCCGTCGGCCTG
>JASLDD010000212.1 GCA_030151725.1 Solirubrobacteraceae bacterium
AGGCCGAAGTACACGAGCGCGCTGTGCCAGGAGTCACGGAAGGCCATCGTTTAGGTGCGTTTCGCCCGGCGAGCCGGTTTCCCTGCAGATGCTAATAATTCGCCACCAGTCGCGGCGGGCACTAATGGTACAGATTGGTGCCGATCCGCACGATTGTGGCGCCCTCTTCGGCAGCCACCGTGTAGTCCTGGGAGGTGCCCATGGAGAGGTGCTCAAGGCCTCGCTCCTCAGCCAGCGCACGCAGCTTTGCAAACCATGGGCGGCTGTCTTGGGGATCGTGCGACAGCGGCGGCATGGTCATCAGGCCTACCACCGGCACGGGGGCCTTTGCGATGAGCTCGTCGAGCTGCTCGGGCGCGATCCCCGCCTTGCCGTCCTCATGGGCGAGGTTGACCTCGATCAGGATGCTGAGGCCGGGGCGTGCCAGCTCGCGGTGGCGGGCCAGCTCGCGCAGCGCCGACTGGGAGGCAACGGAGTGGATGAGGCGTACATGGGGCACGATCAGCCGCACACGACGGCTTTGCAGCTGGCCGATGAAGTCCCACTGGAGCAGGTCGCCGTGGGCTGTGGCCTTCTCCTGCAGGTCCTGAGCTCGGTTCTCCCCCACCAGGCGCACACCCGCCTCGGCCAGAACGGGGAGATCCGCGCAGGCGACGTACTTGGTGGCTGCCAGGATCTCCACCTTGCGGGCGCTGTCGAGACCCGCACGGGCTCTGGCAGCGGCAAGCTCTTCGGAGATACGTATGAGGTTCGCGCGGACAGTCTCAGCGCGCAGGTTCGTGACTAGCTCAACCATGCCACCCCACCCTGTCTGCCGGCTTGCTCGCCTTCGCGGCGGTAGGAGAAGTAGCGCTGATCGCAGATCGTGCACGCGGTCACGTCGTGTACCTCAGCCACTCCGGCGACCGCCAGACGCTGGTGAGCGATGGCGCGTAGGTCGATTGCTGCGGCGACAGTGGTGGCGTTGCCGAACGCGGCGTGGACCTCGGGGCCGACCTCGTAGCAGCAGGCGCCCGCACAGGGGCCAACGACGGCCACGATCTCGTTGCTGGGGCTAAGCTCGGCGATTGCCTTGACCCCCTCCTCGAGCACGCCGCCAGCCAGTCCCCGCCAGCCCGCGTGCACCATGGCGACGGCATCGCTGCACACGAGTGCTACCGGCAGACAGTCGGCGCTCAGCACCAGGGCGCCGACATCTCCTCGGGCTGTTGCCTGGCCGTCAGCCTCGTGAGCTGGTATGGGCTCGTCGGGTGTCGGTAGCTCGCTCACACGCTGGATGACCGTTCCATGGACCTGATAGCCGCGAGCGAGCCACTGCATGCCCGTGAGTGCGCGCAGCCGCTCACGCGCGCGTGCACCGTGCTCGGCGTCGAGACCTCCGGTGCTTGAGAGGTTGCCATGACTTCGATCTGTAAAGAGAACATGGGCTCGACCGATGCTCTGGATGGCAGCAGCGGTCGCTGTGGGCGCGCTCATGGTGCGTCGGACTCGAGCGCAGCTGCGAGCTCGGCGTCACGCCCGGCGGGCAGTTCGCCGTCCATCTTGCGAGCTAATGCGTGCGACAGCCGGCGACCGATCTGAGGGCCGGCGGGGATGCCGGCGGCGAGTAGGTCCTGGCCGCCTATGTCCAGGTGCACGTGGCGCAGTCGCTCAAACCAGATTTCGACCTCGGCGGTGACGCTGGATGTGCCCACGCCCATGGCGCCCCCGAGGGCGACCGCCTCGGTGGTGTGGGCGGAGAGCGCCTCGTGCATCTCAGACGGCTTGGCAGCCAGGGCAAGCTCTTTGAAGAGCCCGGGTGCGACGAGCGCGGCACGCATGGCGCGCTCGCGATCTCCGGCTGTGAACTCGAGGCTGTCGAGGAGTTCGAACATGACTGGTTCTGGGTCCTCATCTGGATGCACTGCAAGGTTGAGCATCAGGGAGGCCATCAACAGCAGATCGGGCCGCCCGTCCGGAGGCAGTAGCTGCAGCGCGCGAGCGGTCATGCGCTCGTCGAGAGTGAGCCTTGGCTCGAGCGCTTGGAGAACGCCCAGGCGATCGAGCGCGATGAGAGCGCCAAGCGCGTCGGCTTCGCTTAGGGCGAGGCGCAGCTCGGTGCCGATTCGCGCCCGGGAGACCCCGGCGAGGGCGTTGTCGGCGAGCGCCTGGGCGGCTAGTTCGGCAGTGTGAGTCTCAGGCGAGAAGCCCAGGCGGGCGCTGTAGCGGGCGAGCCGCAGTAGACGGGTAGGGTCGTCGATGAAGCTGTGATCGTGCAGCACGCGCAAGCGGCCGTCGTGCAGATCCTCGAGCGCGTGGGCGGCGGCGGTCAGTTGCCCGCACGTCGGCCCACTGAGAGGCACAGCGATGGCATTGACCGTGAAGTCGCGGCGAGCGAGGTCCTGCTCGATGCTGCCGGGTTGCACCTCGGGTAGCGCACCGGGGCCGGAGTATGTCTCGGTGCGGCGCTGGGCGATGTCGATACGCCCACCCTTCCATTGCACAAGTGCGGTGCCAAAGCGCTCGTGCTCTGTGACAGTGGCAGTTGAGTCGAGACGCCGGGCCAGCTCGCGGGCGAAGTGAGTTGGCCTCTCCTCCACCACCACATCGAGCTCGCGGGGGGCCTGCCCGAGCAGCAGGTCGCGCACGGCGCCGCCGATTAGGGTCACGTCCTGGTGCTCGCTGGCCAATCCCAGCAGTTGGCTGCCACCGGGCTGCGCTTGCAACGAGGCCAGCACGTCCTCGACACGGCTGTCGGCCCCCGCCCCCCCGCCGGATCCGTTCCTGCTGGCGTTGGCGGTCATCCGAACCCGCGCACCGGTATTCCTACGGCGGCCAGATGGGACTTGGCTTGAGCGACTGTAAAGCGGCCGTAGTGGAAGATGGAGGCGCACAACACGGCGTCGGCTCCCGCCTCGAGGGCATCGGCGAGGTGCTCGAGCTCGCCAGCCCCACCAGAGGCGATCACGGGCACGTTTACGGCGCTGCTGACTGCAGCGGTGAGTGGCAGGTCATAGCCGTCGCTGGTGCCGTCGCGGTCCATGCTCGTCAGCAGGATCTCCCCTGCCCCCCGCTCGACTCCCTCGCGCGCCCACTCCACGACATCGCGCCCTGTGGAGGTGCGCCCGCCGGCCAGATAAGCCTCCCACGATGAACTCGCGGGGTCGGGGGGGTCGGTGTATTCGCTTGGCAGTGCTGTATCACCATGGTTAGACAGACGCTGAAAAGAGACATAACCAACCTCCCCCTCTCCCGCCCCTGCCACAACACCCGCGCGCGCCCACGGAGTCCCGCATTGTTTGGCGTCGATGGCAAGTACCACGCACTGGGCGCCGAAGACGGCGGCGAGCTCGTCGAGCAGCTCGGGGCGCTGGAGGGCGGCTGAGTTGACGGACACCTTGTCGGCCCCGGCGTCAAGCACGGCCTGGGCGTCGGCGACGGAGCGGATACCGCCGCCGATTGTGAAGGGCACGAAGACCTCATCGGCGGTACTGCGTGCGAGCTTGGCGATGGTGTCGCGCTTCTCGTGGGTTGCGGTGATGTCCAGGAACACGAGCTCGTCGGCGCCGGCGCGGTCGTAATGGGCCGCGAGATCCACCGGATCGCCGGCATCGCGGATGTCTACGAAGTTGGTCCCCTTGACCACCCTGCCGGCGT
>JASLDD010000283.1 GCA_030151725.1 Solirubrobacteraceae bacterium
TTGCAAGTGCCGAGGTGGCGTACGACTCGGCGCGCTCTACGGAAGCCGACTACGGCCAGAGCTCGACGTTCACAAGCCTGCCGGGAATAGGTCGGGTGATCGGGCGCGGGCAGGACCTGTTCGCGATCGATGGGCGGCCGACGGTGCTGATGTATGGCTCCGTGGTCCCGTCGCGGGCGTTCCTGGCGGGCATGTCCTCGGGCGAAGATGTGGGGGAGCTGAACGCCAACCTAGCGGCGCTTGGCTATGGCATTGGGCCGAGCGGCGAGACGTTCAGCTCGGCGACGGAAGCGGCGATTCGCGCATTTCAATCGGCACACGGCATGAGCGTCACAGGTGAGCTGCCGCTGGGCTCGGTGATCTTCAAGCGGGGTCCGGTGCGCGTGACGAGCGTGACGCCGGAAGTGGGGGCGAGCGCTGCGCCCGGACCGGTGCTGGGGGTCACGTCCACGGTGTCGCAGGTGTCGATTGCGCTCAGCGCGGCTCAGCAGGCGAGCGTGAAGGTCGGCGACCGGGTGTCGATTGCGCTGCCGAACCAGCAGACGACGCCGGGAGTGGTGAGCTCAGTGGGGAAGGTCGCGAAATCGCCGTCGGACAAAGGCGGCGAAGGGGGAGGCGGCGGAGGTGAAAACGGTGAAGAAGGCGGACCGACGATCGAAGTGGATGTCACGCCGAGCGACCCGAGCGCGACGGGGCACCTGGACGAGGCGCCGGTCACCGTGTCGATCACCACGGCGAGCATCCCCAACGCGCTGGTCGTACCGATCGATGCACTGCTGGCGCTCGCGGGCGGCGGCTACGCGCTGGAGGTCGCGGAAGGCAGCGCGCATCGCCTGGAGGCGGTGACGCTCGGCTTGTTCGACGACGCTGAAGGTCTGGTGCAGGTCAGCGGGAAGAGCGTGTCGGCGGGTCAGCACGTGGTGGTGGCCGCGACATGAGCTCCACGGGCGTGCTGGATCTGAGAGAGGTGAGCAAGCTCTACGGGGCGGAGCCGCCGGTGTACGCGCTGCGGGACGTGAGCTTTACGGTGAACGAGGGAGAGCTGGTTGCGATCGTGGGCCCGTCGGGATCGGGCAAGACGACGCTGCTGCATGTGATCGGCACGCTGGAGCGTCCGAGCGCGGGGATCGTGTCGATCGCCGGCTTGGACGCGGCAGAGCTGTCCGACCGGGAGCTTGCGAGCCTGCGTGCGACGCACATTGGCTTTGTCTTTCAGCAGTTCTTCCTGGCGGAGCACTCGACGGCGCTGGAGAACGTGGCGGACGGGCTGCTGTATGCGGGGGCAGGAGCGAGCGAGCGGCGCGCGCGTGCTGCTGAGGCGCTGGCGCGGGTGGGCTTGGCCGAGCGCATGAGCTTTCGCCCGAGCAGGCTCTCGGGCGGGGAGCGCCAGCGGGTGGCGATCGCGCGCGCGCTGGTCGGCCGTCCGGCGATATTGCTCGCGGATGAGCCGACGGGCAACCTCGACAGCGCGGCGGGGGCGGCGATCGTGGAGCTGCTGGAAGAGCTGAACGGCGAGGGCGCGACGATCGTGGTGATCACCCACGATCGTGAGCTGGCGGCGGGACTGCCGCGCCAGGTGCAGATGCTCGACGGCCGGATCGTTGCCGACAGCGCGGGAGTTTGAGTGTTGATGAGAGGGATAGCGTGGCGGCGATACGGTGCTGCGCGTAGGCGGCATGCGCTGACTGTGACAGCAGGCGTGGGCGTTGTGGTTGTCACACTCGCCTGCTGTGCGATGCCCGCGCTGTCCGCGGAGGGTGAAAACGGCAGTGAACCCCCGACCGGCCCGGTCGTTCCGAGCTGCCCCTCCTCAAACCCACCGAACCGGCTGACGTTGGTGGCCGGAACGCCGCAGAGCGCGACCCTCGACAGCGCCTTCGCGACGAACCTGCAGGTTGCCTTCACCAACAGCAACGGCTGTGCTGTGACATCGGCGGTCGCGGGCACCCCGGTCACGTTCAGCGCTCCCACCGCCGGCGCGAGTGGGTTGTTCGGGGCGAGCGGATCGAGCAGCGTCACCGTGGGGAGCGATGCATCGGGGATGGCGAGCGCTCCGGCTTTCACCGCCAATGACACGGCGGGCAGCTACACGGTCACGGCAAGCTCCGCATACGGCTGGGTTTCGTTCTCGCTGGCGAACGCTGCGGGCAGCGCGTCAAGCGCCTGCGCCACGGCCGCGAACGGTGCCCTCGCCGGCAAAGCTGCCAAGCTCGCCACGGGGGTCGGAGCATCGCAGTCCACCCGTCGGGGCACGCGTTTCCCGGTCAGGTTCGCGGTCACGGCCACCGACGCCGAGAAGGAGCCGGTGGCAGGGGTTCTGGTCACGTTCACGGCGCCTGCCCGCGGCCCGAGTGGACGTTTCGCAGTGCCCTCGCACCCGCGCCGGGTCGAGGTGAGGACCGACGCGTGCGGCGTCGCGCTCGCGCCGGCTTTCACCGCCAACCATCGCCAGGGCGGCTACATCGTGGTGGCAAGCGTCGAACGTGTGCGCGCGGCATTCGCGTTGGTCAACAGGGGGCGGTGAAGGTGATCGCGAGCCTCGCCCCGAGGAGGCTGCGCCTCTCGGACCTCGCGCGGGTCGCGAGCGTGGGGCTGCGCACGAGACGACTCAGGGCGAGCCTCTCGGCGCTGGGGATCGCGATCGGCGTGGCGGCGATCGTTGCAGTGCTCGGCCTGTCCTCGTCCAGTCAGGCAGGCCTGCTCAGCCAGATCGACCGGCTGGGGACGAACCTGCTGACGGTCACCAACGGCCAGGGCCTCACGGGCAAGACGTCCGAGCTGCCGCTCGCCGCACCGGCGATGATCGCGCGCATAGACCCTGTCACGAGCGTCGCGGAGACTGCATCGATCGGGGTGAAGGTCTACCGCACACCGCTGATCCCGGCGATCGACACCAACGCCCTGAGCGTGCAGGCGGCGAGTCTCGGCCTCGTGGCGGCGCTCGGGGTGAAGGTCGTCCAGGGCCATTATCTGAATGCGGCCACCGCCACAGAGCCGGTCGCGGTGCTCGGCTCAGAGGCGGCGCGACGCCTGGGCATCGACCACCTATACCCGGGGGAGCGCATCTGGGTGGACGACCAGTGGTTCTACCTGGCTGGCATCCTCGGCCCGGCTGTGCTGACGCCAGAAATCGAAAGCGCGGTGCTGGTGGGCTTCCCCGCCGCGGAGAGGTACCTGGCCGCAAATGGCCACGCCAACACGGTGTTTGTGCGCGCCCAGAACGAACAGGTCGCAGCGGTGCAGTCGGTGCTCGCGCAGACTGCCAACCCGGAAGCTCCCAACGAAGTGAACGTGAGCCAGCCGTCAGCCACGTTGGTGGCGCGCGCGGAGGCCAAGAGCGCGCTCAACGGGCTGTTCCTCGGGCTCGGCGCGGTGGCCCTGCTCGTGGGAGCTGTGGGCGTGGCGAACATCATGGTCATTTCCGTGCTGGAACGCCGCTCGGAGATCGGGCTGCGACGCGCGCTTGGAGCGAGGAGGGGACAAATCCGAATTCAGTTCCTCTCCGAGGCGATCCTGCTTGCGCTGGGCGGCGGCGCGGTGGGGGTGGCCCTGGGGGCGCTGGCCACGGCGCTCTACGCGACAGCCAAGGGCTGGGCGATCGTGATCCCGACCTCCGCCTGGGCGGGGGGATTTGGCGCAGCCCTGCTGATCGGGGCGGTGGCGGGCCTGCTGCCGGCAATCCGCGCGGCGCGGCTGTCCCCTGCCGATGCGCTGCGAACGGTGTGACGCCGGGATCTAGCCTGCCTTGACGCGCTAAGACTTAGAGAATGTTCGAGGGATTCACGCTCGAGGACATAGATGTAGGCGAGGTGGCTCTGCGTGTCCGACATGGTGGTCACGGACCGCCGGTGGTGCTGCTGCACGGCCATCCGCGGACGCATGCGACCTGGCACCGGGTCGCGCCGCTCCTGGCTGGGCAGCACACGGTCGTGTGCCCAGACCTGCGTGGCTATGGCCGCTCGACGCTCCCGCCCGATCAGCCCGATCACGCCCAGTCGTCAAAGCGAGCCATGGCTGGCGATGTCGTCGCGACGATGCGCATGCTCGGGCACGAGCGGTTTGCCGTCGTCGGGCACGATCGTGGAAGTCTCGTCGCTGCGCGCGTCGCGCTGGACCATCCGGATCTCGCCACGCATCTCGTGATCATGGACGGCCTGCCCGTCGTCGAGCACCTCGAGCGGCTCAACGAGGACTTCGTGCGTGCCTGGTGGCACTGGTGGTTCATGGGCCAGACGGACAAGCCGGCCGAGCGCTTCATCTGCGCGGATCCGGACGCGTGGTTCAGGACACCCGCACCCGAGCTCATGGGTGCCGAGGCGCACGCCGAGTTGTGGGAGGCACTGCGAGACCCGGCTGTGGTGCACGGCATGTGCGAGGACTACCGCGCCGGGCTGCGGATCGACCGCGCGCATGAGGAAGCCGATCGCGCCGCCGGCCGCCAGGTCGCCTGCCCGATGTTGTTCCTGCAGTCCGCATGCGACGACATCGACATCCACGGCGATCCGGTCGCCATCTGGCGGCCATGGGTATCCGGTCCGTTGTCCGCCGCTGTCATCGAGTCCGGCCATCACCAGGCTGAAGATGCGCCCGATGAAGTGGCGGCGGCCATTGCCGGCTTTTGCGCCTGAGTCTCAGCTGACAAACGCGCACGTGGGTGAAGCATGTAGGGCTGAGACGAGATCGAGCGGCGCCGACAGCTAGTACCGTACCGGCTGTTGACAGAGGGGTGTGCTCGCTGCGGTCACGCCCGAGAAGGGGGTCTTCGTGAGCCACGTCGCCCGACGAGGCGTAGCCGTCACAGCCGTCGCGTCCGTCTTGGCGTCCGTCGCGTTGCTCGTGCCGCAGATCGCAGGCGCGCTCAACCTGACCACGCTCGGCAAGGTTCTCTCCGTCCTGGCGGTCGGCTTCCTCACGGCATCCGCGCAACGGCTCGCCAAGGGTGTGAAAGATCGCCAGACCGTCAAGAGCGCACTGCGTGTGTGGCCGCCCGAGCCTCTGCAGAGCGCCCGCCTGGAGACGTTGGGAGTGTTCCCGGCGCGCGACTCGGCCGGCCAGATCCTCGAGTATCGGCCCCGACCCGCAGACGAGGATCAAGCGCTCTTCGATGCGTTCGCTGGGCGAATCCACCAAGCCCGAGATCTGGATCGTGGCAACGATCCGCACAGAGTCCTGGCGGCAGCTGCTCGGATCTGGCGGCTGGCCCAAACGCGGCCGCACGTGCGCTCGCAGAACAGGCACATGTTGTCGATCTGAGCGACTTCACGCCCTCGCAAGCCGGCAGGCGAGTGCAGGAGCCTGCGCCGGTTGCCCCCACGATGAGCATGAGCCCCTGGCGGGACACAGTGCTGGGCCTGCTCGTCGCAGGTTTCCTGCTCGTGCTCCTCGCAGCGGCGGTGTTCAACGGGGATCTACTCACGCCACCGTCGATCGCCGAACAGATGGAAGAAGTGGAAAGCGAAGTCCTGGCGGGCGCCGGCCCCGGCGGTGGCCATGTGGTTGTCGATGAGCGCGTTCAGTTTCACTCGACCGAACAGCCTTCATGGCTGCTCGTGATCGAGGACCTTCCCAGCCACGATCAGTTCTACAAGGACGCCGCCAACGGGATCAAGCCGCTGCCCCGCTCTGACGAGCTTCACATCTATGACGTCGTGAGCGGGCGGCTGCGTCTGATGCTGCACTACCGGCCACGAGGCTTGGGCAAGAGCGCCTCCGATTGGCGCACTCTGCGCGCTGGAGCCACGGCCGCCGCCGACTACGACGAAGACGGCTCGCTCGAGGTCATCGCCGGTTACGCGCGCCCCTCCGAGGCACCGAAGCACTCCTGCCGTTTGGCATCGATTGGGCCCACGGCCGCTACGGACTTGAGTCACTCACTCCGACGCCGCCGCAGCTCGCGGTCCGTGGCCTGAACACCAAGACCATCCGCTTCCGACGGGAGGCCTACGAGACCCCCATCACGCTCAAGACGGCCGTCGCCGAACCTCGCTTCAGCAGCCTCGAACTGCAGGGTTACCGCGTCCAGACGTTCGCGTTCTCAGAAAAGCTGGCTCCCCGGCTGCTCACCGGATACTTCGCCGAATACCCCGAATATGACAAGACCAAAGTTCTCGAGATGCACGCAAACCAGTTCCGTACAGGTCAGCTCGGGGTCGACCCTTGCACGCCCGACTACTACGCATGCCGTGCCCCCTCGACCGAACAGGACGCCCTCATCCCGCCCGACAGAGCCTTGGACAACGGGCTGCTGGAAGCCTGGGGCCAGGTCGGCGACAGATGGCTCACGCCCGTGCAGATGCTTCAGCGAAAGGGCAGCCCGATGCCTCGCCCGTGAAGTCCGATTTCGGCGAGACATGAAGCTGAGGGCGTGACATGCTGAACGCGATGTTGGACTTCGAGCACTGCTACCGGGCCGCCGCCGCCAAGGATGCACGCTTCGATGGATGGTTCTTCACAGCCGTCCTCACAACTGGGATCTACTGTCGCCCCAGCTGTCCCGCGCGCACTCCCTACAGCAAGAACGTGCGCTTCTTTCGAACGGCTGCAGCCGCTCAGGCTGCGGGCTTTCGGGCCTGCAAGCGCTGTCGTCCAGACGCCACGCCTGGATCGCCCGAGTGGGACGCGCGCGCTGACCTGGTCGGCCGCTCGATGCGGCTGATCGCCGACGGCGTGGTCGACCGCGAAGGCGTCCCCGCGCTTGCCCGTCGCGTGGGCTTCACCGAGCGCCACCTCCACCGGCGCCTTGTCGAGGCTGTGGGCGCCGGACCATTGGCACTCGCCCGAGCCCAGCGTGCACAGACGGCGCGCCTGCTCTTGGAGACCACCTCCCTGCAGATAGCCGACGTCGCACTCACCGCCGGCTTCTCGAGTGTCCGCCAGTTCAACACCACCATCCGCGATGTCTTCGCGGCGACGCCCACCCAGCTGCGCGCCCGCTCCCACGCGCCCGTCGAAAGGGTAAACGACACCGACACAGGGCTCACCGTGCGCCTCCCGTTCAGGGCGCCGTTCGACGCGGAGGGCATCATCGGGTTCCTGGGCATGCGTGCTGTCCCGGGAGTCGAGGAGGTGCTCGACGGGGCCTATCGCCGCAGCCTGCGCCTGCCCAACGGGGCCGGTGTCGTCGAGCTGCTCCCCTGCGAGGGTCATGTGCGGGCGAAGTTCTGGCTCGAGGATCTTCGCGACCTCGGGGCTGCGATCAATCGCTCGCGACAGCTGCTCGACCTCGACTCCGATCCCCAGGCCATCGTCGAGCGCCTCGGCGAAGATCGGCTGCTCGGCGCGCTTGTCCGCCAGACGCCTGGCCGCCGTGTGACCGGATGTGTCGACGGCGCCGAGCTGGCAGTTCGAGCCGTCCTTGGACAGCAGGTGTCCGTCGCGGGCGCCGTGACGCTCGCTGCTCGTCTCACCGCCACCTATGGCGAGCCCCTCGCAACGCCCATCGGAGGTGTCACCCGCCTGTTCCCTTCCACCGCGTCGCTGCTGGCCGCGGACCCTAACACGCTGGCAATGCCCCAAGCGCGCCGTCATGCGCTGTTTGCCCTCCTTGGCGCGCTCGACCGTCGCGACATCGTGCTCGATGGGGGCGTCGATCGGGAGGAGACGGCACGAGCGCTGATGGCGCTGCCCGGGGTCGGCCCTTGGACCGTCAGCTACATCTCCATGCGCGCTCTGCGCGACCCCGATGCCTTCATGTCGAACGACCTGGGCGTGCGCCGCGGTCTGGAAGCACTCGGCGAGGACGGACATCCGCGTTCCGCGCTGCGCGTGGCCGAGCGCTGGCGCCCGTATCGCGCTTACGCCGTGCAGCATCTGTGGGCGCTGCTCGCTGCCGTACATTCGCAAAGTCCGGCCCGCCTGGTTGCATGACGCTCTACACGACCATGCCCAGCCCCGTCGGCGAGCTGCTGCTGAGCGGCGATGAGCAATCGCTCACGGGCAT
>JASLDD010000008.1 GCA_030151725.1 Solirubrobacteraceae bacterium
CCCGCGCTCTCCAGCCCAGGCGTCGAGCATGCGCTTGCGCGCCCCGGCCACGACGATGTCGTAGGAGGCCAGGAAGCACTGTTCCTTGTTGGAGAACTGTTCGTAGAAGGCCCGGCGGGAGACGCCCGCGAGGCCGATGACGTGTGCAACGGTGGTGGCGTGGTAGCCCCGCTGCGAGATCGACTCGATCATCGCGCCGTAGAGGCGGGTCCGCTGATTGCGGGCGACCTCCTCCCTGTCCATACCGTTAGGTCCGTGCGGCAACCTGCGGTATAGCGGCGCTTGCTGGCCTCTTGTTCGGCTCATCCCCACGGTTCTAGAACATAGACTACTTGAATGTCGAGTGCAAGTCTTATGCATCTTTAATAACAAGCCTGTTCGAACGATTCCAGCGTTGTCTCCATCACGCGCAACCGTCCGACAGACAATGGGATTCGGGTTAGAGCACGGAATCGCCCGGACATTGCGGGAAAGCCGCAACCGCCCAGCTGTTGCAAAATGCATTGACGCAGTCGTCAGGCGCTCAACGTGAGGCGCCTTGGCCCGCACTGAAAGCCGAGCTCGACCAGCACGCTGGCGAGCTTCGAGGATGTCGCCGGCTGTCCATCGATTCGCTCCAGTGCGAGCTTCGGCACGCGCCTCGCCCGCACAGCCTCCGCGAGCGCCTCCATAGCCCCTCTCAGGGCCTCCGCTCCGCTTCCTTGTGAGACGCCGTGGCGAGGCTCGTCCGCAAAGGTCAACAGACCACGACCACCTCTCTCGACGTAAAGAACAGCCTCCTCCTCGACCATGACCACAAAGGCGCCGGCCACACGGGAAGGGCGAGCGGGACGCGTGTCGGCGATCTCCCGCTTCGGCCAGGGCAGTGCCGCTCCGTAAGGCTGGGCGGGATCGGCTGCGCCGATGACCAGCGTCCGCCCTCGCTCCGGCGCCGAACGCAGTCGCTCCACGGCACCGGGGAGCGCAAACTGAGCGCCGCCCATGCCCTCAATGAAGTATCCGCGGCGGCAGATGCCGAGCGTCTCGAGGTTGGAGAAGGTGTCATAGAGCATCGCAAAGCCACCCTTGATGCCCTCTGCCAGCACCTGCTCGCGCGTGACGATGCCGTAGCGCTCGAGCAGCAGCTCGGCCAACGCTCGGCGGCGCTCGGCGGTCATATCGTTGCCGGCGCCCCCGAACATGGAGTCTGTGAGCGACCAGCGACCCTGCACCTGTGACTGTGCGCCTGTGCGCCGACGTCCGCTGAAGCGCGACCGCCCACCACCTCGACGGCCCGTGAACGCGCCCTGAGCGTCGGGGGTACCTGAAGAGCGCGCGAGCGCGAGGCGAGGGGACCTCAGAGGCGCCCACGCATCATTGGTCACCTCGCCAGCCCACACAAGGTCCCAGAGCGCCTCCCGCAGCGCCTCGGCGGGAGCATCCAACTCGGCCAGGAGATCTGTGAAGAAGGATGGGGCTGCGGCCAGGCGCGAGCGCAGAAGCACGTGCTCGGAACCGCTCGGCGGCTCGGCGGCACGCGAAGCAGGACCAGAAGCCGGAGGTCCGATAGCAGGCGCGTCCTCGCGGAAGTACAGAGCCACGCGTCCCGAGCGTCCCAGCGGGCCGGCGCCGACCCAGGCCAGCTCACCGCTCGCGCAGAGGCTGTCCATCCACGAGGGCGAGTAGGCCCCTGTTCGACGGGGCAGCACGTCACGCTCCCAGACCTCGACGGGGAGCGCAAGCCCCTGCAGGGGCACGAGCACCTCACGCAGCCGGTCCACTCCCGAGCCGGCGCCGGTGTGGCGGTCCACACCTTGCCAGGCAGGCAGGAAGGCAGCCAGTCGTCTTTGATCGGCAGGCTCGATCTCCTTGCGCAGGGCGGCCAGCGAAGCACGCCTGAGTCGGCGCAGCACCTCTACGTCACACCAATCGCGCTCGGTCCCCCCCGGGCGGAGCTCTCCGCGGATCAGATCGCCCGTACGCTCGAGCTCCCGTAGGACGGCGCTCACATCGACCCCATAGCGGGCTTTCAGCTCCGCGGGGCTGAATGGCCCGTGGGTGCGGGCATAGCGGGCGACGAGCTCGCTGAGCGCGTTGGGCACGTCGGCGAGGAACGCCTCTGGGAGACCTCCCGGGGGCACCGCGCCGAGCGCGTCGCGATAGAGGCCTGCGTGGTCGGCTGCCACGTAGCGCTCCTCGCCGCCGAGACGGAGGCGGATGGCTCGTCGTTCGCGCTCGAGCTCGATCAGCATCGGCGAAGCATCAATGCCTACGAATACGCGCTCGGCGACCTCGGCGGCATTGAGGTCGCCAACGTGACGCAACACGTCGTGCAGGCCGTCGCGGCTGGTGGCCCGAGTCATCTCGGAGCGGTGCTGCAGATCGTCTTCCACCCGCTGCAGGGCCACGGGGTCGATCAGCTCGCGCAGCTCCTCCTGACCTAGCAGCTCGCGCAGCAGGTCGCGGTCCAGCGAGAGGGCGGCGGCGCGACGCTCGGCACTCGGCGTGTCCCCCTCGTACATGTAGGTGGCTACGTAGTCGAAGAGAAGCGAAGAGGCAAACGGAGAGGCCGTCTGCGTCTCGATCTCTACCAGCGAGATCTCCCGCGTGTGCAGTCCTCCCAGCAACAGTTCCAGGCCAGACACGTCGAGGACGTCACGCAGGCACTCCCTGTATGTCTCCAGCACGATCGGGAAGTCGCTATAGCGGCGTGCAACCTCGAGCAGGTTCTGAGCCTTTAGGCGCTGCTGCCACAGCGGGGTGCGCTTGCCGGGGTAGGCACGGGGGATCAGCAGCGCACGGGAGGCGTTCTCGCGGAAGCGCGCACCGAAGAGCGCTGAGCCGCCGAGCTCGGCGGTGACAGCCTCCTCGACCTCCTCGGGCTCGAGCAGCAGCAGCTCGGCGGCCGATGGCAGAGACTCGGCCTCGTCGGCGTCAAGGTCTGGGAGGTGCAGGACGATTCCATCGTCGGACCAGATCGCATCAGTCTCCAAGCCGAAGCGCTCGCGGAAGCGTGCACTGAGGGCCAGGCCCCAGGCTGCGTGCACACGGCCGCCATACGGCGAGAGCACGCAAAGGCGCCAATCGCCGATCTCATCGCGGAAGCGCTCGAGCACAATCGTGCGCTCACTGGGGAGCACGCGGGTTGCGGCCTGCTGCTCGCGTAGGTAGCCGAGTAGGTTGCGTGCGGCCCGTGGATCGAGGTCGTAATCGTGCTCGAGGGTCTCAGCGTCCTGCTCCACCGCCCAACGCGAGAAAGCGCCGATTGCCTCACCGAGCTCCCGTGGGCGCCCGATCGTGTCGCCCTTCCAGAATGGGACCGCCCCAGGAGCGCCCGGGGCAGGCGTGACTATCACGCGATCGCGTGTGATTTCCTCGATACGCCATGTGGAGGCACCCAGGAGGAAGGCCTGTCCGGGACGAGCCTCGTAGACCATCTCCTCGTCGAGCTCGCCGACACGTCTGCCGTCGGGGAGCGTGACGGCGTATAGCCCACGGTCTGGGATCGTGCCTGCATTGGCCACGGCCAGCTGACGCGACCCTTTGCGAGCACGGATCGTGTTGGCCACGCGGTCCCACACGATGCGCGCACGAAGCTCCCCAAACTCCTTCGAGGGATAGCGACCGTCAAGCATGTCAAGCACGTTCTCCAGCAGCTCACGCGATAGCTCTGCGTAGGAGTAAGTGCGCTTTGCGAGGGCATGGAGATGATCGACCGATACGGCTCCGACGCCGTCCTCGTCTGCAGGGGTCGGTTCGGCGGAGACAGCTATCGCGACTATCTGCTGAGCTAGTACATCGAGGGGATTGCGAGGCACGACCGTTGGCTCGATCAGCCCTTCATGCATACGCCGTGCCACAACAGCGCACTCGAGCAGATCACCGCGGAACTTGGGGAAGATACGCCCGCGGCTGACCTCGCCGACACCGTGACCGGCACGGCCGATGCGCTGCAAGCCGCGGGCCACAGACTTGGGCGACTCGATCTGAAGGACCAGGTCCACAGCCCCCATATCGATTCCCAGCTCGAGGGAGCTGGTCGCCACGAGGCAGGGAAGCTCGCCTGCCTTGAGGAGCTCCTCCACCTTCGTACGCTCCTCTCTGGCGAGCGAGCCGTGGTGAGCGCGAGCGATGTCTGTCGGCTCCGTTGTAGCGCCCTCAGCACTCTGCGCTTGGGCTGCCAGCTCGTTGAGGCGCAGCGCCACACGCTCGGCTGCGCGTCTGTTGTTGACGAACACAATCGTCGAGGTGTGCTCGCGCACCAACCTCAGGAGCTCCGGATAGATAGCAGGCCAGATCGAGTTTCTGGTCGACTCGCCCCCTGCGAGAGGCTCGAGCGGATCGAGCTCGGGGCTAGGCTCTGAACCATCAGACGCCGAGGTGGCGCCCGGTTCGGCCATCGACTCAACCGGCACTTCGACACGTAGATCCAAGCGCTTGCGCGCACCTACATCCACGAGCCTCACCTCACGGGTGGGCCCGACGAGAAAACGCCCAATCTCCTCGAGAGGGCTCTGGGTGGCGCTCAAACCGATGCGTTGCACTCCTCGGCGGCTCGCGCCTGTGCTCTCCGAGGAGCCCGTCGCCTGCGCCTCGAGTCGCTCGAGCGTCAACGCAAGATGCGCACCCCGCTTGGAGTGCGCCACCGCGTGGATCTCGTCCACTATCACCGCTTCGACCCCCGTCAGCATCTCGCGCGCGCGAGAGGTGAGCATCAGATAGAGCGACTCCGGTGTCGTGACCAAGATGTCGGGCGGGTTGCGGACCATGGCCGCGCGCTCGCGCTGGGGCGTATCGCCGGTACGGATGCCTACGCGCACCTGATCCGCACCCATTCCTCGAAGGGGCGCCCGGAGGTTGCGCTCTATGTCGTAAGCGAGCGCCTTGAGCGGGCTCACGTATACGACGCGCGTTCCCTCGCCGCCGGCGCTCAGGCGGTCAAGCGCCCACAGGAACGCAGCGAGGGTCTTGCCAGACCCGGTTGGGGCCGAGACGAGAACGTGTTCCCCGGCGGCAATCGCCGGCCATGCCTCAGCCTGCGCCGGGGTCGGTGCGACAAAGGCACGCTCGAACCATGAACGGGTGCTGGGGCTAAAGCTCGAGAGCGGCACACACCCGAGGCTATCGCGGCCGGGGCACGGCATCCCAGCGCCCGGGGCTCGCTGCGAGCATCCGCAGCGAGCCCTGACGCTAGACCGCCATCAGGCGACTTCAGTTACTGCCTTATTCCGATTCTTCTACCGCGCCCCGACCAGCAAGTTCCACAGTGCTGTTCAGGATCGCCGTGTTCTTCCCCGCCGCCGAAGGCAACGAGAGTTTCGAGTCGATGATCGGGTCGATCAGGAACGAGAAGAGACCGCCGCAGCCGGTTGCTTCGGGTGCCGAGAACGAGTTGTCGACAAGTTTGTTGTGCTTGTCAACAAGAATGGCGCCTTCCGCGCGGCTTGTGATTTCTCCCGCGCTGCCTTTGATCGGTTTGTTCGGTGCCGGCGGTGCGGTCGTCCCGCTCGTCAGTTGGAGCGTGATCGGGTGCGCAGCCGAGCCGATGTAGCATTCGCTGCCGAGTAGGGGGTTTTCCAATTTGACCTTGACCGGCAAGGTCAGCCCTGTTCCGGCTTCTGCGAGCACGTGGCCCAG
>JASLDD010000010.1 GCA_030151725.1 Solirubrobacteraceae bacterium
CGAGGGCCGCCGGTATCAGGGGGAAATTGATGAGTCAGCCAGAAGCAAATAAGCACAGCAGACGTCTGCGCTTTCGCTTGCCGAGCCCCGCGATGGTCGTCGCATTGACGGCTCTGTTCCTTGTCCTCGGCGGGTCTGCAATCGCCGCCAAGCACTATCTGATCTCGAGCACCAAACAGATCTCTCCAGCGGTGCTGAAGAAGCTGAAGGGCCGCACGGGAGCCAAAGGGGCGACGGGCGCCACAGGCCCGGCAGGCAGCCAGGGACCACAGGGACCACAGGGGAGCCAAGGGAACGCCGGTCAGAACCTGACTGCCGAGACGGTCCTCCCTTCGGGCGCCTCGGAGTCGGGCGCGTTCTCGGCCGGCGGTGGCTACGACTCAGGCAAAAAGGCAGAAGAAAAAGAAGACTTCGGCTACATCGGCGCCGGGATCACGTATGTCCAGCCTCTCGCCACGCCGATAGAAGAAAGTCACATCAAGGACATTCAGTCAGAAGGAAGCGTGACAAGCGAATGTCCGGGCGTCGGCAAAGCACAGCGCGGATATCTGTGCCTGTATGACTACACCAGCTCCGATGTGGACGAAGGCTACGGATACTCCAACAACGAAGAATTCAGCACGCCCTCACCCGGAGTGGTGCTCTACTGGCAAGTCAAAGAAGCCGGCGAACCCTACTCAGGCGGCGAGTACACGGTGACTGCACCGTAGGCATGTGAGGCGAAGCTCTCGGCGGGGGTGGCCGCCCCCGCCGAGAGGCTGGGCGCCGTGGTCTCACGCGGTGCGCGAGGCTTGCCCTGCGTAGTCGCGGTCGATCCGGTACAACGATCGGTGAGCGCCGGGGAGCGCACAAAAGACCATCCACCGGGAGGAGCCAACGCCATGCCCACCTACATCATGCTCTCGACCCTCACGCCCGAGGGCGTGCAGACGGTCAAGAACAACCCGCAGCGGATCATGGAGGTCAACAAGGAGGTCGAACAGCTCGGCGCGACCGTCAAGGCGCAGTGGGCGACGCTCGGGCACGTTGACTTCATCTCCGTGATCGAGGCGCCCGACGAGGGCACGATGGCGCGAGTGTCGCTCGAGCTGGGCTCGCGCGGCACCGGTCGCTACGAGACGCTGGCCGCTATCCCCATAGAGGACTTCATAGCGTCGCTCTAGCGCTTATGCTGCTGGCCATGACAGGCCCCGAGCAAGAGTCCGACCAACCCACCGCCCCCGAGCAGCCGACCGCCCAGGAGGGCAGGCAGGGCAGCCCGGGCATCTCATTGGTGCCCCAGCCGATGGAGGAGGCCGAAGTGCAGGCGCAGCTGGACGACATCGATGTGGACGCGCCCCGGGTGGGGATCGTGATGGGCTCCAAGAGCGACATGGAGACAATGGAGAAGGCCGCCAAAGAGCTCGAAGAGCGCGGCATCCTGCACGAGATGCGCGTGATGTCGGCGCACCGCGAACCCGACGTGGTCGCCGAATACTCGAAGAACGCCCACATGCGCGGCCTGCGCGTGATCATCGCCGGTGCCGGCATCTCGGCCGCTCTCCCGGGCGCCGTGGCCGCCCACACGGACCTTCCCGTGATCGGCGTACCGCTCTCGGGTCGCCTGACGGCAGCCGGCGGCCTGGACGCGATCCTGTCGATCGTGCAGATGCCGCCGGGGGTGCCGGTGGCGTGCGTTGGGTTGGACAACCCGCGCAACGCGGCCATCCTGGCCGCGCAGATCCTCGGCTCCTGAGCGCAAACCGCCGCTCACGCGGGCGGGCAGCGATAATCAGGGAGTGATCCCCCGCTACACACGCCCGGAGCTGGGCCGCCTCTGGAGCGACGAGGCGCGCATGGAGACCTGGCGCCAGGTGGAGGTGGCGGCCTGCGAGGAGCTGCCGAGCCTGCTCGGCGATGAGGGTCCGAGCGAGGCCGAGCTGGAGGCGATCCGCGGGGCGAGCTTCACGGTCGCGGAGGTCAACGAGCGCGAGCGTGTCACCGACCACGATGTGGCCGCTTTTGTGGACGTGTTGGGAGCCTCGGTGGGGGCGGCGGGGCGCTGGATCCACTTCGGCCTGACCTCGTCGGACGTGCTCGACACGGCGCTTGCGCTGCAGCTGCGCGCGGCGGGCGAGCCGATTGTGGCGGGCGCACACGAGCTGGCGGCAACGTTCGCGGCGCGCGCCCGCGAGCACGTGGACACGCTGTGTGTGGGGCGCACTCACGGCGTGCACGCCGAGCCGACCACGTTCGGAGTGAAGCTGGCTGGGTTCGCGTTCGAGGCTTATCGCAACGCCATGCGTTTGGAGCGCGCCTTCGAGCAGGTGGCGGTGGGCGCACTGTCGGGCGCCGTGGGCACGTATGCGGCGACCAGCCCCGAGTTCGAGGCGCGGGTGCTCGCCCGTCTGGGGCTGCACCGCGAGGACGTCTCCACCCAGGTGGTGCCGCGTGACCGCCATGGGGAGCTGCTCGGCGCTATCGCGCTGGCGGGGGCCGGTCTCGAGCGCTTTGCCACGGAGGTCCGTCACCTGCAGCGCACGGAGGTGCGCGAGGTGCAGGAGGCCCGTCACCTGCAGCGCACGGAGGTGCGCGAGGTGCAGGAGGCGTTCCGCGCCGGGCAGAAGGGCTCATCGGCGATGCCCCACAAGCGCAACCCGATCAAGAGCGAGCAGATCGCCGGTCTCGCGCGGGTGCTCCGCGGCAATGCCCAGGCGGCCCTGGAGAACGTGGCGCTGTGGCACGAGCGCGACATCTCCCACTCGTCAGTCGAGCGGGTGATCCTGCCCGACTCGACCACCCTGATCGACTACCTGCAGCACCGCACGATTGCGCTTGCGCGGGACATGACGGTGGACGTCGAGCGGATGCAGGCCAACCTCGAGATCACTCACGGCGCGCTGTTCTCCCAACGTGTGCTGCTGGCGCTGGTCGAGGCGGGCTCCTCGCGCGACGACGCCTACAGGGTCGTGCAGGAGCTGGCCCAGCGGGCGTGGGAGGAGGCGACTCCGCTGCGCGATCTGCTCGCCGCGGATGAGCGCGCGAGCGATCTGGAGCTGGAGGAGATCTTCGACTATGGCCACTATCTGCGCCACGCCGAGGACATCGTCTCGCGCCTCGACGACTTCGCCTGAGCCGAGCCTTCGCTGCAGCCGATCGCGCTGGTAGCATCGCGCCACGTGAGCGCTCTCGCCGACCTGCCCCTAATCGCCAGCGGGAAGGTGCGCGAGATGTACGACCTGGGCACCGTCGGGGACGGGACGCCCGCGCTGTTGATGGTGGCAAGCGATCGCATCTCGACGTACGACGCGGTTCATCCCACGCCGATCCCCGACAAGGGCAAGGTACTGACGGGGCTGTCTGTCTTCTGGTTCGCCAAGACCGCCGACATCCTGGCCAACCACCTGATCTCGGCCACCGACGGCGTGCCGGAGGAGGCGCGTGGGCGAGCGCTCGCGGTGCGCAGGCTGCAGATGCTGCCCGTGGAGTGCGTGGTGCGGGGCTACATCACGGGGTCCGGCTGGAAGGACTACCAGGCCACGGGCTCGGTGTCGGGGATCGCGCTGCCGGAGGGGCTGCGCGAGTCCGAGCAGCTGCCCGAGCCGATCTTCACCCCCAGCACCAAGGCCGACGTGGGCCATGACGAGGCGATCGACTTCGAGCGCGCGGCCGAGCTGGTCGGCGACGAGGCGCTGATGAGCCGTGTCCGCGACGCGTCTGTGGCGCTGTACTCGTTCGCCGCCGATCACGCGCGCGCCAACGGGGTGATCCTGGCGGACACAAAGTTCGAGTTCGGCCTGGACGAGGCGGGCGAGCTGGTGCTGGGCGATGAGGTGCTGACACCGGATTCCTCCCGTTACTGGCCGGCGGACGGCTATGAGCCCGGGCGCGGACAGCCGAGCTTCGACAAGCAGTACGTGCGCGACTGGGCGTCCTCGAGCGGCTGGGACAAGAAGCCGCCGGCGCCCGAGATCCCCGAGGACGTGGTGACGGGAACCAGGGCTCGTTACGTGGAGGCTTACGAACGGATCACAGGCGAGCCGTTCGACGAGTGGCTGAAGCGCAGCGGCGCGGCGTGAGAGCACGGGTGCTGATCCGCCCCAAGGCCGGCATCCTGGATCCCCAGGGAGCTGCCGTGGAGCGGGCGCTGCCGGCGCTGGGCTTCGGTGGCGTTGGCAACGTGCATGTCGGGCGCCTGGTCGAGCTGGACGTGGAGGACGAGGCGCAGCTGCAGTCCATGTGCGAGCGCCTGCTGGCCAATCCGCTGGTCGAGGACTACGAGGTCCAGCTGCTCGACGGCAGCGGCTAGCGCTTTGAAGTTCGGCGTCCTCCAATTCCCAGGCAGCTGCGACGAGGTCGACGCGCTGGAGGCGGCCAGGCGAGTGGGCGACGCGGAGCTGATCTGGCATGCGGATCGCGACCTGGGCGGAGCGGACGCGATCGTGGTTCCCGGCGGCTTCTCCTACGGCGACTACCTGCGGGCGGGGGCCATCGCGCGCTTCTCCCCGGCGATGGAGTCGGTGGTGGCATTCGCCGAGGAAGGCGGCTTGGTGCTGGGGATCTGCAACGGCTTTCAGGTGCTGTGCGAGGCGCGCCTTCTGCCGGGCGCGCTGCTGCCGAACAGCAACCTGCGCTTCACCTTCAGGCAGGTCGATGTCGAGATCCTCTACAGCGGCGGCTCCTTCACCCGCGCATGCGCGCTGGGCGAGCGGCTGAGCATTCCGGCCAAGCACGCGTGGGGGCGCTACTACGCAGACGAGCAGACGCTGGCGAAGATGGACAGCGGCGGGCAGCTCGTGCTTCGCTACGCGCCTGGCGAGAACTTCAACGGCTCTTTGCACGACATCGCGGGCGTTTGCAATGAGCGCGGCAACGTGTTCGGCCTGATGCCCCACCCCGAGCACGCCGTGGATGGGTTGACGGGCGGCTCGACGGACGGCTTGAAGATCTTCGAGTCGATGCGTCTGACGGTGGAAGGCGCGCGCTGATGACGGGGACGAGGTCTGTCGTGTCGCGGCAGGTCCGCCGAGGTGGAGTCCTCGCTCGTCGGGGCGGAGTCCTCACTGCTCGTCGGGGTGGAGTCCTCACTATTACTCTTTGCGAGTGCTGTGACACCATGGTTATACAGCACTCGCAGAGAGACAAACCTCTCCCGCCGGGCGCATGTCGGTGACGACCACGACCGCCACCACACCCACGCTCGAGGATGCATTGGCGCTCGGGCTGACGTCAGCCGAGTACGAGCTTGTGTGCGAGAAGCAGGGCGGCCCACCCAACCAGGTCGAGCTGGCGATGTACTCGCTGCTGTGGAGCGAGCACTGCGCGTACAAGCACTCCAAGAAGCTGCTGCGCACGCTGCCGACGGAGGGCAAGCATGTGGTGATGGGCCCAGGTGAGAACGCGGGGGCGGTGGACGTCGGCGGCGGGCTGGTGTGTGCGTTCAAGGTGGAGTCGCACAACCACCCCAGCGCGGTGGAGCCGTTTCAGGGAGCGGCGACGGGCGTGGGAGGCATCCTGCGCGACATCTTCGCGATCGGTGCCCGCCCGATAGCGGTGCTCGACTCGCTGCGCTTCGGCGAGCCGACAGGCGCAAGGGCGCGCTACCTGCTGGAGGGGGCCGTGTCGGGGATCGGGCATTACGGCAACTCGATTGGCGTACCGACGGTGGGCGGAGAGGTCTACTTCGAGGGCCCTTACGAGCAGAACTGCCTAGTGAACGCGATGGCGTTGGGCCTGGCCTCCCACGACGGGCTGGTGCGAAGCGCGGCGGCGGGGCCGGGCAACGTGGTGATCCTGTTCGGGGCATCGACCGGCCGGGACGGGATTGGCGGCGCGTCGGTGCTGGCCTCGGCGGAGCTCGGCGCGGAAGGGGACGGCGGCGAGGACAAGCGTCCGACGGTCCAGGTGGGAGATCCGTTTGAGGAGAAGAAGCTGATGGAGTGCTCGCTGGAGCTGCTGCAGGAGGGCCTGCTGGTGTCGCTGCAGGATCTGGGCGCGGCCGGTCTGACGTCATCGGCTTCGGAGATGGCGTCAAAGGGTGAGGTGGGTATCGACATAGACGTCGCCAGGGTGCCGCTGAGAGAGGCGGACATGGAGCCGTTTGAGGTGATGGTGAGCGAGTCCCAGGAGCGGATGCTGTGCGTGGTGGAGCCGGCGAACGTGCAAGCGGTGATGGAGCTGTGCGCGAAGTGGGAGGTGAACGGGGCAGCGATTGGCACCGTCACGGACACGGGCCTGATGCGGATCCTGCGCGATGGGGAGCAGTTGGGCGAGATGCCGGTGAGGGCGCTGGTTGACGACTGCCCGCTGTATGACCTGGAGCCGAGCAAGCCGAGCAAGCCGAGCGAGCCGCTGTACCCGCCGACGCCGGCCAAGCTGGCCGCGGAGGCGAGCCCGGCGGAGGCTCTGCTGGCGCTCACGGCGTCCCCGAACGTGGCTTCGCGCCGGCCGCTGTTCGAGCAGTACGACGCGATCGTGCAGTCGCGCACGGTGCGCCGCCCGGAGCAGGCGGATGCGGCTGTGCTGGCGCTTCCGGCCACCCCCACCGGCGAGCGCCCGGCACTGGCTGTGAGCATCGACTGCAACGGCAGACGGGTGGCGGCGGACCCGTACGTGGGCACGATGGAGGCGGTGCTCGAGTGCGCTGCAAACCTGGCGTGCGTGGGCGCGGAGCCGCTGGGCACGACCAACAACCTCAACTTCGGCAACCCGGAGAAGGAGCACATCGCGTGGCAGCTGACGGAATCGGTGCGCGGCCTGGGCGAGGCGTGCGGGGCGCTTGAGGCACCGATCGTGGGCGGCAATGTCTCCCTCTACAACGAGGGCGGGCTGGCCGGCCCGATCTATCCGACGCCGGTGATCGGCATGGTGGGCAGACTGCCGGACGCGCGGGCGGCGGGGGGGATGGGCTTTGCCCGCGCGGGCGATGAGATCGCACTGGTCGGTCCGTTCGAGCCGTCGCTCGAGGCGAGCGAGCTGGCAAAGCTCCAGGGCCAGACACTGCCGGACGGGCTGGCGCCGATCGACATGGAGGCGGTGCGTGCGGCCCAGGCGGCGGTCCGAGAGGCGGTCCGCTCGGGGGCGGTGTCCAGCGCGCACGACATCGCGGAGGGCGGGCTGGCGGTGGCGCTCACGGAGTGCTGCCTGGCGGGAGAGCTGGGCGCGCAGGTGAGCCTGGGGGAGGATTTTTGGGAAGCAACAGAGCCTGTTGCGACGGGTCCAGGGACAGTGTCGCCGGCTGCCACGCCTGTCACCGCTGCCCTGTTCGGCGAGGGGCCGGGGGGCTTCGTGGTAAGCGGATCGGCGGAGGCGCTGCGGGCGATCGGGCAGGGCACGGGGGTGAGCGTGCGGCCGCTTGGAGTCGTGGGCGGCGAGGCTCTGAGCATCGCGCGGACGGGCGGCGAGTCAGGGCAGCCGATTTTGGAGCTGTCGCTGCGCGAGCTCGACGAGGCGCACTCGGCGCTCGAGGAGTTGTTCGGCTAGATGCCTGCTAGCTTGGGTGAAGTTATGCGTGACGGACCGCGCGACGAGTGCGGAGTTTTCGGACTGTATGCGCCCGGGCACGAGGTCTCGCGGCTGTCGTACTTCGCGCTGTACGCACTCCAGCATCGCGGGCAGGAGTCGGCCGGCATCGCGGCGGCGGATCGCGGCGGGCACATCATCACGCGCCGTGAGCTGGGGCTGGTCAACCAGGTGTTCACGGAGAACGACCTGCGGACGTTGGCGGGCGAGCTTGCGATCGGGCACGTGCGCTACTCGACGACGGGCTCCAACGCGTGGGAGAACTCCCAGCCGGTGCAGCGTTCGGAGGGAACGAACGGCTCGCGCAGAGAGGTGGCGCTGGCGCACAACGGAAACCTGATCAACGCGCTCGAGCTGCACGAGGAGCTGTTGGAGCGCGGCGTGAGCTTCAGCTCGACGTCTGACTCGGAGATCATCGCGGCGATGATCGCCACCCACTCGGCCGACCGGGTGGAGGACGCGATTGCGGATGTCCTGCCGCAGCTGCGGGGGGCGTTCTCGATCGTGGCGATGACGAAGGATCGGGTGGTGGCGTTCCGCGATCCGCACGGCCTGCGCCCGCTTGCCATCGGCGCGATCGACCCCGGTCCGGACGATCCGGACGGAGAGGTGCGCTACTGCGTGTCGAGCGAGTCGTGCGCTTTCGACATCATCGGCGCGAAATACGTGCGCGACGTGGAGCCGGGGGAGTTGGTGACGCTTGGCCCGGACGGTCTCGAGAGCCGCATGGTCGTGGCGGGCGGCAGGCGCGCGTTCTGTGTGTTCGAGTACATCTACTTCGCGCGGCCGGACTCGCGCATGAACGATCAGGTGCTGCAGGTGGCGCGCGGGCGCATGGGCGAGATCCTGTGGCGCGAGGCTCCCGTGGAGGCCGATCTGGTGATCGCGGTTCCCGACTCGGGCAACCCGGCGGCACGCGGCCTGGCGCGCGTGGCGGGTCTGCCCCAGGACGACGGCTTCGTCAAGAACAGGTATGTGGCGCGGACGTTCATCCAGCCGGGTCAGGAGCTGCGCAAGCACGGCCTGCGGTTGAAGTTCAACCCACTGCCGGAGGTGATCGCGGGCAAGCGGCTGGTGGTCGTGGACGACTCGATCGTGCGCGGCAACACGACCCGCCAGATCGTGCAGATGCTCCGCGACGCCGGCGCCACGGAGATCCATATGCGGATCTCGGCGCCGCCGATCAAGCACCCGTGCCACTACGGCATCGACATGTCGACGCGCGAGGAGATGATCGCGCACGGGCGCACCACCGAGGAGGTGGCCGCGGAGCTGGGCTGCGACTCGTTGCACTACCTGTCGCTGGAGGGCGTCTATGAGGCGGTGCGGGGCACCCGCGCCAAGCACTGCGACGCGTGCTTCACGGGCCAGTACCCGTTGGCGGGCAGCGACGGAGCGGCGGGCAAGTACTCGCTGGAGTCACCGGCGCCGGACGACGTGCCACCGCTCCCTCTGATCAACGCCTGAGGGCTTCGGCGCGCCGCCGCCTGAAAGTGGAGACGGCTGCTAGCCGAGATAGTCCTCGCGGGCGCCCGAGGCGTCGTTGTAGCGGTTGTTGTAGGGCCGGCGAACGATCAGCCCGTCGCGGCTGCCGGGGCGCAGTGAATGACCGAGCGCGACGACTATAAGCAGAGTTACTGCGATTGCTATAAGCATGGGGTGGTCCTTTGAAGCTGACTAGGATGCCTCTCCACCCTTGTTCCGATTATCGGACGTTCGAGGGGGAAGCTGTGTGATTTCCGTCACAGCTATGGTGCGCCCGGCGTGAGCGAGCAGCTACCCATCGCAGTGCTGGTTTCCGGCACGGGCACCAACCTGCAGGCCCTGCTGGACACAGTTCACGGACACGAGGCGCAGGTGGTGGCGGTCGCGTCGAGCATCGCCGGCGCCCCCGCGCTCGAGCGCGCCAAGGCGGTGGGGATCCCGGCGGAGGTCTTCTGGCGGGGCGACTACGCCGACCGCCGCGCGCGCGACGAGGCGCTGGCGGCGTGGCTCGAGGGCACGGGTGCTCGACTGGTGGTGCTGGCGGGCTACATGGAGCTGCTGGGCGATGCTTTCCTGGATCGCTTCCCGGAAGCTGTGATCAACGTCCATCCGTCGCTGCTGCCGGCCTTCCCGGGGCTCGCCGCGATCGAGCAGGCGCTGGCCTATGGGGTGAAGGTGTTCGGCGTGACGGTCCACTTCGTGGATGGGGGCGTGGACACCGGGGCGGTGATCCTGCAGGGGGCGGTGGAGCTGGAAGGGGCCCGCGAGCCGGCTGAGGTGCTGGGCGCTCTGCGGCCGCTGGAGCATGAGCTGCTGCCGCGGGCGGTGCGCCTGCTGGCGCGCGGGGCGGTCGCCCCTGACCCGGAGAACCCGCGGCGGATGACGATCCGCGGGGACGAGGGATAGGCTCTGGGCATGGCCCCCGACCGTGACTCGATAGCCGAGCGTGCAGGCGGCGTGGAGCGCGCGGCGCCGGGCGAGGTTCGGGTGCGCAGGGCGCTGCTGTCGGTCTCCGACAAGCAGGGGGTCGTGGAGTTCGCGCGCGGCCTGCAGGAGCTGGGCGTGGAGATCGTCTCCACGGGCGGCACCTCGCGGGAGCTCATCGAGGCAGGGCTCGAGGTGCGCTCGATCGAGGACTTCACCGGCTTCCCCGAGATCATGGACGGGCGCGTCAAGACGCTTCACCCGCGCCTTTATGCGGGTCTGTTGGCGCGGCGCGATCAGGAGCAGCACCTGCAGGCGGCGGCCGAGCAGGCGATCGAACAGGTGGACCTGGTGTGCGTGAACCTATACCCCTTCGAGCAGACCGTCGCGCGTGGCGATGCGACGGAGGGCGAGGTGATCGAGAACATCGACATCGGCGGCCCGACGATGATCCGCGCGGCGGCCAAGAACGGGCCGTTTGCAGCCGTGGTGGTGGACCCCGCCGACTACGAGCGCCTGCTGGGCGAGCTGGGCGAGTCGGACGGGCGGCTGTCGCTGCGCACGCGCAGGGAGCTGGCGGCAAAGGCGTTTGCGTGCACGGCGCGCTATGACGCGGCGATCGCAACGTGGTTCGCAGCGCACACCTTCGAGGGCTTCCCGCCGACGTGGAGCGACTCATACGAGAAGGTCAGCGACCTGCGCTACGGCGAGAACCCTCATCAGAGCGCGGCCTACTACTCCCGGGTGGGCGCCCCCACGCACCTGCTGGCGGGCGT
>JASLDD010000042.1 GCA_030151725.1 Solirubrobacteraceae bacterium
CCGCCGGAGGGCGGCGCCGGACGGCTATAGACTGCGGCGGGTGTTCAGTCGAATCGATCACATCGGGGTGGCCGTCGAGCAGATCGATCCCGCCCTCGAGCTCTATCGCGACAGCTTCCAGCTGACGGTGGCCCACCGCGAGGTGGTCGAGGAGCAGGGTGTGGAGGCGGTGCTGCTGGACGTGGGCGAGAACCACGTGGAGCTGTTGGCGCCGCTCGGACCCGACACGCCGGTGGGCAAGTTCCTCGCCAAGCAGGGTCCGGGACTGCACCACGTCGCCTACCAGGTCAGCGACATCGAGGCCACGCTGCAGTCGCTCAAGGACGCCGGTTTGGCGCTGATCGACCAGCAGCCACGCACCGGCATCCGCGGCTCGCGCGTCGCCTTCATGCACCCGCGCGCAACCGCCGGCGTGCTCACCGAGATCGTCCAGCCCGCAGCAGGAGAAGGAGAGGGGGGTCACTGATGCCCGATGCGACAAGACGTGTGACCGTTGGCTTCCAGGGCGGTCAGGTGCTCGCTCTGCGCCTCACCGACGAGCAGCTCAAAGCGCTCAACAAGACGCTTGGCACGGTCGGTTGGCATGAGATCGACAGCGAGGACGGTCCCGTGCGGATCGATCTCGGCCAAGTCGTGTATGTGAGCGCGGAGTCCGACGAGGCTCGCGTCGGCTTCGGTTGAGCAGCCGGTCCTCGTCGTTGTTGTTGTTGCTTGTCTGGTCGCCTGTACTCTCTCTGCGGGAGCTGTATAACCATCGTTACACAGCACTCGGATCTTAAGTCATACGAGCCAGAGCCCCGGCCTGATTGCGTCGGGCTGGGGGAAGCCGGCGGTTGTGCCCGCTGACGGCTCCTCGGCGAGAAGCCTCGACGAGCGGCTGCTGCGGCTTGCGTGCACCGTCGGGCACAGCCCGCGCGCGGAGGTGGCGGTGGAGCGGTTCTCGCGCCTGGGCGAGCACGCCGGCTTGTGGCTGGCGATCGGGGCTGTCGGGCAGACGCTCGACAAAGGCCGGCGCCGGCGCTGGCGCAGAGCCGTGGCGACGGTGGCGGGGACCTACGCTCTGAACACCACGATCAAGCCGCTGATCGGCAGGTCTCGCCCCCGCTTGCCGGGCCTTCCGGCGCTGACGAGAACGCCGACCGATCTGAGCTTCCCCAGCGCCCATGCCTCATCGTCCTTCGCGGGCGCCCTGGCCTACTCGCGCCTCGGTCTACCGGCCGCTCCCCTGTATGCGCTGGCCGTGAGCCTGGCGCTGTCGCGGCTGTATCTCGGGGTTCACTACCCCTCGGATGTGCTGGCGGGGGCGCTGCTTGGGACGTTGGTGGCTTCTGCGACCGCATCTGATGAGTAGCACGATTTGTAGTACAGTGAGCCTTCGATGTCACGCGCGCTTCACGTCCGATTGGACGCCGATTCGGAAGCCGCGCTGGCGGTGCTGCGCGCTGAGGGCATGAGCGACTCACAGGCTGTGAGGAGCGCCTTGACGGAGGCGCGAGCGCGGCGGCGACGGGCCGTGGCGCTGCGTGAGGAGGCGCGAAGGCTTGCCGGCGATCCGCAGGATCTTGCGGAGATGGCGGCACTGCGCGACGAGCTCGACGAGCTCGCTCCGGCTTGGCCCGAGGACTGATGGTCCGCGGCGATGTCGTGCGACTGCTCGCGCCGCGTCGCGCGCGTGGCCATGAGCAGCAGGGAGGAAGGCCGGGGGTGGTGGTGCAGGCGGACGAGCTGCTTGATCTCAGCACGGTGCTGATCGCTCCGACGTCGCGCTCGGCGAGCGCGGCAACGTTCCGTCCGACGATCGAGCTGGCGGGCACTCCGACTCGCATCCTCACGGATCAGCTGCGGGTGATCGACGCGCAGGCGGTGAAGGAGAGCCTCGGACATCTCAGCCACGGCGAGATGGCGGCCTTGGACGATGCCCTGGCGCTCGTATTGGGGCTCCCGGGATGAGCACCAGGATCGGCATCGTGGGGATGCCCAACGCGGGCAAGTCCTCGCTGTTCAACGCCCTCACCAAAGCGGGAGCGGAGGCGGCCAACTACCCGTTCACGACAATCGAGCCGAACGTGGCGGTGGTGCCTGTGCGCGACGAGCGCATGGAGCAGGTGGCGGCGACGCTGGGCTCCTCGGAGATCGTGTGGGACACGGTCGACTTCCACGACATCGCGGGTCTGGTGGCGGGCGCGCACCAGGGGGAGGGGCTGGGCAACAAATTCCTGGCCAACATCCGCGAGACGCACGCGATCGTGCATGTGGTGCGCGCGCACAACGACGAAAACGTGATCCACCCGGAGGGCCGCGTTGACCCGCTTGCGGATGTAGAGACGATTGAGACGGAGCTCGTAATGGCGGACCTGGAGGCGGCTGAGCGAAGGGTGGAGAAAGTCGGCAAACAGGCGCGGGGAGGCGATCGTGTTGCGGTCGCCGAGGAGAGGTGGTTGCACGAGGTGATCGTTGCCCTGCAGGAAGGTCGCCCTGCACGCACGGTTCCCCTCCCCGACGACGCCCCCAATGCGGCTCGCGATCTGGGCTCGCTGACGAGCAAGCCGGTTCTGTTCGTGGCCAACGTGGACGAGGGCTCCGAGGAGGTCCCGGCGGCGGTCGCCGAGCACGCCGCGGCGCAGGGCGCGCGGGCGGTGGCTGTGTCCTCGCGGATCGAGTCCGAGCTGGCGGAGCTCGGCGACGAGGACGCTGCGGCGATGCGGGAGGAGCTCGGCGTGAGCGAGTCAGGACTGCAGCGCGTTGTGCGCGAGGCGTTTGCGCTTCTGGACCTGATCTCGTTCTTCACAGCGGGCGAGGCCACGATCGCGCAGTCGTGGCACCTGCGCCGCGGCCTCACGGCGTGGCATGCGGCGGGAGAGATCCACACGGACATCCAGAAGGGCTTTGTCAGGGCGGAGGTAATCGGCTGGCGCGAGCTGGTGGACGCGGGCGGCTATGCGGGAGCACGCGATCGTGGGACGCTGCGGCTGGAGGGCCGCGACTACGCGATGGCCGACGGGGACGTGATCACGGTCAAGTTCACCCCCTAGCCGACTCGCGGCGTTGGCGAGATCTGGTCGCCTGCAATCAGAACTCTGTTGCTCGGGCGCGTAAGCTGCTCTGCGCAGGGGTGAGAGAGGACAGGGCATAGTTGATACTAAGCAAGACTAAGGTGGGTGAATCGGAAGAGCGGGTCGAGGGTCCGATACGAGCAGCGTGCTTCGTCGTCATGTCCCCGGAGCGTCGCGACCCATGGTCGGGTGGTCCGCGGTCGGTGCTCGTGCCCACTATTAACCAACTGTGCGTCTTTGCGATGCGCCCAGCTGGGTGGCGGCGACCCAATACCTCCACTCCCACCACTCGTGGGCAATAGTTCGACCCAGCCGGCAGAGTGCGCTTGGGGCGATGAGGTCAGCGCCGACCGTAAGCGCCATCTCGAAGCGCTGCTGGAGCGATGGGAGACCGCGGCTCAGCGTGGAATGCGGGTGGCGCCAACGAGTGCGACTTGGACACCAACCCCAGGTGGTATCGATGATCCGGACGTAGCACGGTGGCTAGGTGGCGGCGACGCCCGCTGGCCATTCGGCCCATTCAGCACTAATCGAACCGAAGACGACCTAACGGGAGCAGATGTGTTCTGGCTCGCGGCCAGGGCGCTCGCTGGACTCGGCGGAAGCATTGACGCCGCCGCACAGCGGCTTCGCGAGGCTCGGAAGCCTTTGGGGGGTGTCGAAGTACTGGATCTCACTCAACTCGAACTGCAAGGGGCGACGATGAGTGGCGCGAATCTGGATGGCGCCCTCCTCCGGGGCGCCCAGATGCAGCGGTCGGAGCTATGGCCCGCCTCGTTGCGTGGCGCTGAACTGGAGGACACACTGCTGACGGGCGCCAGACTCGAAGTGTCCAACTTGGACGAGGCCAACCTACGCCGTGCGCAGCTGAGCAGTGCAAACCTTAAGCATGCAAGTCTTCGAGGTGCCGATCTCAGCTTTGCCCATCTTGAGGGGGCTGATCTTCGCGGTGCCCTTCTCGACAGCACGACAAGCCTTGAGGGCGCCTTCCTGAGCGGTGTGCTTCTCGATCAAGTGGTTTTGGGTGGTGTCAATCTGACGACTGTTGACTGGGCGATAGTCCCTCCACTTGGTGATCAGACACGCGCGGAGGTGGCCTCCATCGCTGAGGAAACCAGACTCACCGACGCTGAATTGCTTCCCACAGATCAAGTGATATATAGGGAGTCCGAGTACTTGGTTGTGTGGCGTGACGTAGCAAAGCCGGACGATCAGCGCGCTGAGGAGTATCACGCGGCGGCGCGATCCTATCGCGCCCTTTCAGTGGCACTGAGAAGTCAAGGCATTCCACGTGAGCCGACACGCTTCCACTATTTGAGCGAGTTGATGGAGAGGCGCTCCCTCTATCATCAAGCACGACCTAAGTTCGCGAGCAAACGCTGGCGAGCTGCGCTGAGCGCGTGGGCACGCTGGATGTTTTCTCTCTTGCTGGGCGCGCTAGCCGGATATGGCGACAGGCTAGGGCGCTTGGCACTCACCTATATCGGCGTCGTGCTCGTCTTTGCGGCTCTTTTCGTGGCTGTCAATCACCTGGCACTGACGCCGTCGACCAGCCTTGACTCTCTTTCGCTGAGCGTGACCGCATTTCATGGTCGTGGCCTGCTTGCATCGAGCGATCACATAACCAGGAGCGGCATGGCTCGCAGCGGTTGAGTCTGTCACGGGGCTCTTTGTGGAGGCGCTATTCGTTGCGGCATTCACTCGTCGAGTCATCGCGGGATAAGCTAAGCGGTGAACTCGCTTCGTCGCTAGGCGAGCGAGCCGAGGCGGGCTGCCAACCGGCGCATTCCCAGCTCCTCGGCGGTCGCAGCGCCCTTGAGGAAGTCGGTCGAGTGATCGTCGGGAGCGTCGACTTCGACGCGCTGCAGCGTGGCGATCCGCTTGAAGGCCAGCAGCAGCTCCTCGTCGTCGCACAGCGCGGCCCGGCGCTTTGGGGTCATCGCCGATCTGACGGTGTGAGCGGCGGCGAGCACTGCCTCGAGTGAGCCATGCTCCCGCAGCAGCTCAGCGGCGCTCTTGGCGCCGATCCCAGGCGCGCCGGGCAGGCCGTCGGAGGGATCGCCACGCAGGGCGATGAAGTCGGGGACCTGACCGGGCTCCACGCCGTAGCGCTCGCGGACTTGCTCGGGGCCGATCTCTGTATGGCCGCCGCCTTTGCGCAGTTCGAGCACCGCCACGCGCTCATTCACGGCGCCATACAGGTCGCGGTCAGCCGTCAACAGCAACGCTCGACCGCCGCGCTCGTTCTCGAGGCAGGCATGGGAGAACATCAC
>JASLDD010000053.1 GCA_030151725.1 Solirubrobacteraceae bacterium
GGCGAGCTGACCGGCTTGGTCGTCGCCGAACTTCTTGATGACGGCGGCGATGAACCCGATCCTGGGGCTGCGCTGCTGGCGGCGGTCGAGGGCGTGGAGGCGGTCGGTGATGCTCATGGCTCTGTCCAGGAGCGTAGGGCGCCCGGCGGGCGGTGGCCGGCTGCGTGCAATTGGGAGGGGGGCCTAAAGCGATCGGGCTGCGACATGTTCATGTGTCTACCCGATGTGAGGATAAAAAACGTGTCGCCGGGAAAGGCGGCAACGCCCCATTCCCGATCAGACGCCTGGACACGGCGGAGGAGCTCGCACAGGTCGCAAATGCGCGGCGCGAGCTGATGCTGCGTGTGCACGGCCGTCGGCTGCGCAGGGACGACCTCGAAGACTGTTACAGCCAGGCTGTTCTCGAGCTGTTGACGCAGGCGAGGAATGGTGCGAGGTATGCGGGCAGGCGGCATATGGCCAACACGATCGAGCAGCGATTCATCTCGCGCATCCACGATCGGCGCCGCGCGCTTTCGGGGCGCAGCCCGATGCAGGCTGCGATGGAGAACGCGGTACCGCTTGACGGCCTTGACAACGAGAGCGCGGGAGTAGCGGATAGTTCGGTGGTCGAGGACACGGTCATATTGCGTCATGAAATCCAACTCGTCAACTCGCTCATGCATGAGCTCACGTGGGAGCAGCGACTGGTGCTGGCTTGCCAGATCTCACTACAGATGAGCGCGGGTGAATGCTGTGAGCTATTTGGCTGGAGCCCGGAGAAGCACCGCAAGGTGGCACAGCGTGCGCGCGCTCGTCTCCGGCGTCTGGTGGCTATCAGCGAAAGTGGTGTCCCGGCCGGAGCTCAGCGTCGGATCAGCAAGTAGGGGCCAACCTATGAACTTCTCTCCCCCCACTCATAGGTTCGTTCCCTGGGACGCCGGCGGTCGGTCGCACAAAAGACTGCACGGTGATGCCCAATCACGCGTAAGCGGCCGGGATTCGGGGATTTTCCCGCTCCGTCTCCCGGTCGCCCGCGTGTGGGTGATGAAGGAGGACAAGTGAAGCTGCTACACCGCTCGCCGCGTGAGGTCTATCGGATTTATGACGAGGAGGAGTTCTTCGCGGATCCGACTCGGGAATTGGAGATCGTGGCAGAAGGTCGAAGTCGGTTGATGGTTGGCGTGGGCGCGCTGATGTTGTTGGCGGGTGTTGGTGTATTTGGAGGGCTGCGCGCGTCGAGCAGGCGCGTATCTCATAGGGGCCAGGCGGCCCTGCGGGGCGAGGGCCGGCGTGTAGCGGGTGTTATCCGAGCAAGGAGCGAGGGGGTGCAGTCAAGGCCGGCCAACAAGTATCACCATGGTGACCCGCTGAGATTGCCATCTGCTACCCGCTCGTCGAGGATTACCAGATACGGACGTCGATCTCACTTGTCACGCACTGCAGTGCTTCCGGCGGCGGTGAGCGCGAACGATGGGGTGCAGGCTGTGAGCATGGTTGCGACCACCGCAGTCGCGGCTGCGCCTCACGCCGAGTTTGGATTTGAGCGCTGACTCGGAATGAGCAACTCAGCAGCCGCGACGGTGACGATCAGATCTCGACCGATGTGGTGGCTTCGCGTCACCCGCGATCTTCCACGCTACCTGCTCTGCGGGGTGGCAGTTGCGGGACTGACGGCGAGCGCGCGTTTCGCGATCGCACCACCGGCTCCCATTCGTGAGACGTCCACGCTTGGGCTTGCGGATGTGGCCGACCGCGCAGCCGAAGGATATGCAGTGTTGTTCGCGCGCGTATATCTGACATGGAATGCGATGCAACCGCAGGCGAGGGCGAGCGAGCTTGAACAGTTCAGCGGCCCCGGTTTGGAACCGGACGCCGGATTCAGCTCACCACCGACGGGCGAGCAGCGTGTGGAATGGGCCGAAGTCGTACAGGCGCGCGAGGAGAGTTCGAGCGAGCACGTGTACACGATTGCAGCGCAGACAGACGACGAGGGACTGCTCTATCTGACGGTGGGCGTCCTCCGCACGTCGAGGCACACACTCGCGCTGGCTGGTTACCCGGCATTCGTGGGAGCACCGGCCGCGGGACCGACACCGGCAGCACCACGATTGCGTGAAGTTTCCGACGGATCGCTTGTCACGGTCGTGGAACGGGCGCTGCGCAACTACATGTCCAAGTCCTCAGGCGAGCTCGCGGCAGATCTAACAGCGGAAGCCCGCGTGTCTCTACCCGCGATGGCGCTGACGTTGGAGGCGATCCAGCACGTGAACTGGTCAGCGGACGGCAGCTCGGTGGTGGCGGTTGTGCAGGCGAGAGACGCGCGTGGTGGGCAGTACACGCTCGCCTATGAACTGGACGTTGCACGCGCGCAGGGCCGCTGGGAGGTCTCGGCGGTGCAGACGGATCCCGATCGATAGACCCATACCCGAGGAGAACATGATGAGACGTCGGCGTGCAGCGATGATCCTGGCCGGGATCGTATGTGTAGGGATCGCGATTGGTGGACTGGCGGAGCAGGCACCCGATGCGCGGGCGGCCGTTATCGGCGGAGGATCGAGCGCATCGCAGTCGGGCTCCGGGGAACGAGGCGGCACTTCACTGGAATCGGCTGCTGCAAAGGCTGGGGCGACCGGCCGAGCGGTTGCCATGAGTCTGATCGGCTTGGCGTTTGCGGTGTCAGCGACGGTGTTGGCGTTCAGGCGTGACTTCAAGGAGGCAGCGGGTGTGTTTGCGGTGGGCATCGTCTCGGTGCTCCTTGCGACCCCGGCGGGAGTGAGCCTGCTGCGCGATACCGTCACGTCGCTGTTCGGCGCTTCTTGATGGAGATTCGCTCCTATCGACGCGTCTTCGATCTGGAGCGCCGCGTGTACAGCATCGAC
>JASLDD010000148.1 GCA_030151725.1 Solirubrobacteraceae bacterium
GCCGGCTCAACCGGCACCGGTTCAGTTGGTGTGCTCAGCTTTGGCTCCAGCTCTCCGGGGGGCTGTGGCGTGACGCTGCTCTCCAAGAAGCTATCCGTGCTGCGCGCTCGCGTGCTCGTCAAGTTGCGCGGCGCCGGTGCCGGGCGCTGCGCAGGCAAGCTGCGACTGCGCGTCAAGCTGCACGGGGCGCACCGACACAGCAAGACTAAGACCATCGGTGTGGCCGTCTTTGCCGTCTACTCCGGCAAGAGCACACTGGTGAAGATCAAGCTCAACTCCGCCGGGCGCGCGCTGTTGAGCGCAGGCCACGGGCATCTGAATGCAAGCCTGTTGCTCGTCAAGTCCTCACCGGCCCCGTCGCGAGCAAGAACCGCCAGCGTGCGACTGTCGCGAAAGAAGCTCATCAAAGTCGCCGTGCCCAAGAAGTAGCAACACCGCTGCCATAAGGGCAGACAGAAGGCAAGCTGCACTATTCTCGTGCGCTATGCCCCGAATTCCGATCAACATTGCGGAGTTCGTGGGAGACACGCCGCTGGTAGGTCTTCCACGCATGCTCCAAGGCACGGCCGCCGCCGACAACGGAGTTGAGTTGTTTGCCAAGCTCGAGTCGTTCAATCCGGGGGGCAGCGTGAAGGATCGCATCGGTGTGGCGATGATCGAGGCCGCCGAGGGCGAAGGGCGAATCGAGCCTGGACGCACGACCATCGTTGAGGCCACAAGCGGCAACACCGGCATAGCGCTCGCGTTCGTATGTGCGGCCAAGGGCTATGACCTGGTGCTCACGCTACCGCAGGGCATGAGCCGCGAGCGCGAGAGCCTGCTGCGCCTGTATGGCGCGCGGGTCGACATAACGGAGTCCATGGGGGGAATGGGCGAGGCTGTGGCGGCCGCTCGCGCCATGGCCCAGAGCAGCGACGTTTTCCTCCCCGATCAGTTCTCAAACCCCGCCAACCCTGAGGCCCACAGGCGCACCACAGGCCCCGAGATCGCAAAGGCGCTCGACGGGAACGTGGACGTGCTCGTAGCCGGCGTGGGTACCGGCGGCACGATCACCGGCGTGGGGGAGTACCTGCGCGCGCACGTCAATCCGCAACTGCTGGTCGTGGCGGTCGAGCCGCGTGAGTCTTCCGTTCTCTCAGGGGGCCGCCCAGGACCGCATCGTATTCAGGGGATTGGCGCCGGGTTCGTCCCCCCGGTGCTCAACCGCGAGCTCATCGACGAGGTCATTCCTGTCAGCGACGACGATGCCATCCAAACAGCCTGGGAGTGCGCCAAACGAGTTGGCCTGCTTGCCGGGATCTCGTGTGGTGCGGCGCTTTGGGGCGCCCTGCAGGTGGCCGAGCGGCCTGAGTCCAAGGGCAAGAGGATTGTCGTCATCATGCCCGACTCCGGCGAGCGCTACGTCAGTCAAGCCTTTTTCGCCCCCTGAGGCCACCTAGTGGCCGTCCACGTGCCACCAGCACGCGGCCGGACCACCGTTCGCCCTCAGACGCGTTATTCGGGGCCATCTCCGCTCCGTGACAATTTGGTTGCTTTGTAAACGGTCTTGAGATTGGCCGCTACGCTGTTGGCATGGCCGGTTTCGATGCGTTTGCACGGGTCGCCAAAGAGGTCCGCCGCGATGTCCTGGCGGCACGTGACCGCGATCCGGCTGCCCAGGGCGTCGGACGCGTGGAGATCCTCACGACTTGGCCCGGTATTCATGCGCTGCTAGCGCACCGTGTGGCCCACGCACTGCGACAGGCCGGGGTGCCGCTCGTGCCGCGTCTCATATCGATGTTCACGCGGACCTTCACCGGGATCGAGATCCATCCTGCCGCGCGTATTGGCCACGGGCTGTTCATCGACCATGGCACCGGCGTCGTGATCGGCGAGACGGCCGATATCGGAAACGACGTGACCCTCTATCAGGGCGTGACCCTGGGCGGCACAGGCTTTGCCACTGGCAAGCGCCATCCGACTGTGCAGGACAACGTGACCATCGGCTCCGGCGCCAAGCTGCTCGGCCCGATCACCATCGGCCATGGCGCCAAGATCGGCGCCAACAGCGTCGTCATCACAGACGTGCCACCCAACTCCACCGTCGTCGGCAACCCCGGTCATCCCGTGCGTGTGGACGGCCGTCGCGTCGAGGGCCCCGACGCCGACTGGATTCATCTGCCCGACCCCGTCGCGGAGGCGATTCAAGCGCTCTCGAGCCGCATCGCCACCCTCGAACGGACCATCGCCGAGCTCTCTGACGGCGAGCCCCAGCCGCTGGCCGAGGTCAGGCCGCTGCGGACCGTGCGGGGGCCCAATCCCGCTGGAGGCTAGGAGGAGACGACCTGCTGCGGCGCCCCCCTGCTTCTCAGAGTTGCGAGCTGATTACCTTGTCGGCGTCGGCGCGTAGAGCGGCTGCATCAACTTCAAGAAGCAGTCGGTGGCGTGCGAGCAACCTCTCTGCCGAGGCAGTCGCTCGGAGCGCTGGTCTCAGTTCGGCGACGGGCCTCCCATAGCGGGTGATCGTGATGCGCTCGCCGCGGTCCGCACGACCTATGACGTCGCGGCTGTGGTTGCGGAGTTCTTGGATCGAGATGTTTGCCATGAGGAGAAGTCTCAGGCGGCAGCAAGAGCTGCCGTGAGATCGTCGGTGTTGGTCTCGATCAAGTTTGGCACGGTGACAGCGATCGTTCCGTCGCGATCCAGAAGCCATTTCGCATTGACGATCGTGATGCCGATGACCTCCCCTTCGGCATCTAGGCGTACCGCGTGTCCCTCCGGGGTGCCCAGAGTGTCTGCTGCTGCCTGGCGACCCCCTCGGTGAAGGTAAAGCACGTCGCCGTCCCTGTCGTAGATGACCTGATCAAACTCATATGGCCCTACATGGACAGTCATCTTCGCCCGGTCCTCTCCCGTGGATCGTTGGATTGAGGGAAGGTGGTCACGATGCGATCAAAATCGCCGGCATGCTGGTCGAGTACATGATTCCACGTCGAAATCTCGATCCTCACGAGACGACCATTGGGATTGCGGGTCTCGGCCAGCGAGCGAGGATCTCTCACTCTCACGGCGTCTATACCGACGGCGCCGCGTCTTCCGGACACGCATCTATGCTGAATCAGTGTCCGCCAACCCCCACGCAGAGCACCTTCAGGAGCTTTTGGAGGGGCTGAACGAGCCTCAGCGCGAGGCCGTCACCCATGGGGAGGGGCCGCTGCTGATCCTTGCCGGCGCAGGCAGCGGCAAGACGCGTGTGCTCACCCATCGGATCGCCTTCCTCATCTACACCGATCAGGCCCAAGCAGGCGAGATCCTCGCCATCACCTTCACCAACAAGGCCGCCAAGGAGATGCGCGAGCGCGTCGAGCGTCTGCTCGGTCGCGGCACCCGAGGCATGTGGCTCATGACCTTCCACGCCGCCTGTGCTCGCATCCTGCGCGCCGAGGCCGACCGGCTCGGCTACACGCGGCAGTTCACCATCTATGACCAAGCCGACTCTCGGCGCCTGGCCAAGCGTTCGGCTGACGCTGTCGGCGTGGACTCCAAGCGCTACACCCCCGCCTCCATCCTCAACCAGATCTCAGCCGCCAAGAACCGGCTGTGCGACGCCGGCGCCTATCGCAAAGAGGTCGGCTCGCCGTATGAGGAAATGATCGCCGACGTCTACGACATCTACGAACGCGACATGCACCGCATGAACGCTATGGACTTCGACGACCTGCTCTTTCGCACCGTCAACCTGCTCGAGCTCTTCGAGGACGTCCGCGAGCGCTACACCAGCGCCTTCCGCCACGTGCTCGTCGACGAGTACCAGGACACCAACCACGCCCAATATCGGCTGCTGCAGCTGCTCGTAGGGGGAGGGCGCCCGCCGGCCGAGGGGGAGGTCCTGCGGGGCGATCGCCCCACATATGCCGGCCCCGTTGGGCATCGCAACCTCGCTGTCGTCGGCGACGACGCCCAGTCGATCTACTCCTTCAGGCAGGCCGACATCCGCAACATCCTCGACTTCCAAGACGACTTCCCCGACGCGCGCGTCGTCAAGCTCGAGCAGAACTACCGCTCCACCGAGACCATCCTGCAGGCGGCCAACGCCGTCATCGCCAACAACCGCGGCGGCATCGCCAAGCGGCTGTGGAGCGAAAACGGCCAAGGCGATCAGATCCAGCTGCGTCCTCTCGACGACGAGCACTCAGAGGCGCGCTATGTCGTGGGGGAGATACAGCGGCTCGTCGACGAGGGCGCCTCGCGCTCTGAGATCGCCGTGCTCTATCGCACCAACGCCATGTCCCGTGTCATCGAGGACACCCTCGTACGCCAGGAGATCGCCTACCAGGTGATCGGTGGAACCAAGTTCTACGAGCGCGCCGAGGTCAAGGACTTGATCGCCTACCTAACACTGCTTTCAAACCCCTTCGATGTCGTCAGCTTCACCCGTGTCGCCAACTCTCCCCGCCGCGGCATCGGACAGACATCGCTCGCCCGCGTCACCAACTACGCCGCCTCCATCGACGCGTCCGTGTGGGATGCCGCAGCGGCTCCCGAGCAGGTGCCCGGGCTCGGCTCCGCGGCCGTGAAGGCCCTGCGGCGCTTCATGGACACCATGGAGGAGCTGCGCGCCCTCGCCGCCCGGCCCGAGACCGCCGTCGGCGAGCTCATCGAGGCAGTGCTCTCCCAAAGCGGCTACATCGAGGCGCTCGAAGCCGAGCGCACCATAGAAGCCCAGGGGCGCATCGAGAACCTCGAGCAGCTCGTCGAGGTGGGGCGCGAGTTCGACGTCTCTGCCCCCGAGGGCGAGGGCACGCTCGATTTGTTCCTGCAGGAAGTCTCCCTCGTCGCCGACGCCGACACCCGCAGCGACGACGAGGGTCTTGTCACCCTCATGACCCTCCACAACGCCAAGGGTCTCGAGTACCCCATCGTGTTCATCGCCGGCTGTGAGGACGGCGTCTTCCCGCACTCGCGCGCCATCGACGAGGGCTCCCTCGAGGAGGAGCGCCGGCTCTTCTACGTCGGCATCACCCGCGCCATGCGCCAGCTCTACCTCACCTACGCCCGCCGCCGCTCCGTCTTCGGCGCCCAGACCTTCGGCCTGCCCAGCCGTTTCCTCGATGAGATTCCCGCAGCCCTGCTCGAGGAGCCTCAGCAGACCGTCTTTCGTCCCGGCGCCCCAATCACCGGATGGTCTCGTGCGAGCGCCGGCGCTGCCACCGTGCCGAGCGCCGCCCGCTGGGGGGCACCCACGCAGGCTGTCAGAGAGCGCGACGCACCCGCCGCAGGCGCTCAGTTCCGCCTGGGCGAGGATGTCGTGCACGCCGCCTTCGGCGATGGCGTCGTCACCGGCGTCGAGCCCGGGGGCGTCATCGTGGTGCGCTTCGCAGGCGATGGCTCCGAACGCAAGCTCATGGCCGAGTACGCGCCCGTGAGCCGGCGCTGACGCACGCATTGCTTTAGCCCAGCTCCAACGCATAGCATCTGGCACATGAGCGCCACCCTCATCGACGGCAAGGCCATCGCTGCTCGTGTTCGCGCTCACGTCGCAAGCGAAGTCCAAGTCTTCCTCGAGCACACCGGCGCCCCTCCCGGCCTTGCCACCGTGCTCGTCGGCGACGACCCCGCATCCGCTGTCTACGTCGGCGGCAAGCAGCGCGCCTGCCTCGAGGTCGGCATGGTGCCCTTCGACCGGCGGCTGCCCGCCTCCTCGTCCTTTGAGGAGGTCGCCGAGGAGCTCGATGCCCTCAACGCCGACAAGGCCGTCAGCGGCATTCTGCTGCAGCTGCCCCTTCCCGACCATCTCGACGGGCCCGCCCTCACCGCCATGATCTCTCCCGACAAGGATGTCGACGGGCTCACCCCCGTGAACGCCGGCCTGCTCTCCCTCGGGCGCGGAGGCCTGCGCCCTTGCACGCCCTCCGGCGTCATGGAGCTGCTCGCCGACGTCCATGCTGAGCTCGAGGGCGCCGACGCAGTCGTCGTCGGTCGCTCCAACCTCTTTGGCAAGCCCATGGCCCAGTTGCTGCTCGCCGAGAACGCCACCGTCACCATCTGCCACTCCCGCACCCGCGACCTGCGCGAGAGGTGTGCCCGCGCCGACATCCTCATTGCGGCCGTTGGGCGTGCTCGACTCATCGAGCGCGACTTCATCAAGCCCGGCGCCATCGTCATCGACGTCGGCATGAACCGCCTCACGCCTGAGGAGGCCGGCAACAAGAGCGGGCTCGTCGGCGATGTCGACTTCGATGGGGCCGTCGACGTCGCCTCTGCCATCACTCCCGTGCCCGGCGGCGTGGGGCCCATGACCATCGCCTTCCTGCTGCGCAACACCCTGCAGGCCGCCCGCTACCAATTCGAGCTCCAGTCCATGTTCGCCGAAGTCGACCCCCCGCTCGCATGAAGCGTCTGCGTCGCGGCGAGCTCATAGCGCTGGTGGGCATCGCCTGCCTGCTCGTCTCCCTGTTCGTGCCAACCTATGACTCGCTGCTCGGGCACCTCACCGCCTGGGATACCTTCGGGCCCGCCGTTGCCCTCCAGCTTGCAGGCCTTTGCGCAGCTCTCGCCATGGTCGTGAGCGCCCTCACCGAGCGCAGTCCAGCTCTGCCCGTCTCCACCGCCGTGTGGTGCGTGCCGCTGGGGCTCGCCGCCACCATCGCCTCAGTCGTCCGCTTCCTCGAGCGGCCCGACCACGCCTCCTCGCTGATGCTCGGCGGGTGGCTCGCCCTCGTTGGCTCGCTGGGCATCCTCGTGGGTGCCTGGCAGGCGCTGAGCGATGAACGGCCCGAGCTTTATGAGGTGGCCTCGCCTGCGCCCAGGCCTCGGCCGTAGCTCTCTCAGCTCCAGCTATAAGCCGCGGCGCGGGTGCGGGTGCGGGTGCGGGTGCGGATCATTGTTCGTTTGGGACTGCTGTGTAACTATCGTTATACAGCGTTCGAAATTAGTAATACGTGGACCGCTGTAAGTCAGACGGTTGCGGCAGCGGCGCTGTCACAGCCTCGGCTGATGTGGGCGGCGCTGTCGCCCGCACGTGGCCGTCCCTAGAATGCGCCTCTGTGATTACCCGAGATGAAGTCCTGCACGTCGCCCGCCTGGCCCGCCTGGCGCTCGGCGATGACGAGATCGAGCCCATGGCTCGCGAGCTCTCCGCAGTGCTCGACCACATCGCCCGTATCAGCGAGCTCGACCTCCACGACGTCTCACCCACCTCACATGTGGTCGAGGTGACTGGCGCCCTGCGCCCCGACGAGCCCCGGCCGTGCCTACCACGCGAGGTGGCCCTAGCCCAGGCCCCCGCAACCAGCGATGACGGATTTCTAGTGCCCTCCCCCCAGGCATGATCTCGGGCACCCACCCAGCTTGCTCTGCGAGTCCGAGATGATGAGTTCCGACATCCTTCACCTCACGGCTTCCGCTGCCGCCGAGGAGATTGTCGCGGGCACCCTCTCCGCCGCGGAGCTCTTCGATGTCTATCGCCAGCGTGCCGCCCATGATCGCGCCGCAGGCGAGGATGGGCTGAACTGCTTCACCTGGGTGGCTGACGAGCAGAACGTCGCGAGCAGCAACGGCGGATCGCCCACCCATGGCGAGGGCCCGCTCGGCGGCGTGCCTCTCGCCGTCAAGGACCTCTTCTGCACCCAGGGCGTGCCCAGCCAGTCCGGCTCGCGCATCCTCGAAGGCTATCTGCCTCCCTACACAGCCAGCGTCGTCACCCGCCTCGGCGAGGCGGGGGCATCTTTGCTTGCCAAGACAAACCAGGACGAGTTCGCCATGGGATCCTCCAACGAGAACTCAGCCTACGGCCCCGTGCGCAACCCCTGGGATCGCCAGCGCGTGCCCGGCGGTTCCTCAGGTGGGAGCGCCGCCGCCGTCGCCGCCGGCCTCGCGCCCTGGGCCCTCGGCACCGACACCGGTGGCTCCATCCGCCAGCCTGCCGCTCTCTGCGGCATCGTGGGCCTCAAACCCACCTACGGCGCCGTCTCTCGCTACGGCATGATCGCCTTCGCCTCCTCTCTCGACCAGGCTGGCCCGCTCACCCGCGACGTCACCGACGCCGCCCTCCTGCTGCGCCACATGGTCGGCCAGGACGCCTGTGACGCGACCTCTCTGCAGTTTCCCCACCAAATCGAGCTGCCCACCGCCGAGCGCCTCGACGGTCTCACCTTCGGCGTTCCCGAGGAGCTCAGTGGGGAGGGCATCGAAGCCGGTGTGCTCGACGCATTCAACGCCACGCTCGCCCGCGTCGAGGAGCTGGGCGCTCACGTGCGCTCCGTGCAGCTGCCCCATGCGCCCCATGCGCTGTCTGCCTACTACGTAATCGCCCCTGCCGAGTGCTCATCCAACCTCGCCCGCTTCGACGGCGTGCGCTACGGCATGCGCGCCGAGGACGCCACCGACTTGCTCGACATGTACACCCGCACCCGCCACGACGGTTTCGGCGCTGAGGTTAAGCGCCGTATCATGCTCGGCACCTATGCGCTCTCCTCCGGCTACTACGACGCCTACTACGGTCGCGCCCAGCGCGTTCGCACCAAGATCGCTGAAGACTTCAAGAGCGCCTTCTCCGACGTCGACTTCATCCTCACTCCCACCGCTCCCACCGTCGCCTTCAAGCTCGGCGAGAAGACCCACGATCCGCTCGCCATGTACCTCAACGATTTCTGCACCGTGCCCATGTCCCTCGCCGGCATCCCTGCAATCTCCATTCCCTGCGGTCTCAGCGACGGGCTGCCAGTCGGCCTTCAGATTGCGGGCGCCGCCTTCAGCGAGAACAAGCTCCTCGACGCCGCCCACGCGCTCGAGGGTGCCATTGGCTTCGACGGGACCCCTGCGCGTGTCTGACGTAGGAACCTCCACCGGGGGGAGCGCGGGTGCGCTCGAAGCCGTCATCGGCCTCGAGATCCACGTCCAGCTGGCGACCAGGACAAAGATGTTCTGCGGTTGTGAGCTTTCCTTTGGCGAGCCCCCCAACACCCGCACCTGCCCTGTGTGCCTGGGGCTGCCGGGGAGCCTGCCCGTGGCCAACGCCCGCGCCGTTCACTTCGGGCTCATGATCGGCCTGGCGCTCGGCTCTCAGCTCGCGCCCCGCTCCATCTTTCACCGCAAGAACTACTTCTATCCCGACCTGCCCAAGGGCTATCAGATCTCCCAGTACGACGAGCCCCTGTGCCTTGGCGGCACGCTCGGCGAGATCCGCATCCACCGCGTGCACCTCGAGGAGGACGCCGCCAAGCTGATTCATGTCGGCGCCAGCGGACGCATCCACGGCTCTGACGCCAGCATCGTCGACTTCAACCGCGGCGGCACGCCCCTGGCTGAGATCGTCACCGAGCCGGATATCAGGACTGCCGAGCAGGCCGGCGAGTGGCTGCGGCTGCTGCGCACCACCTTGCGCCAGCTGGGGGTCTCCGACGTGAACATGGAGGAGGGCTCGCTGCGCTGCGACGCCAACATCTCCCTGCGCCCGGCTGGCGCAGAGGAGCTAGGCGTGAAGACCGAGCTCAAGAACATGAACTCCTTCCGCTTCATCGAGCGTGGCATCCGCGCTGAGATCGCCCGTCAGGAAAAGCTCATCCTGGGCGGCGGGCAGGTGACCCAGGAGACCCTCCACTTCGATCCCGGTTCCGGCGCCATTACGTCGCTGCGCTCCAAGGAGGAGGCTCACGACTATCGCTACTTCCCCGAGCCTGACCTGCTGCCCGTGAAGATCGAGCAGCCCATGATCGACGCCGCCCGCGCCGACATGACCGAGCTGCCCTCCGCTCGTGCTGAGCGCCTGCGGGGAGAGTGCGGGCTGAGCGCCGAGTCTTCGCAGCTGCTGGCCTTCCGAGGCGAGCTCGGCGACTACTTCGAGGCTGCGCTCGCCGCCGCGGCCGGTCTCGATTCCGCGTCGTCGCCGCCGCCGCAGACTCTCGCCAACTGGATCACCGGTGAGCTCGTGGCGCGCCTGGAGGAGGGGGAGGATCCGGCACTCTCTCGGGTCACGCCCGCTGCGATCGCTGCGCTTGTGGGGCTCGTGGCGGGCAAGCAGGTAAGTGTGGGCGCCGGGCGTCAGGTGCTCGACCGGCTGGCGGCGGAGGGGGGAGACCCCGTGGCGATCGTCGCTGCTGAGGGCCTAGCGGCCATGAACGGTGAGGATGAGCTGGCGGGCATCGTCGCGGCCGCGCTCGCGGCGAACGCCGATGCTGCCGCTCGCGTGCGCGACGGCAATGCCAAGGCCATCGGGCCCATCGTCGGTCACGTCATGCGCGAGACCAAAGGACGGGCCGACGGCACCGAGGTCTCACGGCTGATTCACGAGCAGCTGGGGGTCTGAGGAGCGCGCTGAGTCGGGGTGAGGTGCCGGGCTGCCCGTGCGCCTTATGTGTTCGTCCGGGACTGCTGTGTAACTATGGTTATACAGCGTTCGGAATTAGTAATACATGGACCACCGGAGCGGCCCAACCGCGTCGCGCCTCACTAAGCCCGCTCCGCGTCTGCAAGCAAAGAAGGGCCCCAGCCAGCACAGAGCACAGTGTGACGCCATGTCCCTAAGGCGTTTAGCAGCTGCCACTCACCACCTGCACACGCCTCCAACCCACATTTTGGACTCCCGTCCAATGGAAGCGAGCAGCACCAGCGCCAATATGCTGAGCATGAACCGTTCAGCAGCCAACCAGAGTGTCTCACCTCCTCGGCGGTTCATTTTGTTGCCCGAGGAGTCGGCGGATGGGGCCCCGCACGGGCGTCGTATCCGGCGGTACAAGCTGACCAGCGTCGGGCAGGGTGCGGGTAGCCAGCGCACCGGCCTGAGCGGTACGGATGCCTCTACGGCAAGGATCGCCCGCGAGCTCGGTCGGCTCGGTCGTATGTAGCGTCCTCCCTCCTAACCATTGTGCCGGCTTCCCTCGGCCGGCGCTCCCGGTGAAGCGGCCGGGCAGGGGTTGCACTTCCTGCCCGGCCGCGTTGCCGTTAAGCTGTAGGACACATGCCCGAAACATCCAAAAGGTCCTTTGGCCGCACGGTGGTTGCCGCGCTCGTGTTTCTCGTGGCCGCATGGCTGCTGCTGGGAGTGATCGTCCATGTCCTCTCCTTCCTGTTCAGCACCCTCATCTTCATCGTGGCTGTCGTCGCTGTGATTTGGGCCCTGCGCGTCCTGCTGTAGGACAGGGGTGCGCCATGGCATACATCGTCATCGCGGTCGGCTTCGGCTTGGCGGGTGGCGTGATTGGCAAGATAAAGGGCAGCTCGTTCTTGCTGTGGTTCTTGATCTCCGGGCTGGTGCCGTTCTTCGGCCTGCTAGCCGCGATCGCCTACAGATTCGAGCGTGACGAGCTGCGCCGGCAATGCCCCAACTGCGGTCGCGTGACCAAGATCTACGACGCGCTGTGCACGCGCTGCGGGGCCGAGCTGGACTTCCCCGAGGCGGCGATCCAGCCGGAGTCGTGGGAGCGAGTGGAAACACCTCCTTTGGCGCGCTGAAAACGCACCAAATCCGCTTGTTAGGCTCCGTCTGAGGGAACGATTAGTTCCAATATACGGGCCTGGATGGGGCGGCGTCCGGGAGGAGGGATCGAGCGCGATGAACAGGGCAAAGGCGGCTGTTTTGCTGAGCTTTTTGCTGATCGCGCTGCTCGTGGGCCTAACACTGAGACGGTCGCCTGCCCGCGTGGTGAGCGCGCGGTCAACCGGCAACCTTCGGCTCCTCAGCACAGTGGGAGACGCCACTGGGTGCCAGGGCGGCGAAGTCTTGCCGGCCGATGTGACCGCTGTTCGCGTCGGCCTGCAATCAGCTGCCGGCCCTCCAGTGCATCTCCGAATCCTCGCAGGCTCGCGTGTCTTGGCCATGGGACGACGGGGTGGAGGCTGGTCGGGAGATTCCCTGACGTTTGCCGTCAAGCCGCTAAAGCACCCGCATACAGACGTGAGAATTTGCTTTGCAATTGGTCCGAACAGCGAGCTGGTCCGCATTCTCGGGCAGGGCACATCTGAACGTGAAGGTCTTGTCTGGACACCACGCCAGCAGGTAGCGGGGAAGGCGGGTGTCGAATACCTTCAGCCTGGTCGCTCAACGTGGTGGTCGCTCGCGCTGACAGTGGCTAGGCATATGGGACTGGGCCACGTCGTGACAGGAACGTGGATTGCCCTGCTGATCGCTGTTTTGACGGCTGCTGTGGGGGCTCTCGCAACGGGGGCCTTGCTGCGAGAACTTCCATGAGCAGGGCTAGGGGCGCTGGATGCTCACCCGGTTGAGGGCGGCCAGGAGGCGGGTTCCTGCGGCAGCCTGGCTCTGTGCCCTAGTCGCCTTTTTGAATGGAGCGGCATGGTCGTTGATCACGCCCCCCTTCGAGGGACGCGACGAGCCAGATCACTTCGCGTATGTCCAGCAACTGCAGGAGCGCTGGGCGCTTCCCGGCCCGGGACGCGACGAGTACTCCCCGGCTGAGGAACAGATTTTGGTTGCGCTTCATCAGCCAGAAATCCGCTTCAGCCCTCAGACACCGGCGCTCACCACTACCGCCGAGCAGCGGAATCTGCAGGAAGTCATCGACGAACGGTTCTCGAACATAGGGAGCGGGCAGGCAGGCGTGGCGGCGTCAGAGCCTCCTCTGTACTACGCGCTCGAGACACTGCCCTATGCAGTTGCCTCCAGCAACGTGCTGGTCGCGCTCGAGCTGATGAGGCTTTTGAGCGCGCTGCTGGGAGCGATGAGCATGATCTTGGTCGTGCTGTTCCTCCGCGAGGCGCTGCCAGGTGTCCCGTGGGCCACGACTGCTGGGGGCTTGTGTGTAGCGATGTTCCCTTTGTTCGGGTTTATGTCCGGCACGCTCAACCCCGACAACCTCCTGTACACCGTCACGGCAGCAATTTTCCTCTGTCTGGCACGTGCCTTTCGCCGGGGCTTTACTGCTCGGCGGGCAGTCGCCATCGGGTGCCTGCTCGCCATAGGCCTTCTGACGAAGGTCAACTTCGTTGGCCTCGTGCCCGGAATCCTGATCGGAGTGCTGGTGCTCAGTGTGCGCAGTTCGCGCTCGGGTGGTGGGGGAGGGTTGAAGCCACTCGCCATCGTCGCCCTCATCGGTGGAGCTCCTGTGGCGGTTTATGCCATTGGAAATCTGATCACGGGTGCGCCTGTGCTCGGCATCGCCTCAGGTCTCTTTCCCTCTGTAAGCGGGTCTCTGTTTCGAACTCTGGACTACACATGGCAGCTATATCTGCCAAAGCTGCCGGGGATGCCGGGCTACTTCCACGGCCTGATGACCTTCCGGGAGCTGTGGTTCGACCGCATGGTAGGTCTCTATGGCTGGGTCGACACCATGTTCCCAAGCTGGGTCAACGACGTGGCACTGATCCCTGCAGCTGCAATCGCCGCTCTTTGCCTCCGCGAGATGGTCCATCGTCGAAAGACTCTGCGCGCACGACTCCCCGAGCTGGCCGTCTACACGCTCATGGGTCTTGGCGTACTGATGATCGTGGGGGCGATCTCGTACTTGAGCGACGCTGTGGACGGGCTGGAAGCGTATGCGGATCCGCGCTACCTGTTGCCGATGCTGGCCTTGCTGGCCGCTGCCCTTACATTGGCAGTCCGGGGCGCTGGGCGTAGATGGGGTCCAGTGGTGGCGATTGCGATGGTGGCGTTGTTCTTCGCACATGACCTCTTCAGTCAGCTGCAGGTGATTTCGCGCTACTACGGATAGCCTTCCCAGACCGGGATACCCATAGAGGCGTCTCCCCGATTCGGCTTCCCTAAGCCCTATTCGGCCTACCTAATCCGATGCGTCCCCTAGTGTGTGCCGCGATGAGCACGCACTCGAACGCCGCCCCCAAGCCGGGCGATACGACCGAACCCCACGACTCGCCGCTGGCCCGCTGGATCCACCGAGCAGGCTTTGCCGACGAGCGCGACTTCGTGCTGCGGGTTGTGCAGCCGGCACTGGTGGGCATGATCGACGGCACGGTCTCCTCGCTCGCCCCGATCTTCGCGGCAGCGGTGGCCTCGAGCTCCCACACTGCGCTTCTCGTAGGGCTCTCAACGGCGCTCGGCGCAGGGGTCAGCATGGGATGGTCGGAGGCGCTTTCGGACACAGGCGAGCAGACGGGCCGTGGCTCGGCGATCGTGCGCGGCGCGATCACCGGCGGCATGACCACGCTTGGCGGTCTCTTCCACACGCTGCCGTTCATCATCTCCGATGTTCACAAGGCTCTGATCGTGGCGGGGTGTGTGGTCGCGTTCGAGCTGCTCGCGATTGCATGGGTCAGGAAACGCTTCCTGGAGGTGTCGCTGCGCTCGTCGCTGATGGTGGTGACGGTGGCGGGAATCATCGTGCTAGCCATCGGCGTAGGCATCGGCTCCTCTTAGGGATCGCTGGCGCTGCGCCAGGCGGCGTCCTCGATCGCTCATGTGCAAAGCACATTTCGCTCACTGCGTCCTTGCCTGGCTTGACCATCGACCCCTAAGAGCCTCCCACCACACGCACGAGTGAGGCGCCAAACCCGCTGGTACACTGGCTTTTTCCCGTTTACGACGAAGGAAGGAGGTCGGTGATATGCGAGCGGTAGACGCGCTTATGGAATGTCTGAAGGCGGAGGGCGTGGATGTCGTCTTTGGCTTGCCCGGTGGCGCCAACCTCCCGACCTACGACGCGTTCGTGAACGGCGGCATCCGCCACATCCTCGTACGCCATGAGGCGGGGGGCGGCCATGCGGCTGAGGGCTACGCCAAGGCGACGGGCAAAGTGGGCGTTGCGTTCGCCACGAGCGGGCCGGGGGCGACGAACCTGATCACGCCGATTTGCGACGCGATGATGGACTCGGTGCCGGTGGTGTTCATCACGGGCCAGGTGCGCACGGAGCTGCTGGGCACGGACGGCTTTCAGGAGGCGGACACGATCGGCATCACGATGCCGGTGGTCAAGCACTCGTTCATGATCGTGAACCCCCAGGAAATCCCGCGGGCGATCCACGAGGCGTTCCATATCGCGAGCACGGGCCGCCCTGGCCCGGTGCTGGTGGACATTCCCCTGGACCTGTCGCGCCAGGAGATCGACTATGAGCCGGTGTCAGACCTGCGCCTGCCGGGCTACCAGCCGAAAGTGGAGGGCAACCAGAAGCAGATCCGCCAGGCGGCAAAGGCGCTGGCATCGGCGCAGCGCCCGGTGATCTATGCGGGCGGCGGAGTGATCAGCGCAGGTGCCTCAAGCGAGCTGACGGAGTTCGCGACGACGGACCGCTTCCCGGTGACGTGCACGCTGATGGGCTTGGGTGCGTTCCCGGCGCCGCACGAGCAGTGGCTGGGGATGCTGGGCATGCATGGCACGCGGGCGGCCAACTACGCGATGGATGAGGCGGATCTGATCTGCGCGGTGGGCGCGCGCTTTGACGATCGCATCACAGGCAAGCTCTCGGAGTTCGCGCCCCGCGCGAAGTTCATCCACATCGACGTGGACCCGGCGGAGATATCGAAGAACGTGCCTGCGCACATCCCGATTGTGGGCGACGCCAAGCATGTGCTGGCGAAGCTGCTGGTGGAGTACCGCGCGATCGGCGCGGACTCTGGGCGCCTTGAGCCGTGGTGGACGCGGATTGAGGGCTGGAAAGCCAAGTACCCGCTCTCCTACGAGGACAGCACGGATGAAGAGATCAAGCCGCAGTTCATGGTCAAAGCGCTGCTGGAGGCCACGAACGGCGAAGCGATCGTGACATCGGACGTGGGCCAGCACCAGATGTGGGCGGCCCAACACTACGATTTCCCGGCCCCCAGGCGGTGGATCAACTCGGGCGGCCTGGGCACGATGGGCTTTGGGCTGCCGGCGGCGATGGGCGCGGCGCTGGGAGAGCCCGATCGGGTGGTGTGCTGCATCGCGGGCGACGGCTCTGTGCAGATGAACGCGCAGGAGCTTGCGACGTGCGCGCAGAACAACATCCCGATCAAGGTGTTCATCATGAACAACGGCTACCTGGGCATGGTCCGCCAGTGGCAGGAGCTGTTTTGGGATGGCAAATACAGCCATGTGGACATGGGCGAGTTCCCCGACTTCGTGAAGCTGGCGGAGGCTTACGGCGTGACGGGCATGCGCCTGACGAACAAGGGCACGCTGGTGGAGGACATAAAGCGGGCGATCGCGATCGAGGGCCCGGTCCTTGTGGACGTAAGGGTGACGCGCGAGGAGAACACCTACCCGATGATCCCTGCGGGCAGCGCGGCGCGGGAGATGGTGGGATGAGCACGATCATGAGCGACAAAGCGCCACTCAGCCTCGAGGCGCTGCAGGCGTCCACGGACATTCGCACGGGGCGCAAGCACGTGCTGTCGATCCTTGTGGAAAACAAGTCGGGTGTCCTGACGCGGATAGCGGGCCTGTTTGCCAGACGCGGCTTCAACATCTCGACGCTGACTGTGGGTCCGACGGAGGACGTGCAGATCTCGCGGGTGACGCTGACGGTAGACGGGGCGCTTCACCCGATCGATCAGGTCACGAAGCAACTGCACAAGCTGATCAACGTGCTGAAGATCCGCGACTTGGAGCCGGCGGACACTGTGGCGCGCGAGCTGGCCCTGTTCAAGGTCACGGCCGACGGCGTGCAGCGCGGTGAGCTGATGCAGATCGCTGAGATCTTCCGCGGCAAGGTTGTGGATGTGACCAAGCGGGCGATCATCATCGAGGTGACGGGCACGACGGACAAGATCGAGGCGTTCGAGACGATGGTGCGCCCGTTTGGCCTGATCGAGATGATGCGCACGGGCGAGATCGCGATCTCGCGGGGGCGCAGCGAGACCTGAGACGGGGATGGCCCGGAGCGCGGATCTGATGGGAGGCACGTTCGCGGGCCTCCCATACAGCCCTGCCGGCGCCGGCCACCACAGCTTCTCGCTCAGCGCCCAAGACCAGGAGCGTCTGGCGGCGCGTCTGGCGCTGGCGGTCAGGCGGGCGCGGCGCACAGGCAAAGAGGTGCTGGCCACGATCACGTTGGCCCAGCCAGATGACGTGGATCCCTCAGAGGTCGCGTGCGCGTCGAGGCGCCCGGGCGAGCGCTGGTTCCTGTTCGAGCAGCCGGATAGGGGAGGGGCCTCGCTTGCCGGCCTGGGGGAGGTGGTGGCCCTCCAGGCGGAGGGGGCAGAGCGCTTTGCGGCGGTGGCGGACCGCTGGCGGGCGATGGCGGCAGCGGCGGTTGCGGACGCAGGCGATGAGCCCGACGGCGCAGGCCTAGTGGCGGTGGGGGGTTTCTCCTTCGCAAGCGACGGCGGCCGCGCACCGCACTGGCAGGGCTTTGATCCAGCCTCGCTGAGCGTGCCCGAGGTGCTGCTGTCGCGCAAACGGGGGTCTGTGCACATGACGCTCGCGGCGCTGGCCGCCCCCGATGACACCCCTAAAGACTTGCTGGCCCGTCTGGAGCGGCGCACGGCGGAGCTGCGCAGGGCAGAGCTGCCGCTGCTCGACCCGGCGCCTACGGGGCGCTTTCAGATCGCGAGCGCTATGCCCCCGGAGCACTACGAGCATGCGGTGGCCCGTGCTGTGGAGCGGATTGGTGGGGGGGAACTACAGAAGATCGTGCTGGCGCGTGAAGTCCAGGTGCATGCGCCGCAGGCGTATGACCCGACGGCGGTGTTCGGGGTGCTGCGCAAGGAGTTCCCATCGTGCTTCGTCTTCTGCGTCGGCCGAGGCGACGCCACGCTGATAGCGGCCAGCCCCGAGCTGCTGGTGCGCCGAGAGGGCCAGCGGGTCTCAACGCTCGCGCTCGCCGGCTCTACCCGCCGTAGCGCCGACCCTGCCGTGGACGACCACTTGGGCGAGCAGCTGCTGCGCGACTCGAGCTACCGCGACGAGCACGCCATCGTGGCCCGACGGATAGAGCGTACGCTGCGTCCCCACTCGGTGTGGGTGGCGGCGGCCCCCGAGCCGGAGCTGGTCAGGATCGCCAACATCCAGCACCTGGCTACGCCCATCCGTGCGCAGTTGGCAGCACCGATGGATGCCCTTGAGCTCACCGGCCTCATGCACCCCACGCCGGCCGTAGGCGGGGAGCCGCTGAAGGTGGCCTTACCGCTGATCCCGGCCTTGGAGGGCCTGGACCGGGGCTGGTATTCGGGGCCCGTGGGATGGACAGACGCGGCAGGCGACGGCGAATTCTGCGTGGCTTTGCGCTGCGCGCTGTTGCGAGGCAATGTCGCCCGCTGCTACGCCGGCAACGGCATAGTCGCCGGCTCCGATCCCGCCGCCGAGCTCGCCGAGACAGAGGTCAAGCTGCAGGCGCTGTTGCCGCTGCTGGCCGGCTGAGCTCCGTTGAGAGGCGCGTGGCGGCGTCCTCGGTCGCTCGCGTACCAACGGGTTAGACCCTGATGACGTGCAGAGCAGAATGTGCCTCTGCAATTTTGGCGTAGTCCTCGTCTTGGGTGACAACCGGCAGGCCGTGCTCGACGGCGGTTGCGGCAATCAGCGCGTCGGTCAGCTTCACGGTTCGGTGGATGCCTGCGTCGCGGCAGTCGGATACCAGTCGCGCCCAAGCGATCATCACCGCCTCGCTGATCGGGATGGGATCGGCGGCTCTTGCGAGTGCGAGCGTGTCCGCGCGGCGCGCCCTCTCGGAGGATTCCTGCGCAGCGAGCACGCCGAACTGCAGCTCGCCGAGCGTCACCACAGATACCGCCACGCGCGTCGGGATCTGCTCGAGTGCTCGCCCGTGCTCTCCGGCGATGAACACCGAAGTGTCCAGGAGGCCGACGTCGGGGAGGCTCAAAGCAGCTCGTCCACAGTCTGGCCCATGAACTCGTCAAGCACACCTTGAAGGGCAGGGTCGGCGGCGCGATCGACGAGCTGTCTGCGCAGATCCGGCCCAGAGAGCCAGCGTGCGCGGCGGCCATGGGGCACGATGTCCGCAACCGGCTCGCCGTTCACCGTCAAAGTCACCCGCTCGCCCGCCTTGACGGCGTCGATGACACTCCCGGTGCTGTTTCGTAGCTCGCGCACGCCAATATCCATGTGCGACAGCGTAGCACTGCTCTTGGATGCTGCCCTATCGCGCTATCTGCTCCGACACGGCCTGCCATATGTGACGGTGAAGCTCGACATTCTCAGCGCGCGAGGTGCGCACTTCGACGATCGTCGAGGTCTCAGCCGCCAGCGCCCGCTCGAGCGCGGCTCTGAAATCAGACACGTCCTCCGCGCGCTCGTGGCCGAGCCCATACAGGGAAGCCGCCTTAGCAAAGTCCAGGCCTGTGGCTGTGGTGACATGGCGAGCAAAGATGCTCTCTCCCTGTGTGCTGTGGGGGTCAAGAGTCTGCGCCATGCTCGCCTGCGCGACGGGCAGGAAGTCAAAGATTCCGCCCCCGCCGTTGTCTAGCAGCACGATCGTCAGTTTTAGTCCCAGCCGGGAGCCGGCCAGGAGTCCGCCGATGTCGTGGGCTAGAGCCACGTCGCCGATCAGTAGTACCACCGGTCCTTCGCCGGCCGCAGCTGCGCCGTAGGCCGAGGAGACGATCCCGTCAATGCCGTTGGCGCCGCGATTGCACAGCACGCGCGGGGGATCTGCTCGTGCGGGCCAGAACGTCTCGATGTCGCGCACCGGCATCGAGGAGGCCACGAACAAGGTGGCCTCGCTCGCCAACAGCACGCCGAGCTCACCCGCTACCACGGGCTCCGAGAGCCCGCTCCCGGCGAGCACGCCGCCGATCGCCTCAGAGGCCTGCTCATCAGCGCTGCGCCAGGATGCCATCCAGTCCTCCTGCGCCGTTGCAAGCTGGGCTTCGCGGGCGCTGTCCAGCGCTGCCGCCGGCTCCAGCCCCAGGCTGTGGGAGAGGACCGAGTCGGGGTCCTGCCATGCGCCCTCTGGATCCAACGCCACCTGCGGCACGTCGCCGAGGCCCGCCAGCCAACTGCGCAACGGCTTCGATACGGGGAGATCGCCGACGCGGAGCACCAGATCGGGTGTCAACGAGTCTGCCGCAGCCCGGTTGCGTAGAAAGGCGTCGTAGTGGGCGATCGCCGCTGGGCCCCTTCGTGCGCCCGAGAGCGGGTCGGCTAGCAGCGGCCACCCGGCTGCCTCGGCAAATCGCGCCGCCGCGCCCGCCAATTGGTCGTCGCGCTCATAACGTCCGGCGATCAGCACCCCCCGGCGAGCGCCCGACACTAGCTTCTGCAGATCGCGCGCGGCATCCAATCCGGCTCCGCGCGCAGGCCGGTCAATCCCCTCCGCGCTACTTGCAAGTGTCGCCGGGCGGTGGCGGCTCACATAAGGGCGCCCGTCAGGCCGCCCGCTGCTGTCGTGGGGCAGCGGCTCCTCGCACACCAGCGGCTCGCGTAGCGGAAAGTTGAGGTGCACCGCTCCGGGCCGACCGTCAAGCGAGGTCCAGTAGGCGCGGCAGGCCAGCGTGCGCATCCAGCGCACACGCTCTGGGCTCGCTTCCTGCGTGCCCACCTCAAAGAACCACTTGACCGCGCTGCCGAACATCCCAAGTTGGTCGATCGCCTGGCCGGCGCCGTTTTCGCGTAGCTCGGGCGGGCGGTCGGCTGTGAGCAACAACAGCGGCACGCGTGCCTCGCGAGCCTCCACTGCAGCCGGCAGCAGCTCCGCCGCCGCGGTGCCCGACGTACACGTGACCGCCGCCGGCAGACCCGTAGCCTTCGCCAGCCCCAGCGCGAAGAAGCCCGAGCAGCGCTCGTCTATGTGCGAGTAGCAGCGCACACGCTCCTCCCGGGCGAGCGACAGAGCGAGAGGGGCCGAGCGCGAGCCGGGCGAAGTGCACGCCCCCCGCAGGCCGCAGCGCGCCAGCTCGTCTACGAAGGCCCTGAGCAAGACATATGTGTCGGTGGTCGCGGTCATAGGATGGTCGGGTGCCTGAGAGCGTCGTCCTACTGCATGGGTTCAGCGCGACGCACCGGGCTTGGGACGGCGTCATCGCTGCGCTTGACCCCCAACGGTATCTGCCGCTGGCTATCGACCTCCCCGGCCATGGAGCTGGCGCCCGCGCTGAGCTACCGATTACCTTTCAGGGCAGCGTGGAGAGCGTGCTCGCGCGGGCACCCGAGCGCTTCCTCTTGTGTGGGTACTCGCTGGGCGGACGCATCGCCTTGCATGTAGCGCTTGCTGCCCCCGAGCGGGTCACGCGGCTCGTGCTCGTGTCGTGCTCGGCGGGCATCGAGGATCCCGATGAGCGGGCTGCCCGCGCAGAGTCCGATCGTCGATTGGCAGACGATCTCGAGACGATCCCCTTCGAGGAGTTCATCGAGCGCTGGCGCAGCCAGCCGCTGTTTGCGGCTGAGCCACCTGAGGTCGGGCGGCGGGCGCGTGCGGATCAGCGGCGCAACCGCCCCGCGGCCCTTGCCTCGGCCATGCGCAGTCTTGGTACCGGAACGATGGAGCCCCTTTGGTCGCGCCTAAAGGAGCTGCAGATGCCCACGACGGTAGTGGTCGGCGAGCGTGACACCAAGTTCTGTGCGCTCGGGCGGCGCATGGTCGACGCGATCGGCGACGCCGAGCTGGATGTGCTCGCCGGGGGCCATGCCCTGCCGCTCGAGGCACCCGCAGCGGTTGCCCGTGCAATCGAAGAGACGCTCGCACGCTGAGCGGCGGTGAGCGATGCGCGTTTGCGTGCGTGGTGCTCTCCCAGACAACGACTGTCGATCTTCGTTGAATTGGAGACAACCGTGCGTGCGGCAGATGCAAGCTTTCCTTTTGGCGGCTTGCAATTGCTGCCAACAAGCGTGTGTCCTTGACGCGTAAGCCGAACGCAGGACATAGTTGCGACTCGTTCCGGTAGGCCGAATCCAAGGTGGCGGACGAAATCCGATGACGAGCGCTCTCCCTGACTTAGCTACAGACGTCGGCCACCTGGACCGGCGATTATTCGCCGCGACGGATCGG
>JASLDD010000149.1 GCA_030151725.1 Solirubrobacteraceae bacterium
GGTCTCACGAAGGTGCCCGGCATCGAGAAGATCAACATCAAGCCGCAGGTCGACAAGTGGGTCTTCCCGGACGGCCACGCGATCATCATGCTCTCGGAGGGGCGGCTGCTGAACCTGGGCAATGCAACCGGGCACCCGAGCTTCGTGATGAGCAACTCGTTCTCCAACCAGACGATCGCCCAGATCGAGCTGTTCACCAAGAACGACGAGTACGAGAAGCGCGTGTACGTCCTGCCCAAGCACCTCGATGAGAAGGTCGCCCGCCTGCACCTGGACGCCCTCGGCGTGAAGCTCACGCGCCTCAGCGACGAGCAGGCCGCCTACATCGGCGTGCCGGTCGAGGGCCCATACAAGCCGGATCACTACAGGTATTAGGGCCGTGCGTTCAGGAGGGTCGATGACCAAGCGAGGCAAGGACGCAGGGAGCGTGGCGTGCTGGCCGAAACGGGGATGCGAGCGGAGCGAGTGTCTCCCGGCTTCGGTACGCGAGCGACTGAGGACGCAGCATCGCGCCGGTCAGCGGCCCTCCTGATGAGAGCGATGGTTCTCGCTGCCGGCCTCGGAACCCGGCTGCGCCCGCTGACGTATGAGATCACCAAGCCGATGGTGCCGGTTCTGGACAGGCCGGTGATGGAGCACATCCTGGCACTGCTCGACTGCCATTCGTTCGAGTCGGTGATCGCCAACCTGCACTACTTCCCGGACTCCATCAAGGACTACTTCGGCGAGCGGCTCTCGTACCGCTTCGAGGAGGAGCTGCTGGGGACGGCAGGCGGTGTGCGTGCGTGCGCTGAGTTCTTCGGCGATGAGCCGTTCCTGGTGATCTCGGGAGATGCGCTGACGGACATCGACCTCACGGCGCTGGCGGAGCGCCACCGCGAGTCGGGAGGGATTGCGACGCTGGCGGTCAAGAAAGTGGCCGACACGCGCGAGTACGGCGTGGTGCTGCATGACCGCGAGGGCCGGATCACGGGCTTTCAGGAGAAGCCGTCCCCTGACGAGGCGCTGTCTGACCTGGGCAACTGCGGGATCTATGTCTTTGACCCGAAGATCTTCGAGTACTTCCCACAGACTCCGTTCGTGGATTGGGCCAATGACGTATTTCCAGTGCTGCTGGACAACGGCGTGCCGTTTCACATCCATGAGGTGCGCGAGTACTGGAACGACGTGGGCTCGCTGGCGGAGCTGCGTCAGGGCACCTTCGACGCGCTGTGCGGCGAGCTGCACCTGCAGGTCGAAGGCGATGAGATCAGGCCGGGAGTGGTCGCGGTGGGGGAGTCGCCGGTGCGCGAGGACACAGAGATCGACGGCTCGGCGTGGATCGGGCGCGACGTGCAGATCGGCGAGGGGGTGCGCCTGATGGGACCGATCGTGCTCGGCGACGGCGCCAAGCTCGGCGACGGCGTCCAATTGCGCTCGAGCATCGTCTTCCCGGGGACGGAGATCGCGGCTGGATCGATCCTGATCGATGCCATAGCGGGTCACAGCGGCATCCTTGAGAGCTTGCGCCGCAGCTGAAACGCAAAAGGGCCCGCCGAAGCGAGCCCTTTCACGGAAAGTGAGACTATGACAGTTGTCAGAGTAACAGATAGCTGACTACATGTCGTTGACGTTCAGTCATACCAGCTCGTAGCGCTCGCGGCGCTGCTGCGCGCGCTCGGACTCGGCCAGTGCGCGCATGAACAGCACGACGAGCGCGGCGCCCATCACCAAGGACTGCTCGACGGCCATGATCAGGCCTGCGATTGACTGGTCGTCGGTCGCCGAGATGCCCCACACGCGCGCGTGGTGGACGTAGTAGGGATAGAGGGCTGAGGGGGCAAAGGCCAAGCCCATCCCTAGCGCGCCCACGAACAGCTTGGTGGCGGCCATGTAGATCACCGGTCCCATCCCATCCAGGCGCAGGCGGGCACGGATGGGAGACAGCAGGTGCCACCAGTACAGCGAGCCGGCGATCACGAATGTGACGTGCTCGAGCACGTGCACAAGCGGATGGCTGACAGCCACGTCATAGGCGGCCGGGACGTGCCAGGCCCAGATCACGCTCACGTACAGGAGCACCGCAAAGGCGGGGTGGGCGATGGGTCCGGCTTTGCGCTCGAGCTCATGCACGACGCGGGTGACCGGCCGCAGGATCACCTTGGTGAGTCCCAGGATGGCAAGCACGGGCACCACGTCCAGCAGCAGCATGTGCTGGATCATGTGAGCGAAGAAAAGCTGGTCGGCAAGCGCATCGATGGGAGAGACCAGCGCGACCATGGCGATCGCCACGGAGGCCATGAAGGAGCACAGCCGCCACACGGGCGCCTCGGCGACCCGGTTGGGAGAGGCGCTCATCCGCACGTGGCGCCAGCGGCGCAGATAGGCGCCGGCGACGATTGCGGCGCCGATTAGGACGCCGGGGCTGAACGTCCAGGAGAGATTGGGGTGCATCCCAACCGATTGTTCCACTCCGCGTACACCCCGGCCGCCAGGTCCGGCCGACTCCTCCGGAGCTTCCCCGCTATCTGTCGATAGCCCATTTACATCCGCCGCCTTCAGGCGTAGCATCGGAAACATCGCCCAGACATAAGGCCGACCGAAGGGAGCCTGTGATGCAAATCGACATCAAGGGTCGAAACGTCCCGGTCACCGACGAGCTGCGGATGCATGCCGAGCGTCGTCTGACCAAGGTCACGCGACAGGTCTCAGACCTGGCTCGCTTGGAGATAGAGATCTTCAAGGAGCCCAATCCGAGGGTCTCGGATTGCCAGGTCGCAGAGGGCACGCTTTACTTGAAGGGCGTGACGTTGCGGGCCCATGATGCCTCACCGGAGATGCTCCATTCGCTGAATCTGATGGTCGATGAGCTGGCGCGTCAGGTCAAGCGCCACCGCGACAAACTGCGCCACCGTCGCGAGGCTCACGCGGCAGCCGCCCGTGCGGCCCGCACCGCTGCACAGGGAGCAACGCTCCCCTCGATCTGAGCCGGTAATCCACCGGAAGGGAGGTGGATGCAAGGTCGCATGCGAGCCGTCGGCAGCCGGCGGCTTGCGGCGAGCGTCGGCGCGCCGAGAGCTATCCTTGGGGCATGCCCTCTCTGCTCGACCGCGCGCTGAATGTCGGCGAGGCGAAGAAGTTCAAGACCTACCAGAAGCGCGTGGCACTGATCGGTGCGTTTGAGGCCGAGCTGGAACACGACAGCGAGACGGAGCTGCGCGAGCGCATGGATGTCCTGCGCGAGCGGGCGGTGGAGGGCGAGTCGCTGGATGCGCTGCTGCCGGAGTGCTTTGCGATTGTGCGCGAGACGGGCAAGCGCATCATGGGCATGCGCCACTTCGATGTTCAGCTGATCGGAGCGATGGCGCTGCACGAGGGGCAGATCGCCGAGATGAAGACCGGCGAGGGAAAGACGCTGACTGCGACCTTGGCTGTGGTCCTGAACTCGCTCGCGGTGCGCGACCGCGACCCTGAGGATCCCGAGGGGGCCCCGGAGCGCAAGGGCGTGCACCTGGTCACGGTGAACGACTACCTGGCCAAGCGCGATGCGGAATGGATGAGCCCGATCTATGAGGCGCTGGGCGTGACGGTGGGGGTGCTGCAGAACAACCAGCCGTACGAGGAGAAGCAGCGTGCCTACGCGTGCGACGTGGTCTATGGCACCAACTCGGAGTTCGGCTTTGACTACCTGCGCGACAACATGGCCAAGGACCTCAGCGAAAAGGTCCAGCGGGGGCATCCGTTTGGGATTGTGGATGAGGTCGACAACATCCTGATCGACGAGGCGCGTACGCCTCTGATCATCTCCGGTGCCCCCGAACAGGCTGCCGATCTGTACGTCAAGTTTGCTCGTCTGGCTCCGCAGATGGTCGCCGGCAAGACACCCGAAGGTATGGATCCGCGTTCTAAGAAGCAGTTCCTCGCGGACTTCGACTATGAGGTCGACGAGAAGCACAAGACTGTGTCCATCACCGAGCAGGGCGTCTCCAAGGCGGAGCGCTTCCTGAAAATCGATCACCTGTATCGCGCCGAGAACGGGCACCTGGTCAACCACTTGATCCAGGCGCTGCGTGCGGAGTCGCTGTACAAGCGCGACGTCGACTACGCGGTGTTTGACGCTGAGGTCAAGATCATCGACGAGTTCACGGGGCGCATCCTCGACGGGCGCCGCTGGTCGGAGGGGCTCCATCAGGCGATTGAGGCCAAGGAGCGGGTTCCGATCCAGGAGGAGAACCAGACGCTCGCCACGATCACCTACCAGAACTACTTCCGCCTCTACGACAAGCTCTCGGGCATGACCGGTACCGCTCTGACGGAGGCGACGGAGTTCATGAAGATCTACGAGCTCCCGGTCGTGCAGATTCCCACCAACAAAGCGATGGTGCGCGACGATCGCAACGATCAGGTCTACAAGACCAAAGAGGGCAAGTGGAATGCGGTGGTCAAAGAGATCGCTGCACGTCACGAGAACGGCCAGCCGGTGCTCGTGGGGACGATCTCGGTGGAGGTCTCAGAGCTGCTGGCAGAGCGCCTGACCAAGCGTGGGATCAAGCACACGGTGCTGAACGCCAAGCCGGAGCATGCGGCGCGCGAGGCAGAGATCGTCGCCGAGGCGGGTCAGCCTGGGGGAGTGACGATCGCGACGAACATGGCAGGGCGTGGCGTGGACATCAAGCTCGGCGGCAACCCCGAGCACCTGGCTGCTCAGCAGCTGGCCCGCGAAGGCGTCGAGACGGAGGATCCGATCGAGTACGAGCGCCGCCTGCAGCAGATCCTGCCTGAAGTAGAAAGCAAGCTGGCGGCGAGCCGCGAACAGGTGATGGCTGCGGGCGGCCTGTTCATCTGCGGCACCGAGCGCCACGAGTCGCGCCGCATCGACAACCAGCTGCGCGGTCGCGCAGGACGCCAGGGCGATCCGGGGGAGTCGCGCTTCTTCCTCTCCGCTGAGGACGATCTGGTGCGTCTGTTTGCGGGCGACCGCATCTACAAGATCCTCGACAAACTGGGCGGGATCGATGATGAGGGCAACGAGGAACCGATCGAGGCGGGGATGCTCTCCAAACAGATCGAGAAAGCCCAGAAGAAGGTCGAGGAGCAGAACTTCCTGATCCGCAAACGGGTGCTCGAGTACGACGACGTAATGAACGAGCAGCGCCGGGTGATCTACGCCTACCGCGACGAGGTGCTGGAGGGCAAGAGCATCGGCGAGGAGGCTCAGCGCGAGGTGCGCAACGTGATCGAGCGCACGATCGACGAGTACACGCCTGGCGACTTTATGGAGGATTGGGACCTGGATGGGCTGTTTACGGCGCTCGGTCAGTTCTTTCCGCTAGATCTGGGCAGCGATGACCTGGACGCCGAGACCGTCGATCGCAACTCGCTGAGCGAACGCATCGTGGAGATGGCGATGGAGCGCTATGAGGCTCGCCAGCAGACGCTGGGCGATGAGCTAATGGGCGCCCTGGAGCGCTTCCTGCTGCTGCAGATCATCGACGAACGCTGGCGTGAGCACCTGTTCGACATGGACTACCTCCGCGAGGGCATCCACCTGCGCGGCTTTGCCCAGATCGATCCGCTGGTGGCCTACAAGAACGAGGCGTTCACGCTGTTTGGAGATCTGATGAACAGCGTGTGGACCGACTACGCCCGCATGATCTTCAACGTCCAGGTCAACGTCGAGGGCCAGAACGGCGGCGGCAACGGCGCGGTGCCCTCATTCGCAGCCACGGGGCACTCCACACGCGCAGGTCGCGTGTCCTACTCGGGCGGCCAGAGCGCGGCTGGCTCGGGAGCCCTGGCGGCCGCTGCGGCAGCGGCGGGTCTGTCCTCGGATGCCAGCGCCGCGCAGGCCTTTGGCGCCGATGGCTCAGAGGGGGAAGCGATGCCGGTGGTCGAGCAACGCGTGCTGGGCGACGACGAGCTTGTGGGGCGCAACGATCCGTGCCCTTGTGGGAGCGGTAAGAAGTACAAGAAGTGCCACGGCGCCTAGCGAATCGTGGACACGGCGCGGAAGCGTCGTTCTCCGTCGCTCATGTGCTGAAGCACACTCGCTCACTGCGTCCTAGCTCCGCTTGGTCCGCGGCCCGCTAGGCAGAGACCACCACCGAGCAGGCTCTGCTCGGTGCCACACGAGACATCTGCCTTTACGCGAACCGCTCGCCAGCATAGCCGGTGGTCACCTCTCTGGCGGTTCGTCGACCTGGTCAAGCAGTGGGAGCAGCTGTTCGAGGAAACGGTCGTTTGAATGCTGCACAACCTCTGTCCGAAACCGTTCTGCGCCCGCTATTCCATGTTGTCGCTTGAGCCACTGTAGATCGAGTAGAGACCACTGTCCCGTGGTCTCTACTCGCGCGACCAGTGCGTCAAGAGAGAACAGGATTGCATCACTGACACGACCAGCACGTGTGAGGAGGATCCCAAGCTCACTTTGACTGCTGGCCGCGCCGTGGCGGTCGTTGAACTCGAGCTTGAGCTCCAGCGCTTTGTTGTAGTGCGCCTCGGCGTCCTCGAAACGCCGTTGGTCCTGGGCGAGAATGCCAAGTTGGTGGTAGGTGCTTGCCGCGTTGTGGCGGTCGTTGAACTGGAGCTCGATCTCCAGCGCTTTGTCGTAGTGCGCCTCGGCGGTCTCAAAACGCCGCTGCAGCTGCGCGAGAGTACCGAGCTGGTAGTAGGTGCTTGCCGCGTTGTGGCGGTCGTTGAACTGGAGCTTGAGCTCCAGCGCTTTGTTGTAGTGCGCCTCGGCGGTCTCAAAATGCCGCTGCAGCTGCGCGAGGATACCGAGCTGGTGGTAGGTGTTGGATGCGCTGTGGTGGTCGTTGAACTCGAGCTTGATCTCCAGCGCCTTCTTGTAGTGCATCTCGGCGTCCTCAAAACGTCGCTGCTCTTCGGCGACCCTGCCGAGCTGGTGGTAGGTGATGGCCGTGCCGTGGCGGTCGTTGAACTCGAGCTTGATCTCCAGCGCCTTCTTGTAGTGCACCTCGGCCTCCTCAAAACGTCGCTGCTCTTCGGCGACCCTGCCGAGCTGGTGGTAGGTGCTGGCTGCGCTGTGGCGGTCGTTGTGCGTGAGCCAGGGCGAAGTACTTGTTGGTGCCCAGGTCCCGCACGGTCCTGATCCCGAACGCCGCCGCCAGGTGCTCGGCGTCGCCGTCGCTGACCCCGGCCAGCGCCGCC
>JASLDD010000094.1 GCA_030151725.1 Solirubrobacteraceae bacterium
CAGCAGTCCTCCAAGTCGGTCCTGAGCACCATCACCACGCGCTGCCTGCACAGCCCGGTCATGTGCTCCGCGGAGGATCATGCTCCGCTCGCGGTCGTGCTGATCCAGCTGACGGCGTGCCTGCGCCGCCAGCTCATCCGAGAGAACACCGGACTCCAAGAGCGCCCCCAGTTCAGCACGCAGCTGCACGTAGGGCGGCTTGCTCGTGCGCATTGCGGGGTCGAAGGTGTGTCTAAGCCACTCCTCGCCGGCCACGCGCGTACATTGACGCACGACTTCCATCCAGGCAAGCACGAGCCGTAGATTCGAGGTGCCCCCTTTGAGAAAGGAGCAACACATGCCCGACAGCGATCTTGAGATGACGACGATCGAGCGCGACACCGGCGAGCGCTTCCAGCCTCTGCGGCGCGAGCTGGGAGTGAGCTCATTCGGTATCAACCTGATCGTGCTCCAGCCCGGCCAGCGCGGGCGTATTCACACCCATGAGCTTCAGGAGGAGGTCTACCTCGTGCTGGAGGGCGTGCTGACTCTCGGAGTCGAGGGCGTCGAGCACGTGCTCGTCAAGGATCGCGTGGCGCGGGTCGCTCCTGGAGTACGCCGCCAGTTGGCGAATGTGAGCGGAGAGCGTCTGGTGCTGCTCGCGCTGGGTGGCTCCGGCGAGCATGTCGGGCGCGACGGCCATGCCTGGACCTCATGGCAGGAGACGGGGCCGGGTCGCCCGCCGCAGGAGACGCCGCTACCGCCCGACCTGCCCGTCGCCTGACGCCGCTCAGGCGGCCTGGGCGCGCGTCATGCCGCCGACCAGCATGCCCGACCCGAGGTGGGCGCCGAGCACCGGGCCGACCTCCGTACAGAACAGCGGCTCGTGCCCAAATATCTCTGTGCCCGCCCCAACCAGACCCTCAGCGTCGGCGATCGACTGCGCGTGTTGGATTATCCAGTCGGTGGCGCCTCGGTCGTGCAGCTCGTGCAGGTAGGCGACCATTCGCTCGAATGCGCGACGGTGTGTACGCACACGACCCACAGGCGCTATCTCGGTGCCAAACGTGAGGATCGGCTTGATTTTCAGGGCCGTGCCCACCATCGCCTGCGCCGCCCCGATCCGTCCGCCGCGCCTGAGGTACTCGAGCGTGTCCAGACAGAACCAGATGTCCAGCGTCTGCCGTCCCTTGCGCACCGCCTCCACCACCTCATCGAGCGAAGCGCCTCTCGCGGCCGCCTCGGCGGCCGCGATCACCAGGCAGCCCAACCCGCCGGCGCCAGTCTGGCTGTCGATGACCTCGACCCGTCCCCCATGTCCCTCCTCGGCGATCAGCCGCGCTGCTTCGCGGGCGCTCTCGCATGTGCCCGACAGGCCTCCGGCGATGTGGATCGAGGCCACATCCCGCCCGGCGCTCACGAGCGGGCGGTACTGCGCCACGAAGTCCCCCACCGACGGTTGCGATGTGGTCGGCAGCTGCGGCGAGTCGTGCAGGCGGGCGTAGAAGGCGTCCAGGTCCACGTACTCATGCTCCGGTCGCAGGTCTCCCTCCCAGCCGACATACAAGCTGACCTGCGCTATTCCCCAGCGTTCGATCGACGCCGCCGGCAGATACGGCGTGCTGTCCGTCACCACGGCAACGCCACGCTCGGAGCCCGGGTTCGTTTGCTCTTCGGCAACGTTCACGCGCCGGTAGCCTACGGCGCGCGGACTCCACTCGCCTCGCCAGTAAAAACGCTAGCCGTCCTTACTGTCCTTCTCCTAGCGGATCAGGGGATCCAGGCGACTCGCTGTGATCGTCTCGCGCAGCGTGTGCAGCGCGTCGTGCTTGGGCCGCCAGCGAAGCTCCCGCCGTGCCTTGCTCGTGCTCATGATCACCGGCTCGCGGAAGGCAGCGATCCACTGCGCCTGCGCCGGCAGGAACCCCAGCCGTCCGATCGTCTCCGCGACAGCGTCCACCGCCAGCTCAGGTATCGGGATCGAGTACCAGCCGAGCTCCTCTGCGAGCACCTTGACCGTCAGCTGGCCCGGGCCTGCGAGGTTGTACACGCCCGGCTTGCCCCGGCCGAGCACCCCCGCGCGCATCGCGCTCGCCACGTCGTCGTGGTGAACGAGCTGAAATGGGATGCCCGGGTCGGGCAGCACGGGCTTGAGGATCGGCACACCGTCGAGCAGGCTCAGCACCGGACCCGGCAGGCGCTCTGAGATCTGGGTGTAGGGCAGGCTGTCGATCAGCAGCGGGGCCTGCGGCCCGGCAACGATGCACGGCCGAAACACATACGCGGCCGTGGGGCTGCCGTGCAAGGTGTCCGCGAGCAGCTCCTCGACCTCTGCCTTCTGTGCCGAGTAGTAGTGAGCCGCCGTTCCCCGCGCCGGGGTCTCCTCCGTCAACGGCTGCGGGTTGTCGCCGTGAAAGCCGTAGGCGGCGACCGATGAGGCATAGACGAGGCGTTTGACGCCCGCGGCCACCGCTGCTTCGAAGACGTTGCGCGATCCGCTCAGGTTGACCCGGCGGCTCTCGTTGGCGCCGCCCATGATCATGAACGCGAGGTGCACGACCACGTCCGCCTCTTCCACCAGTCCCGCCACCCGCCTGCGGTTGAGCACGTCGCCGCGCTGGTAGAGGACCTTCTTCCAGCCCGCGCTCTCGGGGTCGAACGGCCGGCGGGCCATGCCGATGATGCGCTCCACATCGGGCGAGCGCTCGAGCGCCGCCACGACCGCTCGGCCGATCTCCCCAGTCGGCCCTGTTACCGCAACAGTAAGGCCCTTTGCCGCGCTCCCACGTGCTGGCATGAGTCCGTTCTAGCGCATCTGGACGCGATAGCGTCGCGTTTATGTACGTCAGGCTCGCGGGCGCTCTGTTGATTCCGCTCGCACTGGTGCTCGACGCCTCCCACGCCGGCTCAGCGCTTGCGCAGGCGTGGCCGCCGTTCGTGCTCGTGGCCGGATTGCTGCTCATCGGCCTCGTCGCAGGGCGCGACGGCCTGTACGACGCAGCCGCCTCGCGGCTGGTGGCTCTCGCCGGTCCCCCTGTCGTCCTGCTGCTCGCCTGCTTTGCCCTGGTCGCGGTCGTGACCGCTTTGCTCAACCTCGACACCTCGGTCGTATTTCTGACCCCCGTCCTCATCGAGACAGCCAGGCGGCGAGGGGTCGATCCAACGCCCTTTCTCTACGGCAGCGTGTTCATGGCCAACGCGTCCTCGCTGTTCCTGCCGGGCTCCAACCTCACGAACCTGCTGGTGCTCTCCGGCGAGCACGTGTCCGGTGCGACCTTCTTCACGCGCATGCTCCCCATGGCGCTTGGGGCGTGCCTGATCACCGCCGCGGGGCTCGGGCTCATCCATCGTCGCGCTCTGCTGGGCGCCGGGCGCCCCGTTCACGAGAGCCCCGCGCCGCTGCGCCCCGGCCTCGGTCTCGCCGGCGCCCTGACGGCGGCCGTCCTCATCGTTCTCCTGCGCAACGCCGCCCTTCCCGTCCTTGGGATCGGCCTTCTCCTGCTCGCCACGCGTGTCGTGCAGGGTCGCCTGATCCTTCACGACACGCTCACCTGGCTCGGCGTCCCTGTCCTGCTGAGCCTCTTCGGGCTGTCCGTCGCGCTGGGCACCTTGGCACGGGCGAGCGCCTTCCCGGCCGATGCCATGCACTCCGCCGGGAGCCTCACGACGGCGCTGGTGGCCGCGGGCGCGAGCGTGCTCGTAAACAACCTCCCCGCGGCGGTGCTTCTCTCTTCGGGGCGCCATCTGCACACCGGGGCTCTGCTGCTGGGCCTGAACATCGGCCCGAACCTCGCCGTCACCGGCTCGCTGGCCGTCCTGCTCTGGTGGCGTGCGGCCCGCGCCGTGGACCTGACGCCCTCCGCGATCGCCTACTCGCGCCAGGGTCTCCTGCTCGCGCCGCTCGCTCTCCTGGGAGCACTGCTGCTCGGCGGTGGCTGACCCGGCTCCCGGCTGAGCGCTCGCCTGCGGGGGGACATCTCCGTACGCTTGGGAGCGTGCTCGCGCTCCCTGCCTCGACCTCGCTCGGTCAGAGCATCAGCTCGTTCTTCGATGCCGTCGGCAAGTTCTTCACCGACCTGGCAGCCGTGCACTGGCCCGCGCTGCTGCTCGGGCTGCTGTTCTTCGGCTTGAATCTCACGATCCGCTCGCGGGCCTTCTTCCACAGCCTGCGCGCTGCCTACCCCGCCGCATCGTTCCAGTGGCGGCGGGTATGGGGCGCCTACTTCGCCGCGGTCGGCTTCAACAACGTCGTTCCCGCGCGCGGGGGGGATGTCATCAAGCTGTTCCTAACGCGCTCCTCCATCCCCGGCTCGCGCTATCCGACCGTCGCAGCAGCGTTCTTCGTGGAGTCGATCTTCGATGCCTGTGTCGGCGTGCTCGTCCTGATCTTCGCCTTCACCCAGGGCGTCTTCCCGAAGCCCCCCGACTTCTCCAAACTGAGCTCCTTCGACATCTCCTACCTCGCCGAGCACTTCCGTCTGACGCTGTTCTTGATCACGTTGCTCGCCGTCATCGGGCTCGTGGCCTTCGCGCTTCTGTCCGTGCGCGTGAAGGCGTTCTGGTCACGGGTGCGCCAGGGCGTCACGATCCTCAGCGATCGGCGCCGCTACCTGCGGGAGGTCGCCGCCCTGCAGGTCGTGGCGTGGCTCTGCCGCTTCACCGCCTTCTGGTTCCTGCTCGACGCCTTCCGCGTCGGCGGATCCGTCAAGAACGTGCTGCTCGTGTTCGCCGTCAACCAGGTGGCCGGCGCCGTGCCCTTCACGCCGGGAGGCGCCGGCGTGCAGCAGGCGCTGCTCGTGAAGGTCTTCGCCACCAATGCCTCCACTAGTGTCGTCGCCGCTTACTCGGTCGGGCAGCAGATCGCCATCGCCGCGTTCACCGCTCTCATGGGCCTGGGAGCGGTCGTCTTCATCTTCCGCTTCCGTTCCTTTAAAGAGGTTCTCTACGCCGGACGCGCCTCACGGGAGGCCGAGCGCGAGGCTGAGCGTGCCGGTGTGCTGATCGTCGAGGATGACGACCCGGATTCGCGCGACTACGACCCGCCGCCTGACCCTCCGAGCCCTCGCCGGCCACGCAGCGCTCGCTACTGAAGGCCCTCGCGGGCCTCGCGCACCAGGGCGACCGCCTCGGGGAACACTCGTGCGATCACAGTGCGAATCTGCTCGGCCTGGGCCTCGGCGTTGCCCTGGACGTTCACGCGGCTGACTGCAGCCACCGTCATGTCGACCGCGAGCTTGATCGCGTTGTCCGCCCAGGCCAGGCGCTGGTTGCCCTGGACCTGTTCTGCGAACTCCGCCAAGCGCCGCTGGAGCTCCTCTGGATCTCCGAACAGGTCTCCGAGTCCGCCGCTCTCCATGCTCGCATCATAGACTGCCCTGCTCATGCCTCTCGCAGCCGAGATCTCCCAACAGGTAGAGCACGAGTCCGAGCGGCGCGGGCGCCTGGCGGTTCCCGCCTTCGCAGGCGGCGTTCTCTATCTGCTGAGCGCGATCATCATCGAAGGCACCCTCAAAGGCGCGCCCACCGTAGGCCTGCTGCAGGGCATCGCGCCTGCGCTGAAGGGCGAAGCCGAACCGGCCGTCAGCCCCCGCGCTCCCGAGGTCAAATTCATCAGCCACCATGCCTTCCCGCTGTTGACTGGCAGCGTGCTCGCCGCGATCTCCATCGGCGCGCTGACTCTGATCCTCCTGTTCCTGCTGCAGGCCACCCGCTTCAGGCGTCCCGAGATGTGGTCCGCCGCCTATCCGCTAGTCCTCTACGGCGGCCTCGCCGTTGCGCTCGTCAGCTTCGCCCACCAGGTGGTGAGCGCGCTCGCGACGCACAGCTTCGCCGTCGGGCACGACTTCAGCGCTCACGCGGTCGACCAGGCGCTCACAAAGGGGACGGCCAACCAGGTGGCTGCCTACCTCGGCCTGCTCTCCGGCCTCGCGTTGGCCGCCGGCATGATCGCCACGATGATCAACGCCCTGCGCGTGGGCCTGTTCCCGCGCTGGATGAGCATCCTGGGGATGTTCACCGCGCTGCTCATCGTGCTGCCCATCGGCGGTGCCGAGCTGCAGGTGGTCCCAGCATTCTGGATGGTCATGATGGGCATCCTGTTCGTGGGGCGCTGGCCAAACGAACAGCCGCCCGCCTGGGCCGCCGGGGAGGCTCGTCCGTGGCCATCCCGTGCGCGCGGACCAAGCCCAGCCACGGCCGGCGCCGATATCGCTCCTGCCCCTGTACGCCCGCCCCTTGGCGCATCGCGCAAGCGACGCAAGCGCTCCTCGAACACCTGACGCATCCGGTGCGACTGGACGATTAGGGTCCGCCGAGAGCGGGAAACACCCATGTGAAGGAGACCCTCGGGCACGCGCAAAATTGCGGCTCGCCGGTCACACAGGGATGACAGGGTGAAAAATCGCCCTCTTGGGGCGAGAAGGAGGCTCCGATGGAGGCAGCGACGATCGAGCGCTCACGGCGGCAGGACCCTGCGCGGGCTGACGGCGCGACGCCAAACAGCACTTGGAAACCCGCGGACCCAGGACCGCTCGGACTGGCCGCGTTTGCGATGACGACGTTCGTGCTCTCGATGTTCAACTCAAATCTCGTCGACGCCAAGGGAACGCCGGTGGTGCTCGGCCTTGCCTTGGCCTACGGCGGGATCGTTCAGCTGTTGGCCGGCATGTGGGAGTTCCGTACGGGCAACACCTTCGGCGCGGTTGCCTTCTGCTCGTTTGGCGCCTTTTGGATCTCGTTCTGGGCGTTGAACGTCTTCTATGTCAAGCAAGTCGGCGGCAACGCCGGCCATGCCGTTGGGGTCTACCTGTGGGCGTGGGCGATCTTCACGGCCTACATGAGCGTGGCGGCGCTGCGGGTGAGTGGCGCGGTGCTGCTGGTGTTCGTGCTGCTGACCGCGACGTTCATCCTGCTCGCGGTCGGCGCCATCGGCCCGCACGAGTCCGTGACCCACTGGGGCGGCTACGTCGGCCTCGCCACAGCGGCGGCCGCTTGGTATGCGTCGTTTGCGGCGGTTGTCAACTCGACGTTCGGGCGCACGATCGCGCCCGTCTTCCCTCTCAACGGGCGGTAGCGCAAGTCAGTGAAATCAAATACCGACGTGCGGGCGCTCTGGGAGGACCGTCTCGCCCGCACGTCGGTGGGAGAATCAAATCCAGCAGCCGACGACGCGTGATCTTGAGGAGTGTGAGCGATGACCGGTAGCGCAAACACCATGACCGGCGGAGAGCTGGACGCCGAGCTCGCGGGTCTGCTCGACATCGAGACGTTCGCGCCGCCTGCCGAGTTTCGCGAGCACGCGCTGCTGAAAGATCCCGCCGTCTATGAGCAGGCGATGAGCGACCCACAGGCCTGGTGGGCTGCGCAGGCGCAGGAGCTCGACTGGTTTCAGAAGTGGAGCCGGGTGCTCGACGACGACGAGCCCCCCTTCTACAAGTGGTTCACAGGCGGCACGCTCAACGTTTCCTACAACTGCCTCGACAGGCACGTCATCGCCGGGCGAGGGGATCGCGTGGCCCTCCACTGGCGAGGCGAGGAGGGCGAGGAGCGCGACATCACCTATGCCCAGCTACTTGCCGAAGTCGAACGCTTCGCTAGCGCTCTCAAGGATCTGGAGGTGCAGAAGGGCGATGTGGTCGGCATCTACCTGCCGATGATTCCCGAGGTGGTCGTCGCGATGCTCGCCTGCGCCCGCATCGGCGCGCCCCACAACGTCGTCTTCGGCGGCTTCTCCGCGGAGGCCGTGCGCGAGCGCATGGAGTTCTCCGAGGCCAAGGTGCTGATCACCGTCGACGGCGCCGCGCGCAAGGGCAAGACGGCGCCCGTCAAGGACCGCGTCGACGAGGTCATGGGCGATCTGGCGACGCTCGAGAAGATCGTCGTCGTCAAGAGCAAGGGCACGCCATGTCAGATGCAGGACGGGCGCGACGTCTACTACGAGGACATCCTCGACGCCGCCGACCCCGCCTGCCCGGCCGAGCCGCTGGACGCCGAGCACCCGCTCTACATCCTCTACACCTCAGGCTCGACCGCCAAGCCCAAGGGGATCCTGCACACCACCGGCGGCTATCTGACCGGCGTCTCGGCCACCCACCGCTACGTGTTCGACCTCAAGCCCGAGTCCGATGTCTACTGGTGCGCGGCCGATGTCGGCTGGGTCACCGGCCACTCATACATCGTTTATGGACCGCTATGCAACGGCGCCACATCGGTCATGTGGGAGGGAGCGCCGGACTACCCCAACAAGGGCATTTGGTGGGAGATCGTCGAGCGTTACGGGGTCACCATCCTCTACTGCGCGCCGACCGCCATCCGCGCCTGCATCAAGTGGGGCGCCGAGTGGCCGGGCAAGCACGACCTGGGGAGCCTGCGCCTGCTCGGATCGGTGGGAGAGCCGATCAACCCAAAGGCGTGGCTCTGGTACCACAAGGTGATCGGCGGCGAACGCTGTCCGATCGTGGACACGTGGTGGCAGACCGAGACCGGCGCCATCATGATCACACCGCTGCCCGGAATCACCGCCACCAAGCCCGGGTCGGCGACCCAGCCGTTTCCCGGCGTTTTCGCCGAGGTTCTCGACGAGTCCACCGGCGAGTCTGTGGCCGACGGGCAGGGCCTGCTGGTCCTCACGCACCCCTGGCCATCGATGCTGCGCACCCTCTACAAGGAGGAGGAGCGCTTCATCGAGACCTACTTCAAGCGCTTCGGGCGCGAGACCTATCTCGTGGGGGACGCCGCCCGCCACGATCGCGACGGCTACTTCTGGGTGATCGGCCGCATCGACGACGTGGTCAACGTCTCGGGCCACCGCCTCTCCACGGCCGAGGTCGAGTCCGCGATCGTGGCCCACGCCGAAGTGGCCGAGGCCGCCGTCATCGGCCAGCACGACGAGGACAGCGGCCAGGCGATCGTCGCCTTCGTGACGCTTCAGGGCGATGTCGAGGGTGACGAGCAGACGGTCGAGGGGATTCGCGAGACGGTCTCCGGGCGAATCGGCAAGTTCGCCCGCCCCAAGCGCATCATCTGGACAGACGATCTGCCCAAGACGCGCTCCGGCAAGATCATGCGGCGGCTGCTGCGCGACATCGCCGAGGGACGCGCGCTCGGAGATGTGACCACGCTACGCGACCCCGCCGTCATGGAGCAACTCGAGGAGCGGGTCAAGGAGCTGCGCGCCGAGGAGGAGTAGCCACGCGCGCAAGCGCCTAGGGAACATCCCTTACACGCGCGCCGTGTAGCGCTGCCATGATTGATTGATGGCGTGGGCCCAGTCAAGCGCAGGCCTGCCGAAGTCCGCTGGGACCGCCGGTGGACAAGCCCCCGAGGAGCGCGACTCCGCGTCGCATCGCCTGCGCCGCTACCCCGACCGTGGCCTGCTGGGCGGGGTGGGCGCGGGGATCGCCGAGCACCTCGGCGTGAGCGTGCTCGTGGTGCGCGTGCTGATGGCGATCGTGATGACCGCCGGGGGCGTGGGGGTTGTCCTGTATGCGCTCGGGTGGGCGCTGATCCCCGTCGCGCCCGAGAGCGAGGGCGTGCCGCGTCCGCGTGGCGCATGGCGGGAGGCCGTGCTGATGGTGCTCGCCGCCGCCGTCGTTCTCTACGGCCTGCGCCGGGCCGGCCTGCTGATCGGAGACCAGTTCATCTGGCCGCTGGCGATCGGAACCTGCGGCATGGCGCTCGTCTGGCGCCCCGCAACGGCCGGCGGCGGCGAGCCGCTGAGCTGGCCTATCTCGCCGCAGGAGCTGTGGCGCAGGCTCGCGCGGGTCGACCTGCCCCGGGTGATCATCGGCGGTCTGCTCGTTGCCTTCGCCGCCGCCGCGCTGCTGCACTCCGCCGGGGTCCTGCACAGCCTCGGCATGGCCCTGGGCGCGGTGGCGATCGTGGCGAGCATGCTCGGACTGCTGCTCGGTCCGTGGGCGGTGGGGATCGGGCGCAGCCTCTCCTCCGAGCGCGCCGCACGGATCCGCGAGCAGGAGCGCGCCGAGATGGCCGCCCACCTGCACGACTCGGTGCTGCAGACGCTTGCCCTGATCCAGAAGCGCGCCGGCGATCCGCGCGAGGTCGCCGGGCTCGCACGCCGCCAGGAGCGTGAGCTGCGCCATTGGCTGCAGGCACGCCCCGCCGCCTGCGGCGATGAGGGCCTCGCCGAGGCGCTCGAGCGTGCGGCGGCCGAGGTCGAGGAGCTCCACCGCGTGCCCATCGAGGTCGTCACCGTGGGCGACCGACCGATCGACGGCGAGCTCGAGGCGATGGTCCAGGCCGCGCGCGAGGCCATGACCAACGCCGCCAAGTTCGCCCAGACGGAGCGCGTGGATCTCTACGTCGAGGTCGACCCCGAGCGCGTGGAGGTCTACGTGCGCGACCGTGGCGTCGGCTTCGACCCCGACGCCATCCCCGCGGACCGCCGGGGAGTGCGCGATTCGATCATCGCGCGGATGGAGCGCCACCACGGGCGTGCCACCGTCCACAGCGTGCCCGGCGAGGGCACCGAGGTGGAGCTCGTGATGGAGTGCAGGCCCGCATGAGCGCTCGCCCGCGTGTGGTGATCGTCGATGACCATCACCTGTTTCGCGCCGGGGTGCGGGCCGAGCTGGGCGACGCGGTCGAGATCGTCGGCGACGCCGACAGCGTGCAGAGCGCAGTTCAGGTCATCGGCCGTGAGCAGCCCGACGTGGTGCTACTCGACGTGCACATGCCCGCCGGCGGCGGAGCCGAGGTGATCCGCCTCGTGCGAGCCGAGCAGCCGGCCGTGCGCTTTCTCGCCCTGTCCGTCTCAGACGCCGCCGAGGATGTGATCGGCGTAATCCGCGCCGGCGCGCGCGGCTATGTCACCAAGTCCATCTCCGGCCACGAGCTCGCCGAGGCGGTGTGTCGCGTCGCCGGCGGCGATGCCGTGTTCTCGCCGCGTCTGGCCGGCTTCGTGCTCGACGCCTTCGCTCACGAGCCCCACGAGCCTCTGACCCAAGATCCCGAGCTCGATCAGCTCACGCCGCGCGAGCGCGAGGTCCTGCGCCACATCGCGCGCGGCTACATGTACAAGGAGATAGCTCTGCGCCTGGGGATCTCGCCCAAGACCGTCGAGGCGCACGTCTCGGCCGTGCTGCGAAAGCTCCAGCTCTCAAGTCGCCACGAGCTGAGCACCTGGGCCGTGCAGCGCCGCCTCGTCAGCCTCGACGGCTCCTGACCGCAATACTACGTCCTATGATATATCGTCGAACGTAGTAGATGCCTAGGGGCGATTCCCTATGGCACCCGTCCCTCTTCTGCGTCACAGTTCGACCCCGAAGAAGCGCACTGTTCCGAAAGATAGGAGTTCGATGCCGTCCACACTCCAGCAGGCCGCCGGCGCCCTGGCGATTGAGACCAAGGGCCTGACCAAGCGCTTTGGCGCACGCGCCGCGATCGACGGTGTCGACCTGCAGGTTCCGCAGGGGTGCGCCTTTGGCTTCCTCGGCCCCAACGGCGCCGGCAAGACCACCATGATCCGCACCCTTCTCGGCCTGACGCACGCGAGCGCCGGCAGCATGAGCCTGCTCGGGCACCCGGTCCCCGCCGAGCGCGCCCAGGCGCTCGAGCGGGTGGGTGCGATCGTCGAGGAGCCGCGCTTTCACCCCCATCTCTCCGGCCGCGAGAACCTTCGGATCGTCTCGGTGCTGCGGGGAACGGAGTCAGACGCGAGGATCGCTCCCGCGCTGGCTCGTGTGGGCCTGAACGAGCGCGCCGATGAGAAGGTCAAGAAGTACTCGCTCGGGATGCGCCAGCGCCTGGGGGTGGCGCGCTGCCTGCTCGCCGACCCGCTGCTGCTGATCCTCGACGAGCCCACCAACGGGCTCGACCCCGGGGGGATCCAGGAGTTCCGCGAGATGATCCGCGCGATGGTCGAGCAGGAGGGACGGACCGTGTTCCTCTCATCGCACCTCCTCGACGAGGTCGAAAAGACCTGCGACGCAGTGGCGATAGTCGACCGCGGCAAAGTCGTCACGCAGGGCCCCATCGCGGAGATCTCGCGCGGCGGCGCCGGTGCGCATGACGAACTGCTGATCGGCGTGGACGATCCCGAGCGGGCACTCGGAGTGCTCGAGAGGATCGACCTCGTGCTCTCCGCGCGACGCTCTGAGGACGGGCTGAGCGCGGTGCTCCGCGACGGTCCCCAGACCGCCTCCGCCGTCAACGCGGCGCTCGTCAGCGCGGGCGTCGGCGTGATGCGTCTGGAGCCGATCCGCCACAGCCTCGAACAGCGCTTCCTGGAGATCACAGCGCGCCTCGACGCGCCCGCTGCAAACACGATCCATGAGGAGGTGCAGGCATGACCGCCGTCGCCCTGCGCATGACCGGTGCCGACGTCCTCAAGCTGCGCAAGAAGCGCGGCACGCTCATCTGGGCGCTCGTGCTGGCGCTCGCCCCGATCGTGATCTTCTTCCTCGTCACCGCCATCCAACACTCCTCCAACCCCGTCAAGTACGGGCCCGCCGGCGGCACGACAAACTTCAGAGACGGGCTGCGCGTGCTCTCCCTGTTCTTCGGCCCGCTCGCAGCCATCCTCCTCGGCGTCGAGGCCGGGACCGGTGACGCCTCGGCCGGCGTGTTCCGCGATCTCGTCGTCACCGGGCGCTCGCGTGTCGCGCTGTTCGCCTCGCGTGTGCCTGCCGCGCTGGCGGTCTGCTGGGCCGTGATCCTCTTCGGGTATGCGCTGCTCATACTGGGCACGTTCGTGTTCGCCGGCAATTTGCCTACGCCGGATAGCGCGCTGGCTCTCAACGGACTCGGCTTCGCCCTGCTCGCAACGGGAGTGCTGTGCGTGATCGCTGTGGGCCTCGCCTCGCTCACCACCTCCAAGCCCGGAGCCATCATCGCGCTGATCGCCTGGCAGATCGTCGCCAGCCCCCTGCTCGCCTCCATCGGCTCGCTGGGCAGCGCACGCAAGGCGATCGTCAGTCAGGCGATCACCCACTTCAGTCCCGTCGATGTCGAACGCGGAGGTCACGGTGCCGATGTCACGCTCTCCTCCGGCCTGGCGCTCACCGTGCTCGTGATCTGGGTGCTTGTGTTTCTCGCGCTTGGTGCCTGGCGCACGCGCTCCATGGACGCCTGAGAACACCGCTTCGCAGGCGTTGTGGGAGGGGAGATGTGAACTTCACAACATATCCTCATAAACTAGATCGACATTATGCTATTTCTTTGGCTCCCCACAACCAAGGAGGCAGCAGACCATGTCCCGAAGTTCCCTCTCACCCCGCAGGCTCCGGCAACTCCTCGCGCTGCTCGCGCTCGGAACGCCGATTCTCGTGGGCGCCTCGTCCGTCGCCACGGCACAGGCGAGCAACCC
>JASLDD010000102.1 GCA_030151725.1 Solirubrobacteraceae bacterium
CCAAATGGCGCAGCAGGCCGGACCTGCGCATCCCGGCGCTGACCGTCAACCGGATCGAGCGGGGGACCTCGGACGATCCCATCTTCATCGCCCCCTACAACGCTCCGGGGGGCGCCCAAGCGGGTGCTGTGATCGTTGATAACGGCGGCGAGCCGATCTGGGAGAACCCGATAGCGGGCAAGGTCACGACCAACTTCCGCGTGCAGAGCTATCGCTCCGGTCCCGTGCTCACGTGGTGGGAGGGGACGATCGAACTGGGCCACGGCGTCGGCGAATACGTGATCGCCGACACCTCCTATTCGACCGTGCGCCGCGTGCAGGCGGCCAACGGGCTTCGCGGCGATCTGCACGAGTTCATCATCACCCCCGACGACACCGCCCTGATCACCAGCTACGTGGTCAAGAAGGCAGATCTCTCGAGCGTCGGCGGCTCGCGCGAAGGCACCATCCAGGACGCCATCTTCCAGGAGGTCGATCTCGCTACCGGGGAGCTTCTGCTCGAGTGGCACAGCCTCGAGCACATCGCACTCGAGGAGTCCTACTCGCCCGTTGGCGCCGACTGGGACTTCTTCCACATCAACTCCGTGGCGCTCGACAACGACGGCAACATCCTCGTCTCCTCGCGCTCCACCCACACCGTCTACAAGCTCGACCGCAAGGGCACCATCCTCTGGCGCCTCGGCGGCAAGCACAGCGACTTCGAGATGGGCGCCGGGAGCGTGTTCGCCTGGCAGCACGACGCCCGCCGCCAGCCCGACGGCTCGCTCACCGTGTTCGACAACGGCGCCACGCCCGCCGTGGAGACCCTCTCGCGCGGTCTGATCCTGGACGTCGATGAGCAGGGCATGCAGGCGACGCTCCTGCGTCAGTACACCCACCCCAAGATCCTCACCGGCAGTCAGGGCAGCGTGCAGCCGCTGGCCAACGGCAACGTCTTCGTCGGCTGGGGCGAAGCTCCGCACGTCTCCGAGTTCCACCGCTCCGGCGAGCTGCTCTTCGATGCCACGCTCGGCTCCAAGTACCAGTCCTACAGGGCCTTCAGGTTGCCGTGGACTGGCACTCCGGAGGAGCTCCCCGCGATCGCCGTCACCGGACAGGGTCGCTATCGAACCGCCTATGCGAGCTGGAACGGTGCCACCGAAGTGCACACCTGGCAGCTGCTGGCGGGCGAGCGTGAAGACACGCTTGCGCCCGTTGCAGACACGCGCTCGCGCGGTTTTGAGAGCACGCTGCGTTTTTCCCTGGCCGGCTCAGTCGTGGCCGTGCGCGCGCTGGGCGCCGGCGGGGTGACGCTCGGGCAGTCACCGCCCCTGACGATCACCGTGTAGACACTCCCACGCGGGCGATTCCAGTTTAGGCGCTCCACTGCACGGGCAGCCCAATTACATGACCACAGATACGAACCAGATTCCAAACATCGCCCTCAGGGGTGGCTCGCAGATCCCCCAGCTCGGCTTCGGCGTCTTTCAGGTGCCACCCGAGGAGACAGAGGTTGTGGTCGCGCAGGCGCTCTCGACCGGCTACCGCCACCTGGACACCGCGGCGGCCTACCGCAACGAGGCGGCTGTCGGGCAGGCCATCCGCGCCTCGGGCCTCGATCGCGGCGAGGTGTTCGTGACGACCAAGTGCTTCAACGACGACCACGGCCACGAGCAGGCGCGGCGTGCCTTCCACGCGAGCCTCGAGCGCCTGGAGATGGACTACGTCGATCTCTACCTGATCCACTGGCCGGTGCCCGCCCATGACCGCTATGTGGAGACATGGAAGGCGTTCATCGAGCTGCGAGACGAGGGCCTGATCCGGGCGATCGGCGTGTCGAACTTCCAGCCCGCCCACCTAGAGCGCCTGATCGCCGAGACGGGTGAGACGCCGGCCATCAACCAGATCGAGCTGCACCCCTACTTCCAGCAGCAGGGGCTGCGCCACGAGCACGAGGAGCTGGAGATCGTGACCGAGGCCTGGAGCCCGCTGGCGCAGGGCGAGGTGCTCGAGGATCCCGCGATCGTGGAGATCGCCTATGCGCACTCGCGCACAGCCGGTCAGGTCGTGATCCGCTGGCACCTGCAGCTCGGCAACGTCGTGATCCCCAAGTCGGTCACGCCCGAGCGCATCGAGCAGAACTTCGCGGTCTTCGACTTCGAGCTCAGCGACGAGCAGATGCAGGCCATCGCCGAGCTCGACGCGGGCCGGCGCACGGGTCCGGACCCGGAGACGTTCGTGCGGCCGTGAGCCTGTCGCCGGGCGGCTGTCAAGCCCTGGGCCGCCGCCGGGGTCAAGTGGAGGGCGAGATCGGTCGATGCTTGGTTGTGCCGGCCACGCCTGAGCAAACGCCATCGAGCGCCGAATCGCTGACCGACGCGGGCTATGCCGCGGTGGCGGCCATGCGCGAGCTGCCCGAGGCGCTGATCTTCGTATTCGATCGCGATCTGCACTTCGTGGTCACCGCCGGACAGGCCTTCGATCGCGTCGGTAAACCCTCCGCCTACGGCGAGGGCCAGCCCGTTGCCGGCGCGTTTCCCTCAGAGGTGTGGAACGTCGTCGAGCCGCTGTTCCGCTCGGCCCTTGACGGAGAGACGCGTTCGCGCGAGGTCTGGACGATGGGCCAGCGTCACTGCCTGATGGTCGACGCGGGGCCGCTGCGCCTGAATGGGCCCGACGGGCGTCCGGCGTCGGATTCCGTCGCCGGCGGCGTGGCCGTGGTGCTCGACATCACCGCCCGTCGCCAAGCCGACCTGCTCACGCCGAAGACACCGGGGTCGGGCTTTGAGGCGGTCTTCGAGAGGGCGCCGATCGGGACCGGCCTGCTCGACCGCGACGGACGCTGGCTGCTCGTCAACCGCGCCCTGTGTGAGATCACGGGCTACACCTCGGACGAGCTGATCGGCAAGCGCTTCGACGGCATCATCCACCCGGAGGACGCCTTCAACGATCGCGATGAGCGCCGCCGCCTCACAGCCGGGGAGATCCCCGCCTTCCAGATCCACAAGCGCTACTTCGACGCCGCCGGCGAGACCGTCTCGGCGATCGTGTCGATGTCGCTAGTCCGCGACGAGCAGGGAGCGCCGCTTCACTACATCGCCCAGCTGCAGGACATCTCCGAGCGCAAGGACCTGGAGCTCCACCTGCGCCACCTCGCAGACCACGACCAGCTCACCGGGCTGCGCAACCGCAGGCTGTTCGAGCACGACATCAAGCTCCAGGTGGCGCGTTCGCAGCGCTACGGCGAGACGGCCGGGCTGATGCTGCTGGACATCGACAGCTTCACCTACCTCAACGACCGCTACGGCGAGCGCGCCGGCGATCAGACGCTGGCGGCGGTCGCCCGCGCGCTGACGCGCAACCTGCGCGTCAGCG
>JASLDD010000123.1 GCA_030151725.1 Solirubrobacteraceae bacterium
GCCTCGACCTTCCGGCCGGCCGCGGCCATCGCACGTCACAATGGCCTGGGCACGAGCTCGTTGGTGATGATGCTCGCGCTCGGCGCCGGCATCATGCTGGCTGCCCTGATCGGCGGCGCCGCTCTCGATCAGCAGCGAGCGGCCCTCGCCAAGGACATCTCTCTGATTGCCGAGCTCGCACGTCAGCTCTCTCGGATCGGCAGTGCCCGCGACCGCGTCTGCCAGGCCATCCAAGAGCTGACAGGCGCTGACTTCGCGCTGCTCATCGAGCCTGCCAACGGCGGCAGCCGAGAGATCAGCGCGACATCCGGACTCGAGTCGGGCCTGAGCTACCCAGAGCTTGCGGGAGACCTCCACGTGGAGGCCTGCCTGCGCTCGAGCGAAAGCACATTTCTCACAGACTTGGGAGCAGAGGACACGACTCCGCCGCAACTGCAGAAGCTGACCGGCGCTGTATCCGTGTTGTTTGAGCCCTTGTCGCTCGACGGGCGGCCCGTCGGCGTCCTCGCAGTCGGTTGGCGTCGACGCACACGCCGCCCGCCCGACCGCACGCGAACGCTCCTCACCATGCTCGGGGATGAGGCTGCCGTAGCGATCGACCGAGAAATCCTGCTGAGTCGGCTCGAGCGCCTCTCTCGCCGAGACGACCTCACAGGCCTGCTCAATCGAAGAGTGCTCACCGAGGAACTCGACCGCCAGCTCTACGCCGCCGCCCGCCACAATCGTCCGCTGTCGCTCGCGATACTCGACCTGGACCACTTCAAGGACTACAACGACACACACGGCCACCAGGCGGGAGACCTGCTCCTGAAGGCAGCAGCCGCCGCCTGGACAGAGACCCTGCGCCAATCCGACACGCTGGTGCGCTTCGGCGGCGAGGAGTTCGTCGTCGTGATGCCCGACTGCTCGCTCCAGGACGCCGCCAGCGCAGCCGACCGGCTACGCGCAGCATCACCCACCCCCACCACCTGCTCCGCCGGAGTAGCCGCCCTCAAGCCCGGCGAGACGAGCGAGCAGCTGATTGGCCGCGCCGACCGAGCCCTTTACACCGCTAAGGACACCGGCCGCAACCGCACCTGCACGGACTCAGCCACCGCACACGTGACGTTCATCTGATCGGCGCGCCGCCGCGGCGTTTGCGAAAGAGGCTCTATGCCGGCCAGGCGTTGTCGCCCGTGACAGCGCCACGGACGACCTTGAGGTTGAGCAGGGCGCACTTGCGCCGCGTTGCCGACACAGGGATGCCGAGCAGCTCGATCATCCAGTCAGCATCCAGCTCGCCAACCTCCGCCAGCGACATGCCTTTGAGCTCCTCCGAGGCGATTGAAGCGGCCGCCTGGGAGATGGCGCAGCCGTGTCCCTGGAAGCGTAGATCCTCTATGCGCCCGTCGTTGACTCTGATCTGCACGCCCAGCTCATCCCCACACAGGGGGTTGTGCTCGAGCGCCTCCAGGTCGTGGGGGTCGAGCTCGCCGAAGTTCCTGGGGCGCTTGTAGTGATCGAGGATGTAGTCGCGGTAGAGATCGTCCATGTGGTCCTCGCTCGCCTATTCACTCTTTCCGGACGCTGTATAACCATGGTTACACAGCGTTTCAAAAGAGACAACTACCGACGGCGGCTGCTCGGAAGCCATCAGAATCAGCTCCCCGCCAACCCGAAGATCTCCCGACCCGCCATAAGTGCGCCGATGAGCGCATCTATGTCCGAGCGGTCGTTGTAGACGCCCACCGACGCGCGCGCCGTGGCGCCGACGCCCAGGCAGCGCATCAGCGGCTGGGCGCAGTGGTGGCCCGCGCGGATGCAGACGCCGCCGCGGTCGACCAGCTCGGCGATGTCGTGCGGGTGGATGCCCTCGATCGTGAACGAGGCAAGTCCACCGCGGCGTTCTGCCTCTGGCGGTCCCACAACGTGCAGCCCGGGAACTTCCCCCAAACGCTCGAGCATGTAGGCGGTGAGCGTGCGCTCGTGATCGCGCACGTTCTCCATCCCGAGATCCGACAGGTAGTCGGTGGCCGCGGCCAGGCCGACCGCCTCGGAGATGGGCGGCGTGCCCGCCTCGAACTTGTAGGGCAGCTCGTTCCAGGTGACCGACTGGAAGTCGACCGAGGCGATCATGTCGCCGCCCGTCAGGAACGGCTCCATGCCCTCGAGGATCTCCGCGCGCCCGTGCAGCACCCCCACGCCCGTGGGACCGAGCGCCTTGTGGCCGGTCCACGCGTAGAAGTCCGCGCCCAGCGCCTCCACGTCGACCGGCAACTGCGGCACGGCCTGCGCGCCGTCCACGACCGACACCGCGCCCGCCGTGCGGATCCGGGCGGTCATCTCGGCGACGGGGTTGATCGTGCCGAGCACGTTGGACACGTGCGCGAAGGCCACCAGCTTGACGTTGCCGCGCGCCAGCTCCGCATCGAGCGCCTCCAGCGAGAGCTCGCCGCGCTCGTCCACCTCCAGATAGCGCAGCTCGGCTGAGCGCTCGTGGCAGAGCACCTGCCAGGGAACCAGGTTCGCGTGGTGCTCCATCTGGGTGATCAGAACCGTGTCGCCGGGCCCGACGTTGGGCCGGCCCCACGAGTAGGCGACGAGGTTGATGGCCTCGGTGGCGTTCTTGGTGAAGATCGTCGTCTGCGGCTTGCCGCCCACGAACGCAGCCACCCGGCGGCGAGCGTCGTCGTAGGCCGCGTCCGCCTCCTGGGCCAATGCGTAGACGCCGCGGTGGACGTTGGCGTTGTGGCTTGCAAGGTGCTCGGCCTGGGCATCTATGACCGCCCGAGGCTTCTGCGCTGTGGCGCCCGAGTCGAGATAGACCAACGGACGCCCGTTGAGCTCGCGGGCGAAGATCGGGAAGTCCGCCCGCACGCCCTCCAAGAGGCGGCTCTCAGCGACTGGTGGCATACGTCTCGATGTCCTCCCGCGCGGCCGCCAGCTTCTCTGCGACCTTGCCGCGCACGATCTCTTCCAGCGCCTCGTCCTGAAGCTCGGCCACGAGGGGCTCGAAGAAGCCCTCCACGATCACGCGCACAGCCGAGGGCCGATCGAGGCCGCGGGTCTGCATGTAGTAGATCGCCGTCTCGTCCAGCTCTCCGACGGTGCCGCCGTGGGAGGCCGAGACGTCGTCGGCTGAGACCAGCACCGAGGGGATCGCATCGATGCGCGCTTTGGGCGAGAGCATCATCGAGTGGAACTGCAGGTAGGTGTGCGTCTGCTGGGCTCCGGGATCGATCTGGATCAGGCCCTCGAAGCTCGCGCGGCTCTCGCCTGTGGCGGTCCCACGCCAGTGCACGTCGCCGCCCGAGGGCCCCGTCTCGTGCAGGTCGACCGCGAACACGTCCAGGTGCTCGTGCTCCTCGGTGAACAGGAGGCCGCGGAAGGCCATGTCGCCGCCGGCCTCCGATATCGCCAGCTCGAGGTGCTGGCGCACCAGGTGGCCGCCCGCCAGCGCCGGCAGCCAGTGGCAGTAGGCGTCGCGACCCACGCCCACGAAGCGCGTGGAGACGTCGAACACTTCGCCGCTGCCCCAGTCCTGGAGCTGTGCCAGGCGGCAGCGCGCACCGTCCTGCAGGTAGAGCTCAAACGCGTTCGCATGGAGCGATTGCCCCTCGAAGTCCTCCGCTAGGTCGTACTCGTGTACGCGGAAGTCGCTCGTGGCGCCACCGACTACAAGTGTGCGTCCATACTGCGCCACGCCCGGGCGGTCGATTGCGTAGACGATCTCAAACGGCTCCTCCACGACCACGCCGGCGGGGACGTGCAGGAAGGCCCCGCCGCTCCAGAAGGCCGCGTTGCCGGCCTCCAGCTTGTGGCGGTCGATGGTCAGGCGCTTGGAGTACCACGGCGCCACCAGCTCGGGGTGCTCGCGGAAGGCGTCCTGCAGCGAGCACAGGATCACGCCGCGCTCGGCCAGCGCTGGGTCGAGCTCCAAATGGACGATCTCGCTCGCGCTCTGCACGATCCGCCCCGCGCGGGGGCCGTCGGGCAGTGTGCGCGTGACGACGTCAGGGACGCCCTCCCCCTTGGCCTGGGCGTCGAGTGAGTCGAGCTCCAGCGCCTGCAGCGTCGTCGTCCAGAAGCCCGAGCGCCGCCAGATCGGCAGATCGGAGCTTGCGTAGGCCTCGCGGGCAGCCTCCCGCAGCTGCTCGAGCGTGCGCCCGTCGCCCGCGCCTGCTCCGGCCAGCGCGTGGTAGAGGCTTGCCTCGCGGTGGCGCCCCGCCTTGACGTTGACGGGTGCTGCGCCGTTGCCGTTGGTGGCAGGGGCGGGGATATCGACGGCGCCTGTGTCAGACACCGCTGTCACCGGCGGCGACGGCCGTGCCGACCTCCTGGCGAATCTGGTCATAGCCCTCGCGCTCCAGGCGTTCGACCAGCTCCACCCCGCCCTCCAGCACGATCCGTCCGTCCATCAGGATGTGCACGAACTCGGGCTTCACGTAATGCAGGATGCGCTGGTAGTGGGTGATGATCAGCGCGCCCAGGCCCTGCTCGTCGTGCAGCCGCTGCACGCCCTCGGCGACCGTGCGCAGGGCGTCGATGTCGAGGCCGGAGTCGGTCTCGTCGAGTATCGCGATGTCGGGTGCCAGCATCGCCATCTGCAGAATCTCAGCGCGCTTCTTCTCGCCGCCCGAGAAGCCGTCGTTGAGGTGGCGCGAGGTGAACGCACGGTCGACGTCCAGGAGCTCGATCGCGTGCTGCAGCTGTGTGCGGAACTCCTTTACCTGGATCGGCTCATCGCGCTTGGCGTTGATCGCCATGCGCAGGAAGTTCGCCACCGACACCCCGGGAATCGAGACGGGGTACTGGAAGGCCAGGAAC
>JASLDD010000139.1 GCA_030151725.1 Solirubrobacteraceae bacterium
GACGACCCCGATCTGGCGGTGGGTTTGGGCCACCTCGCGGCGCGGCGGGGCCGCGTCTGGAGCAGGGTGGACGCCCATGGCCGAGACGAGCGGCGCGCGCGCGCGGGCGCTCCAGGCGGTGGCGGGATCGAGCTTGAACTCCTCTGCCAGCCCCTGCAGCCCCCCGTTCAGCTTCTCCAGAGACTCCTCCGAGGCATTGAACGCGAACGCGAATGCGTGCATTGCCGGATCCTATTGGGCCGTGCACAGGCCCCCTTGTATGCAGCGCCGTGTGATGCACCCGCTACGGTTACCGTCGTTGAGCGCGCCGATCACGCGCCGCCGCGCGGCGGCGGACATCCTCGTGCAGTTGGTCGGACAGGTCCTGAACCTGACCCTCGGCATCTTCGTAACGGTCGTCGTCGTGCGCACCCTCGGCGACACGCGCTTCGGCGAATGGTCGACGATCCTCGCCCTGGTTCAGATCATGATGATGTTCACGAACCTGGGGCTGCAGAACATCGCCATCAGCTTCGCCGCCTCAGAACCGGAGCACGAGTCCGAATGGCTGGGTGCCTCGGTCACGCTGACGGCGGCCATCTCTGTGCCCGTCGCGATCCTCAGCGTGGTCGTCTTGGAGGCAATTGCCGACAGCCCCCAGATGCGGATCGCGAGCGTCCTGCTCTCGTGCACGCTGCTGCTGACGGTCCTGTCCTCGATGAACTCCGTCTTTCGCCTGCGCGTCAAGAACCACCTGGGGGTCGCCTTCACGACAGCCAACAGCGTGCTGTGGGGCGGCTCGGTGTTCGCGATCGCAGCTTTTGGCGGCGGCATGGTTGCGCTTGCGATCGCCTTCCTGGCGACCTCCACCGTGGTCCAGGTCGCCCAAGCGCTCTACGCGACGCGGCTGATGCCGCTGCAGCTTCGCAACTCCAAAGCCCGCTGGCGCACGCTCGGCCGCCTGGGGGTGGCGGCGGGCGTCGGCACGTTGTTGACGATCACCTACGGGCGGATCGATCAGATCCTCGTCTTCCAGCTCTCGCCCCACCGCTACGAACCGGGTCTCTACGGCGCGATCTACCGGCTCCTGGAACAGGCCGGATTCGCGCCGGCGGCCGTGATGGCAACGCTGTTCCCGATCATCTCGAGCTCCTACCCAGGCGACATGGAGCGTGTGCGACGGCTGCTGCAGTTCGCGCTGGAGGGGCTTGCGTGCGTCTCGCTGCCGACGTTCGCGTTCGCGCTGGCGGCACCGCATCAGGTCGTGGATTCCCTGTTCGGCAGCGGCCTGGACCGGGCGGCACCCGCGCTGCCGGTGCTGATGGCCGCCTATGTGGTCATCTGCTTCGGCTATGTGGCGGGCTACATGTCGGTGGTCACCAACCTGCAGGCACGCTTCGTTCGCTACGCGCTGCTGGCGCTGGTCGTCAACGTAGGCTTGAACCTGCTGCTGGTCCCCAGATGGGGGTTCCGCGCGGCGGCCTGGACGACGCTTGCGACCGAGCTGGTGGTCGTGGGATTGGAGCTGAGGGTGATCCTCACGCGCATCGAGATGCGCATCGCCTCGCCGCGCCTGACGGGTGCCGCGCTCGCGAGCGGCGTGGCCGGGGCGGCTGTGTTTGCGGCGCGCACGGCCGGCGTGCCGCTCGGCGGCCTGGTCCCGATCATGATCGCCGTCTACCTGCCGCTGGTGGTGGCGCTCGGGGCGCTCGACATGGACGAGGTCAAGGCTGTGTTCTCCAGCCGCGGCGAGCGGCCGGCCGCGTGAGCGTGCGCAGGCGCTCGCCGACGGCCTCCCACATGGCCGCGTCGTTGAAGTGGGCCTCGACGGCATGGCGACCGCCGCTGCCGAGCCGCTCGCGCCGCTCGCGATCGGCCAGCAGCTCACGCAGCACGCGCCTGAGCTCCTCGACGTCGCCTCGGCGCACGAGCTCGCCGTTGACGCCCGCGGTGACGTAGTCGCGCATAGCGGGCGAGTCTGTCGTCACGAGCGCGTTGCCCATGGACATCGCCTCGAGCACCACCGTCTGCCCACTCGGATAGGCGGGAGCGACGGTGGGGACGGCGACGACCGCGGCCTCGGACAGCGCTTCGCGGTAGGCCAGGTGGTTGAGATGGGAGATCGACTCCACCTCCGGCGGCAGCGCTCCCAGCTCGCTCGCATCAGGGCCCACCAGTCGCAGGCGCATGCCCGTGCCGCGCACGGCCTCGATCAGAACAGCATGGTCGCGGGAGTGGTCGCGACCGACAGACAAGATCCAATCCCCCTGCTCGGAGTCGCTGCGAGGTGTAAAGAAGCGCTGGTCGATGCCGAAGGGCACGCACGCCATCCGCGCGGGGTCGACACCCAGCGCGTGCTCGAACACCGCGGCCTGGTTGGCGGAGAAGAACAGCAGCACATCGACGGCGGCTAGCGCACGGCGAACCGCCGCCAGCGAGCGGCGGTCGAGCTCCTTCCAGGTCTCGGCCAGCCAGCATGAGATGACGGCCAGTGGGCGCCCATTGAACGGCGCCAGGCCGTGCGCCTTGGCGCTCGCAGCGCAAAGGCCCTGATCCTCGAAGATCGCAAGTGTCACGTCCGAGCGCGCCACCAGTGGCAGTGTGCTGAGCGCTCCCTGCAATCCCTGCAGCTCGGGCCGCAGATGCCCGATCTTGCGCAGTGGCCGCGAGAGCGCTGCGCTGCGCCACGGCAGCCTGTAGGCGCCGTCGCTGTAGCGGAGGTCGAAGCCGGCGCGCTCCAGCCCGCGCAGGCCATAGGGGCCGATATCGCCTGCGTGCAATCCGCGGCAGTATCCACCCTGCCAGGCGCCGTAATCGTTGGACTTCAGAATCGCGACGCGCGGCCGGGGCGCTGTGGCCGCCACGCCCGGCGGCTCGTTCATGCGTGTAGGAGGGCCCCGCCCAGCGCCCGATTGGCTCGTGCTTCGTTCCAGGCCACCGCGAGGAAGCCCAGGACGACGGGAAACGCGATCGAGAAGCGCACGTCGACGCCCGTGAAGGAGCCGGTTGTCTCCGCGGCAATCAGCCCGGCAACACCGCCCAGCATCGCGAGGCCGAGCACGCGCATCAGCGGCCGCGGATGCCAGCGCCAGACGCCAAAGGAGATCCACAGGGTGGCCGCCATCAGCGTCACGTATGCGATCAGCCCCAGCAGACCGAGGTTGAGCCAGTACCAGAGGACGATCATGTGGGTGTAGAAGCGCCCGCCTTCGTGTTCTGTGGACATCGGATAGGGAGCAGTCCAGGGCACAGCGATCCCCAGGCCCGTGATCGGCTGCTTGCGCAGGTTGGCAAGCACGTTACGCCGTTCGTCTATGCGATAGCGATCTTCGACGTTGCTGGTTACCTTCGTGGGATTGAGCGACGCGGCTCTCGCCAGGATCGGGTTGGTCGACGTCGAGCCGGTGCCGCCGGCGCTCGAGAGCAGCAGGATCGTGAGCGTCGTGAGCAGTGCGAGCGCAGGGACAACCACGCGTCGCCCACGCGGGCCGGCGCCGACGACGAGCACGATCCCGAGCCCGAGCACTGCCCCGATCCAGAAGCTGCGACGGTAGGAGAGCAGAAGGCTCCCCAGCGCAAACGGCGCGATCGCATATGCCCATGCGGGGAGGCGCACTTTTTGCAGGAGCGCGCCGACCACCACCAGCACGTAGACCATCGTGAGCCAGTTGACCGTCGGCTCGAGATAGCTGAGCGGGTGTCCTTCCACTGGCGCCTGGGCGCTCGTCTCAGCGAGGTAGATGCCGAGCACGGACTTGACCGCGATCAGCGCCGCGGCCAGCTCCAGGAAGCGCTTCCAGCTGTGCTCGCCCCGCGTCATGTTGATGACAAGTAGCGGCAGCAAGATCACGTGGCTGACCTTGATCACCGGCTCGTAGATTTCGCGCGTGGAGGCCCCCGCTTCGTGGCCGGTGAGGGCGCCTCCGATCAACGCCACCGCCATCAGCAGCAGGGCGCCGCTGAGCACGCCCGCGCCGCGCGGCATCTCGCGCCGGCGGTGGCAGTCCAGCAGGACCGCGACGGTCAGCACCAGGATCAGCAGGTCGAGGATCGTGAGGCCCTTGATCACCGATCCGTAGAGCGGGCTGTCGAGCGACGGGAACAGCGAATCGCTGAACTCGACCAGCACGCATGCCGCGAACACCGTGTAGAGCAGCAGCTCGCTGTTGAGCAGCAGGATCGGCAGCGCCACGACCGCCGCCGGCGCCAGCAGGCCGGCCGTTCCGATGCGGGCGGCCGCGACGGCGAGCACCGCGCCCACCATCGCGCCGATGCCGGCCACGCCAACGACCCGGGAGCCGAAGCGGAGTGGCCCGATCGAGCTCACGGCACCAGCTCGACCGCCTCGCTGGACCGGCCGGCGTCGAGGATCTGGGTGTAGCCGTAGCCTTTGACGTTGGTCTTGGAGCTGTTGAAGACGAATCCGAGCAGCGGCGCATCGGAGGCTCTGAGCGTCTGCACGGCGCCGCGAACGTCACGTCGGCGGCTGCGCCGCGCATCGACCACGATCACGACCCCCTGCGCATAGCGCGCGAGCACGATCGCGTCGACCACGGGGAGGATCGGCGAGGAGTCGAGCACGACGTAGTCGTAGGTCTCGTGGGCGCGCTCGAACATCGCTGTCATCTCAGGCGAGGACAGGCGCTCGGTGGTGTCCATCCCCGCGCGCCCCGCAGGCAGGACATCGAGGTTGCCGGGCTGGGGCGCCCCGAGCTCGGGGGCAGGGCGGGTCAGCTCCAGCAGGTCCATGTCTCCCGCGAGCAGCTCGGCCAACCCCGGCGCCGAGGGCACGTCGAGTTGGCGGTTGAGGGTCGGACGGCGCAGGTCGCCGTCGATCGCGATCACATTCCAGCCGTCGGCCGCGAGGGCGCGCGAGAGACCGGCGGATGTGTAGCTCTTGCCGGCGGCGCGCTCGGCGGCTGTGACAAGGATCGTAGCTCCGGAGCGCTGCGGTTTGGCCGCGGTGGATCCCCGAGCGGAGCGTGTTTTTGCGCTGTTCGTCCGGCGCGATGCTCCCAGCGCGAAGATCAGCGAGGTGCGCAGCCTGCGGAAGGCCTCGATGGCAGCCTGGTCGTTCGCGGGCGCGCGCGGCATCTCTCCCAGCAGCTGCAGCCCGAGGTCGGCCGCGGCCTCGTCGGCGTCGCGGTAGCGGTCGGAGATAGCGGCGTAGCCGAGGATCGCGGCGCCGCCGAGGACGAGCGCCACGAGAAACGCGAGGATCGCATTGCGTTTGGGCTTGGGGGATGTGGGCGCGACGGGCACCGGGGCGTGACCGAGGAGCTGCACCGAGTCCGACGGCGCCGCGACGGTGCTCGCAAGCTTTTCGCGCAGCGCGTTGACCTCGCTGTTGAGCTGCGTGGCATCGACCGTGCCCGCGCCCGCCGCGGCGGCCGCATGGGTGGTCTGTTCGATCTGGCTCTGGATTCGCGTGAGGGTCTGGCGGCTCTGGGTGGACTCGTACTGCTGGACGAAGCTCGCAAGCGCGCTTGCATAGGCATCGGCGTACCTGGCGGCTGTCTGCGGGTCGGCGGAGACGGCCACGAGGTCGAGCACCGTGGAGCCGGCTTCGGGGTTGACCGACAGCGAGCCTTCGACTGCGCTCGCGTTCCTGCCCAGGCCGAGGTCCTTGGCGGTCACTTCGTAGACCGCCGGCGTTTGGGCATAGCGAACATAGATGTTCACCAGACTCTGCTGGGCGTCGGAGGGCAAGTACTGGCCCGATGCTTCAGCCGCGGGAATGACCTGAACGAGCGCAGTGGCCTTGTAGCTCGGCGTCTCGCGTTTGGTGAGCCCGTAGGCGACCAGGGTGACGACCACGACAAAGAGGCCGAGCCACCAGCGATAGGCCCAAATTGTTTGCAGTTGCTGGCGAGTCTCGTTTGGCATCGAGAAAAGGACCGTCCTCTCTGGTCCTCAGCCGGCCCCACGACCGAGATGTCCGACCGCCCTCGGAGAGCATCGGGAGCTTGAGTTGAGAGTAGCGATTAACGTACATCACCCTTCGGCGGTTGGCGAAGGCAACTTGAGCCATGCGAATCGCTATCGACGCCAACGTCCTGGACGCACCGTGGGGCGGCATACCGAAGTATGTCGACCGTATCGCGCGCGAGCTGCTGGCAGCCGGGGATGAGGTCGACTTGCTGGCCAACACCAAGCGCCTGAGCCGCTCGATCGAGGGCGCCACAGAGGTCGGGATCCGCGTGAAGGGACGCCCGATTTGGCGTGAGGTGTTTCTGCCGGCGTGGCTAGCGTGGACGCGCCCCGACGTCCTGTGGGCACCGGAGAGCGTGCTCCCGCATCTCTCCCCCGTGCCGACAGTGGTGACGATTCACGACCTTGCCACGATCCGCTTCGCCGGTACCAAGCCGCCGAGCGACGAGCGCAGCTTCCAGACCACGATCCGCCGCTCCGCCGCTCGCGCCACGAGCACGATCGCCGTCTCACAGACGACGGCCGAGGACATGCGCGAGCTGTGGGGATTCGACCTCGAGCGCATACATGTCGTTCCCAACGGCGTGGACGAGGTGTTCGCTGCCGGGGACCGCGAGGCGGCGCGTCAGGCGCTGCGCGAGCGTTGGGGCATAGGCGCGCCGTTCGTGCTGCATGTGGGCTCGATCGAGCCGCGTAAGGGCTTGGACGTGTTGGTCGAGGCCGCTGTGCACGCACGGGCGGCGGGGGCTGTTTGGCGCGTGGTGCTCGCGGGCTCAGTGGCGCCGATCGGAGAGCCGGTCGCCGAGAAGATCCGCCAGAGCGGCGTCTGCGATCTGCTCGGCGCGGTCACAGAGGCGGAGCTGGTGGATCTCTACCGGGGCGCCGCGGCGTTTGCCGCACCGGCGCTGTACGAGGGCTTTGGGATCGCGCCGTTGGAGGCGATGGCATGCGAGACGCCGGCCGTGATCGCCGCGGGCTCAGGTGGCCTGGAGGAGGTGAGCGGTCCGGGCGCGATCGTCGTCGCGCAGCGCACCCCCGAAGCGTGGGCGGGGGCGCTGGAGGCGGCGATGGAGCGCCCTCAGGAGCTGATCGAGCGCGGCAGCGCCCTGGCGGCGGGGTTCCGCTGGCCGGTCGTGGCCGCCCAAACCCGCGAGGTGCTGGCACAGGCCGCCGCTCAGCGCCGCCTGCGGCTCCCGGCTCGCAGGTGAGCCGGCACGCCGGCCTGCTCGCCGCGACCCTGACGAGCGCGATGATCGGGCTGTTGGGCTGCGGCGGAGCCGGCACCAGCGGCAGCGCTCACGCCACCGTGGCGCACCGTGGCACGGCCACCCACGCGCCTCGCGTCAGGGGCGCAGAAGCGCTCGCCGCGCGGCACACGGGCGAGTGCTCGGTCGATGCGCCCCCGCTGCCCCTGATACGGCCCGAAGCGCCGCTGCTGATCGGGATCAGCGCCAACCTGCGCAGCCAGCGCGGACGGGCGATCTGCACGACGGCGACGCTGGCGCGCACGAGTGGAGCGGCTGCCGTGCGCGAGGACCTCGAGTGGGCGCGCGTCCAACCGCACGCCGGCAGCGCTTACGACTGGAGCTACTACGACCGCGTTGCGGGCATCGCCACACAGCGTGGGCTGACGCTTCTGCCGCTGCTCGACGACACCCCCGACTGGGCGGGTGAGGGTCCCCAGGCAGTGGCCCACACACCGGCCCAGTATGCGAGCTTCGTCGCCGCTGCCGTCGCTCGCTACGGCCCCGATGGGACCTTCTGGCAAGCGCATCCCGAGCTGGCGAATCGAGCTCCACGCTACTTCGAGCTCTACAACGAGCCCTACGGCACGCCCGATACGCAGGGCGGACCGAACGCGGAGGGCTACGCCAGGGATGTCCTTGCGGCGGTGGCGGCTGGGCGCCAGGCCAACCCCCGTGCCATGTACCTGCTCGCCGCCGACCTCTACACCGCCGGCAGCGACGAATCGTGGATCGAAAGCATCTACAGCGTGATCCCAAGCCTGCGCGAATATGTCGCCGGGGTGGCGGTGCACCCTTACGGCGAGGGGCCTGTGGACCAGTTGTTGCCGGGCCTGGACGGACGCAGCGACGTTCGCCGCGTCGAGGAGATCGAGGCGATCCTCCGTGCCCACGGAGACGGCTCGGTGCCCCTATGGCTCACGGAGATCGGCTGGCCGAGCTGCACCTCGCAGGCGATCTGCGTGGGAGAGGCCGGGCAGGCGCGCAATCTGGCGGCGGTGTTCGCGCTCGCGCGGAGTAGTTGGCGGAGCTTCGTGCACGCGATCTTCGTCTACCAGCTGCACGACTACGGCCCCGGAACGAACGACGACCCGGAAGAATGGTACGGCCTGCTGCGCCCCGACGGGACGGCCAAGCCGGCATGGCGGGTGCTGCGTTCGATCGCCCACAGCGATACCCGCGCCACCTGGTGAGGAGGAGCCCGGACGGCGCGGCGGGTGCTGCTAGCGGGTAGGCGCGGGAACGCTCGCGACATCCTGGATGACACGCGCCATCTCTCCCCGGAAGTGCTCAGGGGAGAAGTCGCGTGCGTGCGTGCGCAGGCGCCCGTCGGCGAAGGACAGCCCCTCGAAGCGCTCGATTGCTCCCACCAGCGAGGCAACGCTCTGCTCGGGGTAGAGCACTCCGGTCTCCCCATCGAGAACGGTCTCCAGGGCACCACCGACGCCGTAGGCGATGACCGGAACACCCGCCGCCTGGGCCTCGACGGGCACGATCCCGAAGTCCTCCTCGGCACAGAAGAGCAGCGCGCGGGCACCCGCCAGCAGGCCCGGGAGCTCGGAATCTGCGATGCGCCCGAGGAACTCCGTGTCGGGGCCGGCAAGCTCCTTGGCCGCGTCGAGCGCACGACCGTCGCCGGCGACCTTGAGCGCCACTCCCAGTTGCGCGCAGGCACGGACGGCCAAGTCGACGCGCTTGTAGGGCACAACGCGACCGAGCGTCAGGTAGTAGTCACTGGGGCTGCGCTGCACGGGCAGGAAGCGATCGACGTCAACGGTGGGATGCACCACCCGCGCCTCGCGACCGTAGATGCGCTGGATGCGATCGGCCACATACTGCGAGTTGGCGACGTAGACCGACGGCCGGCTCGCACCGGCGAGATCCTTTTTGCGCAGGTAGGAGAGCACGGCGGGCAGCAGCGCACGCGTGAGCAGCCCGATCTGCTCGCCCTCCAGGAACGCGGGATCCCAGGCATAGCGCATGGGGGTGTGGCAGTAGCAGACGTGCGGCACGCCGGACGGCGCCTTGACGTTCTTCGCGCAGGCGTGACTGCTCGAGATGACCAGATCGAATCCACTGAGGTCGAAGGATTCGAAAGCGGCGCTCATCAGGGGCAGCAGTTTTGGATAGAGGCTCTTGGCCCGCGGCACGCGGTTCAGCCAGGAGGCGTGCACGGGGCGCTCGAGGATCTCAGGGCCCCACGGCTCGGGGTCATAGACCGAGGTGAACAGCTCGGCATGGGGGAACATCTCGATGAGCTCGAGCAGGACCTGCTCTGAGCCTCCCGGAAGGGTCAGCCAGTCGTGCGCGATGGCGACACGGGAGAAGCGGGCGCGCAGCCCCTCGATCAGCTCCTGCAAAGGCGGCTCGTCTGCGGTCACGTTCATCTGCGCATGGTCGCAGGGGCGCAGGACCGTGCCATCGATCATCTAGCCTTGTGAGAGCCGGTGATCGATCTCCACAACCATGTCCTCCCGGGTTTCGACGATGGCCCTGGGACCGTCGCTTCGGCGATTGCCTTGGCGAGGGCCGCCGCGGCCGAGGGCACGACGAGGCTGGTGGCCACCCCCCACGTCAACCGCCGCTATGGCGTGGACCCGTTGACGATCGAGGCAGCGGTGGTCGAGCTCCGCGAAGTGCTCGAGCAGGCGGATGTGGCGATCGAGCTGATCGTCGGGGCGGAGCTCTCGCTGCAGCGGCTGGACACGCTCGACGAGGCGCAGTTGCAGGCGGTGCTGCTTGGCGAGGGCAACGCGGTGCTGCTCGAGTGCCCCTTTGCGAGCCCTGCGAGCGCGCTCGAACCGGCGCTCGCCGAGCTCCAGGCGAAGGGTCTGCGGGTCGTGCTCGCCCATCCCGAGCGCTGTCCCGGCCTGCAATCGGAGCCCCGCCTCCTTTCGAGGCTGGTGGCTGCCGGCGCCTGGTGCTCGATCACCGCCGGTTCGCTCGCGGGAGACTTCGGACGGATACCACGAGAGTTCGCCATGGAGATGCTGCGCGAGAACCTCGTGCACAACATCGCCTCTGACGCTCATGACCACGACGGTCGTCCTCCAAGCCTGCGCCGCGGGCTGGCCGCGGCTAGTGCCGAGCTGCCCGGCTTCGAGCCGCTCGGGAGCTGGCTCGTGAACGATGGTGCCGCCGCGCTGCTCTGCGGTGATGAGCCTTCTTCGCGACCTTTGCTCGCGTCCTCACCGAAGCCGCAACAGCGCGGGTGGCGCTGGCGGCGTGCGCGGTCGAGAGCTTGACCGAAGCGGCAGGCACGGCCGGGTAGCGCTGCATCAGCGAGCGGACGGCTTCGGTGAATGCTCCCTTGGGGCTGCCGTTGCTCTGGAAGACACCGAAGTAGGGCTCGCGTTCGGTGTTTGCACCGGCGGGGGCCAGGTCGCTCACCTCGTACAGCATCAGGGCGGCGATCTTGGAGCCGTAGGTGGAGATGAATTCGGCGACGTCGGAGTTCAGGTATTCAGCCGCCTGCGAGTAGGTCATGCAGGGGTTCCAGCCGTAGTTGTTGCTGAGGCAACTGCCGTTGTCGCTGGCGAACCCGAACTCGGTCACATAGATGGGCAGTGTGGTGGGCGCCCCGTGTGCGCGGGTCCATTCGATCATGTGGTCGAACATGGGCTGCCAGTTGGGCTTGGGACCGTAGGCGTGGGCCGTCCAGCCGATGATGCGGCTGCCGAGGTCGGGCACCGCTTTGAACATGCCGTTGAGCCAGTTCTCCGAGCCGGTGCCGCCGTCATCGCCGATCGCCAGCATGCCGACGCCCGTGTTGCCGGCGGGGCCGTCGATGGCGATCTGCGCGGCCTTCAGAGCCAGTGCGTAGGATTCGGCGCGCGGGATGTAGCTCGAGCAGTTCCACGAGCAGCCGTTGAACTGGTAGGACTGGTTGGTCTCGTTGCCGAACTCGATCTGCTGAACCGCCAGCTGCCCATCCGAGCGGTTGGCCCAGAAGGTGCCGCCCGGTCCAAAGGCGTGTGCCCAGGTCGCGAGGTGCTGCGCTTCGGCGGCAGACGGCGTGCGGCTGGCGAAGCTCGCGAGTAGCAGCGCTTTCTCGCCATTGGCGGCCAGGGTCGCGATCGTGGATTCCATCTGCGAGACCGGCGTGGCGATTTCGAACTCGACGCGGATCAGTTTTGCCCCAACCAGCGCGGCGCGCGGCGCCTGGTTGATCGGGTCGGAGTTGGATGCGAGCCCGAACACGGTCCCCGTGTTGGAGATCACCGGCGTGGGAATCGTCGCTTCGCCTTCAACAGGTGTGGAGGCAGAGCCAGAGCCGGTCGATGAGCCTCCGCCTCCGGAGGCGGGGACTTCTGTGGTCGAGGAGCCGCTACGGCTTGTGCCGGTGCCGCTCGAGCCGGTCCCGGAGGAACCCGTCCCGCTGCCAACGCCGACGGGGTTCGAGGTGCTCCCGCCTTTGGAGCCGCCTTTGGAGCCGCCTTTGGGGGAGCGCGAGATGCAGTGGTTACGAACGCGTGCGGCGTGAGTGCGGGCCGTCAGGCACTTGCTCGAGTGAGCGGCTGCGCGGTGCGCCTTGGGCTTGGCGGCCTGAGCTTGGGTGGCAAGAAGAGCGAGGAGCAGCAGGGCGCAGGCGACAGCCGCCGTGATGAGGAGGTGGAGAGAGCTGCGGAGGGGGCGGCGTGAGACGGGGACCTGCGGAATGGCGTCGAGCATCTGTGATCGAGCTCCTTCGACGGCTGGGCGATCTCATGGAGACCCCTGGCTTTGCGACCCTGCCTCGCGACAGGTGTGCCTTTTCGGGAGCGCACCAAAATGCGAACCCGCTTCTGACCTGCACTCTCTTCTTCGACGCCTCGACGACTAGCTTGAGATTGACCGACGCGTTTGGACGGGGTTCGCGAAGTTCAACCCTTGGAAGTCCCCAAGTTCTGGCTGTGCGAACGCCGGCCTGGGGCAGGGGCGCTGCAACGATTCTTGCAAGAGGAGACGGCTCGCCAGGGGCGTTGCCCGGCCCTTCGACCGGGCTCAGGTGGTGCGGATGATTAGCACCGAGCAGGGAGCGTGGTGTGAGACCTTGTTGGGCACGGAGCCCAAGAGGAAGCGCTTGGCGCCTGTCATCCCCTTGTTGCCGACCACGATCAGGTCCGCCTCCTGCTCCTCGGCCACGTCCAGGATCGCATCGGCGGGATCGCCTTGGCGCGGATAGACATCGACTGCGACTCCGGCCTCGCGAGCCACTGTGGCGGCCGCCTCGAGCGTGGTATCGACGTCCTCGCGGGGGTTGATCGCCCACTGCAGATCCTCGGGCGCGTCGCGTCGTTCCTCGCGCAACCTCTGTGCGGGCACTGGCTCATAGGCGCTGACAAGCTCGAGCTTCGCTCCGACGGCCTGAGCCAGGTCGACCGCCTGTCGAACTGCCTGAGTGGCGGTGTCGGACCCGTCGGTCCCTACGACGATCGACTTGAACATGCGTCTATCCCCCTGGTTTGGTCGAGTTGGCCGACGCGCGGTCCACCGATCATATCCCGACGAGATCACGCCAGATCGTCACTAAGCCAGCTTTGTGACCGCGACGATCATTCCGATGAGCACGAAGACCACAATCGCGACCTGCATCCAGATCCAGGTTGGGGACATACCCGTCGAAGCCTATCGCCGGCGGGCGCTCTTTCCCAGCGCTGGGGTGTGGCTGCCGGGCCATCTATGGTGTAGCGATGCCTGACCGCCTTTGGAGGCCCGTTTCAGCGGGCCTAGCGCTCTTGTGCGTGCTGATGTGCATCGCTGCAACCGGCCAGGCGAAGCCGCTTGCGCGAGCGTCGGCATCGGGCCTGCTCGGCGGCGTGAACATCGCGGGCCTGGAATACGGCAGCTCGCCAACGCAGGCCGATAGCGACGTCAAGTGGGCCCACCGGCTGGGTGCCAAGATCGTGCGCATCGAAATCCCGTGGTCGGTCATGGAGCCGAGCGCGCCGGGGAAAATCGCTCCCGACGCACTGGCGTTTACGGACCGCCTGATGGCCGACGCGAAGGCGGCCCACATAGGCGTGGTTGCAATGGTTGAGAGCACTCCGTGCTGGGCATCTTCGGCGCCGGCGAGCGTGTTGCGCAAATGCAGCATCAGCCAAGGCACCACGGCCAACTCATGGCCTCCCCTGCAGGCGTCTGACTACGCCGCATTCGTGGCATTCGTGAGTCAGCGCTACAGCACGAGCCTGGCGGCGGTTGAGATCTGGAACGAGCCCGATCAGGTCAACGAACACTACTTTGCGGGTCCTGAAAAGCCCCAGCGCTACGCTCAGATCCTGCGGGCGGCATACCCGGCGATCAAGGCCGTGGCCCCCAAAGTGCCGGTGCTGGGCGCCTCCCTGGTGGGCTCCAACGGAGTCTTCCTGAAGGCTCTGTATGCAGCAGGGATCAAGGGCTTCTACGACGGCCTGTCGGTGCACTTCTACAACCTGACGCTTGCCTCTCTGCGCTCGATCCATGAAGTCCAGCTGGCAAACGGCGACCACACGCCGCTGTGGCTGAACGAGTTCGGCTGGAGCAGCTGTCTGCCCCACCACAAGATCCAGCAGGAACAGGCATGCGTGACCAAGCAGATCCAGGCCACGAACCTCTCGGACATGATCCATGAGCTTGCGCGGTTCCGCTACGTGGCTGCAGCGGCGGTCTACAAGCTCAAGAGCAGCACGGGCGAAGAATTCGGCGTGATCAATGCCGACAACACGCGCAAGCCGTCCTTCAGCGCCCTTACCAAGGCGTTCGCCTCACCTGCGGGCGGCAGCACGGGCGCGGTGAAGCTGCGCCTGCGCAGGTCGGGCACGGCGGTGCTGGCGAGCGGGTCGGCTCCCCCGGGAGACTTCATGCGCCTTGAAGTGCTCACGGGCACGACGCTTCGCTACCGCGTGTTCTTCGACCTCGATCGCTATGACCGCTTCTCACTGCGCCTGCCCTCGGTGTTGGGCACGAGCGGCCTGACGGTTCGCGTGTATCCGTGGTGGCAGGGCTCGGCCCGGGCCGCCAAGAGCAGCATCTGAGAGACCGCCGTAGTCGCAACCCCGCGGCGCCCTCCTAAAGCCGGCGCGGGTCCGGCGTGAGACTGACGCCTACTCGGCGTTGCGAAACAGCGCGACGAAGGTAAGCGCGAGTACCTTGAGGTCCAGGCTGAGCGACCAGTGGGCGATGTAGTAGTTGTCCCACTCGACGCGCTCTGCCAGGGAGGTCTGCCCGCGGAGCCCGTGCACCTGAGCCCAGCCGGTGATCCCGGACTTGACGCGGTGGCGGTCGCCGTAGCGGATGATGTCCTGCCTGAAGAGCTCCACGAACTCGGGGCGCTCGGGGCGGGGTCCGATGAGGCTCATGTCCCCGCGCAGGACGTTGAAGAGCTGCGGCAGCTCATCGAGGGAGGTGCCACGCAGGAAGCGACCGACGGTGGTGCGCCGGTCCGCGCCCTCGATGCCTCCGGGGGCGACATCGCCGGCCAGCAGGAAGTCCAGCGCGCCGGAGCTTCCGTCGGGGCGGCTTTCCTCGGGGGCAACGCGCATGGAGCGGAACTTGTAGAGGTCGAAGACCTTGCCGTCGCGCCCGACCCTGCGCTGGGAGAAGAAGGCGGGGCCGGGCGAGCTCAGGCGCACGGCGATGGCCGCGGCGAGGATGATGGGCGAGAGCAGGATCAGCAGGATGACGGCGAACACGCGATCAAAGGCGTGCTTGACGGCGAACTGGAGGCCGTTGGGGTTGATGGTGGTAAAGGACAGCAGGGGTAGCCCGCCGACGGTGTCGTAGGCGACGCGGTCGTTGATCATGTCGAACATGCGCGGCACCACTGAGACCTCGACGCCCAGCTCCTGGCAGCGCTGGATCAGGCGGCTCACGCGGGCATCGGCGACGGAGGAGAAGGCGACGATCAGGTGCTTGACCTTGGTGCGCTCCACGGTCTGATCGAGATCCTCGACAGTGCCGAGCACGGGTACATCGCGGCCGCCGACCTCGGCCACCGAGCGGGGATCCTCGTCGAGGAAGCCTATCGGCACGAGGCCATACTCAGGATGAGACTCGAGACGTCTCGCCACCTGCGCACCGACAACTCCGGCGCCCATGATCAGAACGGGCTTGCCCACCAGCCGGTTGGCCCGCGCCCAGCGCTGCGCCAGCGCCAGCCCTACACGTCCGAAGCTGACTCCCAGCAGCGCGAAGAACCAACCGCGCAGCCAATCGGTCTGGTTGGGGAGCTGGCTGTTGAGGAACATGCCCAAAACCGCCACGGCCATGGCCGCGACGGAGACGGCGCTCAGCACGGGGATTATCCCGTCGAGCACCAGTGCGCGCAGTCGCTTTTTATAGAGGCCGCGCAGGTAGAAGAGCAGCATCACCAGGAAGGGCAGGGCGAGCAGGGGAGCGCGCCCGGAGGACACGTGAAGCGTTGGGTGCACGCCCCCGAGGGCTACTACGACGGCCGCGCACAGGAGCAAGAAGTCGACGACCGGTCGCACGATCCCCCAGCCGGGACCCTCGAGCGCCCACTGCAGGCGCCCCGCGAATGCTCCGTGCCGGAGCGCTTTGGGGATGGGGGCGTCATGCGTGAGATCCCCGCGCAGTGGGAGGGTGGTGCTGGTCTGTTGGGTGAGTTGTGTGCGATCCATGGTGCTCTTGCAAATGTCCTACTTGACTACTCGGGTCCTGCGGTGTGTCCCTTTAGCCGACTTCCGTGGCGCGGGGCGCTCCCACCAGCCTCCTCATCAGCGCCCCCGTGGCAATGACGAGCGCCAGAGCGAGGAATATGTAGACGAAGTCCCCATCTGAAAGTCCAAGAATCTGCGAAGAACCGGCGTCGGAGCGAGACGACGCGAGGCCATACTTGGAGGTATGCGTCGTGGGGACGCGCTTGGATGCTCCAGCGAGATGTTTCTGTGATGGACTCCGCAGGGAGCGTTTTCTTTGTGCGGAGCCGCTGAGATGCCTGGATCCGCCCGCTCCTGAGCCAGCTGGGGCGCTGGTGCTCGATTCTTCGAGGGCGAGGCTGGGGGTGGGGGTAGATGCGCCACTGGAAGCTCCGCCGCCCCCGCTTCCCGATGAGCCACCCTTGACCAAGCCGCCCCCGAGGATCGCCTGTTCGCCCTGTCCGGGGCCGCCGTAGCCGCTCAGAAGCGGGTTGGCGAGCGCGCCCGCAGGAGCCACGACGGACAGCACGAGCGCTGCGAGCAGGGCCAAGCGAACGCCCCTTTTGTGTCCCTGCCTTGGGATTCCTTCTGGCCCGAGCAACTCTGCTCCAATCCGTGCCAATCGATCGTCACCGCCACGACCGCAGATCCCATCTTTAGAGCACACCGGCAGCTGAGAGACGAATTGACGAGTCGAGAGGTATTTGGCCAGCACGCTAGCGAAGCCTTGGGGGGCTGTCGAGGAATAACCACTCTTCTGAATTTCGTGAAACCTAAAATTCAACGGAACTGCTCACCTTTGATGAGGATTGAGTCGTTTAGCCCTTCTACATCTACCCGCTGACCGCGCTTAACCACCGCGAGCGCCTGCCGGGCGAGCGGTTCGCGGGGATTCAGCCTTGCTGCGCGCTCCAGCAGCGCAAGCGCGGCAGCGTGCTGGCCTTGCGCCGAGGCGATGGCGCCGCGCTCGAGCGTGGCATAGGCATCTTCGGGCGCCCGCGAAAGGGCAAGCGAGAAGTCATGGGCGGCGCGTGGGAGGTCGTTGTAGCGCAGGGCGATGCCGCCGGCCACTACATCAGCGCGATCGCTGAGGGGGTTCAGGCGAGCTGCGCTTTCCAACCGCGTATAGGCCGCCTGGGGTGCTTTGGTCCAGATGCGGGCGGCGCTCTCGACCTGCAGCTGGCTGAGCCATGGGGCTCCCAGGGACAGGGCCGCAAACAGGACGAGCACAGCTGCCGCTCCGACGAGGAGCCGGCGGCGGGCGGCGGGCGGCGGCGGGCGAAGCTGTGCCGGCGCGGTGCGCTCGGAGGACTCCTTAGGGGTCGGCTCAGGGTCGGGCGCGAGGCGTGATGCCGGCGAGAGGGAGCAGGCGAGGCCGAGCAGGGCGAAGGCGGGGGCCCCAAGGCCGGCGAACTCCCAGAACCAGTCGATTGACCCATGGACGAGCCAGTAGGCAAAGCCGCCAAGGGCGGCGGGGGCAACGTAGCGCGCGAGCGGATCGGCGCGGCGCAGGGCGCGCCCGCAGGCGAGCAGGGCGGCGCCGAGGCCGGCCACGGCGAGCAGGACACCGATGAGCCCCGTCTGGGTGAGCGTTCGCAGCTCGACGCTGTGGGGGTAGTGGGGAGTCTCTTCGCTGTGGCCGTGCAGGAGGTACTGCACTTGGAAGTTGTCAGCGCCGATCCCCACGATGGGATGGGCCAGGAATTCGTCGAGGGCGACGCGATAGAAGTCATAGCGGTTGCTGCCGAGGCCGCTGACGAGGCGACTGCCGGTCTGGGTGCCGTAGCCGCCCTTGAAGCTGTGCCAGCCATTTTCGATGCGCTTGACGGGATTGCCGGCCACGGCGAGACCACCGGCCACGAGCACGAGCAGCGAGAGCACGGCCAGGGCAGCGATGGCGGTACGGATCCGGCCGCGTATCGATGCAGGGAGCATCTGACGGGATTCGATGGCTGAGCCGACGGCCACAACCACCGCCACGAGGGCCGCTGCCACGAACATGGCCGCCACGGCGGTATGCAGCGTCGCGGGCACGACGTGGCCGTTCTCGAGATGGTCGCCCACGTGGAGTACTGAAGGCGCGGAGAGGCCGATCCCGGCGGCTATGGGCACGAGCAGGGCGAAAGTGCGAGTGCGCTCGGGCAGCAGGGCGAAGGCGAGCATGAGCATCACGGGGGTGGCGTACAGCGAGCCACGACTCTGGCTGAGTAGCGCGACCTGCGCCAGCAGCACGGCGCTGCCGGCCAGGATGCCTCGCAGCGCCCAGGGCAGTCGCTCGGAGCGCGCCAGCAGCAGGGCCGGCCAGAACGCCATCAACCACTGGGCGGCATTGGCATTTGGATAGCCGGTGGGGTATCCGAGCCGTCCGCCGGGGAGGAGTTCTTCAAGGCCAGAGCCGCTGGCTGCGCTGACGTGCAGGGCGGTATAGGCCGCGAGCACCGTCAGGGCGAGCGTCCATATGATCAGCAAGGCAGCGGCGCTGGCTGCACGCTGGCTCCAACCGGCAAAGAGGACGAAGACGAGCAGGTAGAGAAGCGTGCGATCTGCCCCTTCCCACGCATCGCCGGGGGTTCCGGCCCACAGGATGGAGAGGAAGCTGAGGGCTGTGTAGGCGGCGAGGCAGCCAAGCGCCACGCGCACCGGCCATGCCAGCTCGCGCAGGCGCAGCGGCACGATCCAGGCGGTCATGGCCAGGAGCGCGAGCAGGATCAGTCCCCCGGGGGCCCAGTGGGTGACGGGGTAGCCACCCTGGTTGGCGGCCCAGACGACGAACAGCACGAGGGAGAGGAAGGCCGGCAGTGTGACCGGCGCCTGGCGAAGGGTCGCGAGCGCTCCACCCTTGGATGGCGTGGAAGGCTGGGGCGCAACGGCCATGGGCTTGAGGCTATTCACATCCCAGGTGTTCGCCGGGGGCCGCCAAGCACCTGGCAGGTGCAGGAGGCCGTGCTGTCTAAGATCGTGCGCGATGCCAGCCCGGCGCACACCCTCTGGCGTGGCCCACACTGGGGACGGGTTGCAGATGGAGGGCTCAGAGGGACTGGTGCGCTTCTACGACGAGGCCTACTCCCAGGCGCCGGCGCAAGCAGCGCTGTATTCGCGGTGGCGAGCACTGGGCGCGGTGGGCAAGGCCGAGCATGTGATCGAGTTGTGCAGGCGGGCGGGCGTGGAGCCGAAGAGCACGCTGGAGGTCGGGTGCGGCGATGGGGCGCTGCTGTGCCAGCTGCACGGCAGGGGCTTCGGGGGGCGGCTTGCGGGAGTGGAGATCACGGAGATGGCCGTGGAGATAGCGCGTGAGCGGCCACAGATCGACTCGGTGGAGCTGTATGACGGCTCGCGGCTGGAGGTCGCGGACGGTACCTACGAGCTGGGCATCCTGTCGCATGTGCTGGAGCACGTTGAGGATCCGCCGGCGCTGCTGAGGGAGGTGTCGAGGGCGTGCGGGGCGGTGGTCATGGAGGTGCCGCTGGAGGCCAACCGCTCGGCGCGCCGGGCGGTCAAGCGCGCGCATGCGGCGGAGGTCGGCCATTTGCAGCGGTTGGACCGCTCAGCGGCGCGAGCGACGGTGGCGCAGGCTGGCCTGAGGATCGTGGCGGAGCTGGAGGATCCGCTGCCGCTGGTGGTTCACAGGTTCTTCGCGAGCGGCCCCAGGGGGCAGGCGCTGGCGCATGCCAAGTGGGCGACTCGAGCTGGGATGCACGGCATGGCGCCGTGGCTTGCAAGGCGAATGTTCACGGTTCACTACGCGTGTCTGTGCCTGCCGCGGGGCGGGTGACGGCGGAGAAGAGCAGCGAGAGCACGGTGCCCATGAGCTCGTCGGGCACGGCGTCGGGGTCGGCGAGCTTCTGGCGAGCGATGCCGTCGGCGAGGGCGTCGATGGTGATGGCGAGCTGCTCGGCGGGGATGGCGAGCTCGAGCTCGAACTCGCGCACCCCATCGGCGATCAGCCGCGTGAGCACCGCGCGCATCTGGGCGAAGCGGACAGCAACCTTTGGACGCACCTGAGGATCGCGCACGCCGTAGGCCCAGAACTCCATGAACAGCAGCAGCAGCTCGGGCTCGCGGTCGATCATGGTCATCCACTGGCGGGCACCACCGGTGGCGCGCTCGGCCATGGAGGCTCGCGCTCCGACAGCTGCGGATATCTCGCGGGCGTGCTCGTCGATCTCACGCTCCATGAGCACGAGGAAGAGGTCCTCCTTGCCGTCGAAGTTGGAGTAGAGGGCCCCGGTGGAGAAGCCGGCCTCGGAGGCGATCTCCTCGACTGAGGCGCCGTGAAAGCCGCTGCGGGCGAAGGCACTACGAGCTGCAGCCAGCAGTCGCTCGCGGGTGTTGGCGCGGCTCTGCTCGCGCGTCATTCGCACTGAGGCGGTGGCGGTGGCCCACGGGAGTCCCGCCTGGTGCTGCGCTGCGCCTGAGCGGTCAGTGGGGGCCGTGCTCATCAGGACATACTACTTGACAGAGCGATCGCTATTTAGATAACGTCCATTATCCAATTTAGACCGGCGGGCGAGACAGGGAGCAGACGAATGGCCAGCGCAACGACCTCCACACACGCCGATGCCACGAACGTGGCGAGCCTGCCGGCGGACTCGATCTCCTACGAGGATCTGTATGCGCGCTGGGAGCGCGGCAACTGGCAGGCGATGGAGCTGGACTTCACGGAGGATGCGCGGCAGTGGCGTGAGGACTTCACGGAGTTCGAGCGTCAGGCGGCGATGTGGAACTACTGCCTGTTCTTCTGGGGCGAGGACGCCGTTGCGGACAACCTGTCCCCTTACATAGATGCTGCGCCGCGTGAGGAGCAGAAGTACTTCCTGACCACCCAGCAGGTGGACGAGGCACGCCATGCGGTGTTCTTCAGGCGCTTCATGCAGGAGGTGTGCGGCGTGGGCGACGGCTCGATGGCAAGCGGCCTGAACGCGATCAAGCCCCAACTGACGTCGGGCTTTCGCAAGATCTTCGACCGTTTGGACACGATGGCGGACGAGCTTCGCGCAGATCGCTCGCCGGCCCAGCTGGCGGCGGCGGTGACGCTTTACCACATCGTGATCGAGGCGGCGCTTGCGCAGCCGGGCCAGCATTTCATCTGCAGCTATCTGGAGGAACGCAACCAGTTGCCGGCGTTCAGAGAGGGAATGGCCAACATCGCAGCGGACGAGCAGCGCCACATCGGCTTTGGGGTGAAGCTGCTGTCGGATCTCAACCGGGAAGACCCGGTGGGCGTGCCGAAGGCCGTGGCGCGGATTCTGAGGGAAGTCATGCGCTACACCTCGCAGGTGCTGATGCCGCCGGGATGGGACGAAAGCTATTTGACGGTCTTCAACTACACGTTCGACAAGGTGGGCGTGGAGGGGCTGACGTCGATGACGACGAAGCTGCGCTCGGCAGGCTTGGCAGTTGAGACGCTCCCGGGCCCACCGTTGCTGCCCCAGGGACTGACGTCGCTTGAGATCTCACAGCGGGGCCGGGCTCTGGCCAAGGCGGGGATCGTCGGGGTGCGCGAAGGGCCGTCGAGCCGCGACCCCGAGACGGTTGCGCTGCTGTTCGACACGATCCGCCGCCAGGTGAATCCCGAGCATGGGCTGAGCCGTCCGACGACCTTCCAGTGGGAGTTCACGGATCCGGACATCCCCACGTGGCACCTGACGGTGAACAACGGATCGAGCACTGTGGCGAAGGGCGAGTCAACGAGCGCCGACCTGCGCCTGCGCCTCTCCTACCAGGACTGGGTGGACATCGTGGGCGAGCGCCTGGATCCCCTCCGTGCGGTGGCGACGGGTCGCCTGCGCCCGCGCGGAAACCCGCTGGCGCTGGTGCGGCTCGGCAAGGTCTTCCCGAAGGGCTGACGGCCCCCTGGGAGCTTGTGTCACTTTGTGAGTGCTGTATCGCGATGGTTATACAGCAGTCGCAAAGAGGACATACCTACCCCGGTGAGAACTCCCGGGCGGCCGCGCGAGCAGCAGACGTGTTGGTGCTCGAGGAGGAAGAAGAAGCAGAGGAAGAGGAGAGCTGGGTTGCGCCAGAGGGCTGCGCGCGCGGAGATGTGGAGCTGGTGTGAGCGAGCGGTTTTTGCGTTGTGGTGGCGACATTGGCCGCATTCGCCGAGAGGGCGCCCTCGGGCCCGAACTCGCGACTGGCTTTGCCGCCTGGCGTGAGGCGGGCTGCTGCCGGCGTGGGTGAGCTCGTGGTGAGAGTGCTGGGCGGCGGTTCGACGCGAGCGACCACCTGATCTGATGATCTGAAGCCCGCAGAGTGCGCGCCGATGCGTGCGTGGAGGCGATGGCGCTTCACGGGCGCGCTGCGGGTGCCGACGTTGAGCGCGATGCAGCCGGTGCCGACGCTCAAGGCGAGGGCACAGCCGAGGGCGAGCTTGCCGGTGCCGGCGACGAGCCAGCCGCCCCCCATGGCGCCGCCGGCTCCAGCGGCACCACCCGCCGCAGAGCTGCTCCCGGAAAGCGCTTCTCGCACCCCGGCCCCGGCATGCGCGCCGGCGCCGGCGGAGGCTCCAACGTTGGACGCGGCACCTGCGCCCAAAGCCGCGGCGCCAAGGCCACCGGGGAGCAGGACGGGCGGGAGCACGGCGCCGAGGCCACGCAGGGTGGCGACGTAGGCGCGGCAGGAAGGGCACTCGCTGCGGTGCAGCTGGGCGAGTTGATAGCGCTCGCCGTTGGGGTCGAGGATGCCGAAAGCAAGGCCCCGCATCAGCGAGCCCTGCTCCTCGCACCAGCCGCCATCGCGGATGGTCTCGACCAGAGCGCCGACCTTGCCGGCGACACCCGGCCGGCCTGGGCCCCGGCCCTCCATCAGCTTGCGCATGCGCGCCTCGCTGACACCCATGCGCGCTGCGGCCTGCGCGCGGGGAAGGCCTTGCAGGTAGCAGAGCACGGCAGCCTGGCGCTCGCGCTCGCTGAGCCGAGCGCGCAGGCCCTCGAACAGCTGGCGAAGCTGGGCCCGGTCGTCGAGCTCGCCCGCCAGATCCCGCTCGAGCGCCGGGGTCGGCTCGGGTCCATCCGCGATCCCGCCCTGGCTTGCATGATCGCCGCCGCGATGTGCGCGGATGCGTGCGCGGTGCTCGTCGATGGCGCGACGGAAGCTCACCGTGACTAGCCATCCGGCCGGATTGGCGATCTCCTGGCCTTCGAGCACGGCCGCATAGAGGCCCTGCCAGGCAAGCGCATAGCAACCCTCGAGATCGCACTGGTCGAGCTCCACCCCGGCGGTGCACAGCTGCCCTGTGACGATGCCCAACACGCGGCCCTGCAGACCCTCGAATTCGCTTCTGAGCAGGCGCTCGGCTCGGTAGCGACGGACGGTCAGAGGACTCATTGGGCCGGGTAGATTAGGGAATCCTGCGGAATTGTCGAATTCCCAGATCCGGTCCGGGCAAAAGCCCTGCAAGTGAGACGGTGAACGTCTCTAGAAGCGCTCTATCTGGCGGAGGCTCAGGGCGCGCATGTCCTTGCCCAGGCGATGGGCTCGATGCCACTCGACGACCAGACCCAGCGCATCGTCGAGGTTCCAGGGAGGCGACCATCCGAGCTGCCGGCGGGCGGCGCTCGAGTCGAGCTCCAGGTGTGGCGCCTCGGGAGGGTTCTCGCGAGGGTCGAGCTGCCACGCTAGGCCCCCGCCCCAAAGCTCGGCAAGGCGCTCAACGATCCAGCTCACTGCGCGTGCGTCGCCTGCCGGCGGCCCGAAGTTCCAAGCGCGAGCGGCCTGCGGGTCTCGGCAGAGAGCCTCGGCAAGTCGCAGGTAGCCACTGAGGGGATTCAGGACGTGCTGCCACGGACGCACGGCGTCGGGGTTGCGGATCATCAGCGTCTCGCCTGTATCGACCGCGCGCACGCTGTCGGCAACCAGCCTGTCTGCGCCCCAATCTCCGCCGCCGATCACGTTGCCGGCGCGTGCGGTGGCGATGCGGGGGGAGCCCTCGCCGGAGAAGAACGAGCGCCGATAGGCGCTGGCCACTAGCTCGGCGCACGCCTTGGAGCTGGAGTAGGGGTCCGCCCCACCGAGCTTGTCACCCTCGACGAACGGCCCTCCATCGCCGGGGTTCTCGTAGCACTTGTCAGAGGTCACCACGACGACCGCCTTGACCCCCTCGCCGGCCAGGCGGATGGCCTCGAGCACGTTGACGGTGCCCATCACATTGATCGCATAGGTGCCCGCCGGGTCCTGCAGGGAGCGACGCACGAGGGGCTGGCCAGCAAGGTGGATTACGACCTCGGGGGCTGCCTCTCGGACCGCCTCCAGCACGGCGTCGCCGTCGCGCACGTCGGCGGTCAGCTCCGCCATGTGCGAGCCGACGTCCGCCAGCTCATAGAGGCTCGGGCTCGTCGGCATTCCGGGCGCCAGGCCGGTCACGTGGGCGCCCAGCGACTGCAGCCACAACGACAGCCACGCGCCCTTGAAGCCCGTGTGGCCGGTTACCAGCACGGGGCGCTGCCTCCAGAAGTGCGGGTCGTTCTCCACGGGGCCGGGTATCTTCACGCAATCTCCTCGCCGCCCGCGCGCCCCTCCCCACTGACGCCACCGCCCCGTGTGGAGGTGGTGGGCGTGCAGCTGGCCGTATCGCGCTACGAGGAGGTGCTCGACTGGATGGATGCGGTGATCGCTGCCGACGGACGCGCGTATGTGACGGCGGCGGCGGTCAACCTGGTGATGTCGGCGCATGAGGACCCCGAGACGAGGGCGGCGGTGCTCGGGGCCACACTGGCCGTGCCGGACGGGCAGCCGCTCGTGTGGGCGCTGCGTGCGCTTGGCAATCCTGGCGCAACGCGCGTGTATGGACCGGACCTGATGGCGGGCTTCTGCGCCAGGGCGGCGAGCACGGGCACGCCCATGTACCTCTACGGCGGTCGCACGCCGCAGGCGCTCGATCTGCTGAAGGCGAGGCTGGTGGCGCGCTTCCCGGGGCTGCGCATCGTGGGTGGCTACTCGCCGCCATTCCGCGAGCTAACTGAGGCCGAGGAGGATGAGGTGGTGGAGCGGATCGACGCATCGGGCGCGGCCGTGGTGTGGGTGGGCACGGGACAGCCCAAGCAAGAGAAGTGGATGCTGCGCATGCGCCCCCGCCTGGCAGCGCCGCTGCTGGTGGGGGTGGGCGCGGCGTTCGACTTCCACGCAGGGCTTGTCCCGCAGGCGCCGTCCTGGATGCAGCGCAACGGCCTGGAGTGGGTCTACCGCCTAGCGCGCGAGCCGCGGCGTCTGTGGCGACGCTACGCCCGCTACAACCCCCTCTTCATCATCTGCTTCGCGCGCCAGTACTTGGAACACCTGCGCGGACGCGACTGAAGCCGTCCGAGAGATCGGGGATCGCCGCTGCCCGGGAGAGATGGCCCCTGCCCAGGTTATTTCTCCCAGCGGCTGTTGTATAACCATAGTGTCACAGCAGTCGCAAAGTGAACATGTACCGACACCCGACCAAGCAGCGGCGCGCCAAAACAACCGTGCTTGGACGCGACGCCCACCGCTAACCTCATTTCCTCCATGGACGCCCCAGAGAGCACCGCCGATGTAGCAGTGGTTGGCCTTGGCCGCGTGGGCCTGCCGCTGGCGCTGTCGTTTGCCGACCGCGGCCTGCGCGTCATCGGCGTCGACAATGACCCAGTTCGACTGGGGGCGGTGCGCGAAGGCAGGATGCCCTTCGAGGAGACGGACGCTCAGGAGGTCCTCGACCGAGTGCATGCCGGCGGGCGGCTCGCGCTCACCGAGCGCGTCCCGGACGCGGCGGCGGCGCGCCAGATCGTGATCACGCTGGGCACGCCCTCCTTCTCGCACATCGAGATCGACATGCGCGACATTCGCTCGGCGCTGGATGACCTGTTGGGGGTGCTGCAACCGGGGCACTCGCTGATCCTGCGCTCGACGGTGGCGCCGGGAACGACCGAGTTCGTGGCCGGCTACCTCGCCAAGCACCGCGGTTTCGCCGTCGGCGAGGACGTCTTTGTGGCTCACGCTCCGGAGCGCATCGCGGCGGGCAGGTTCTTGGAGGAGATCGACACTCTGCCGTGCATCATCGGCGGCGTCGGTGCCCGCTCGGGCGAGGTGGTGGCTGAGCTGTTCGGGGTGTTCAATGCGCCGATCGTGCAGACCACCCCCGTGCAGGCCGAGCTGGCGAAGATCTGGACGAACATCCTGCGCTACGCCACATTTGCGCTGCCCAACCTGCTGATGATGGACTGCGAGCGCTACGCGGCGAACGTGTTCGAGGTCATCGACCTCATCAACCGCGACTACCCGCGCGGCGGCATCGCTCAGCCGGGCCTGACGGCGGGGACGTGCCTGCGCAAGGACTTCACGTTCTCGGAGGAGCGCTCGGCGGCGCCGGGAATGCTGCTGGCGGTCTCACGGGTGAACGAGTCGGTGCCGCTGTTCCTCCTGGAAGGCGCAAAGCGACGCATGGGAACGCTTGCCAACCGCAAGGTGGCGGTGCTGGGCCTGGCTTTCAAGGCCGATACGGACGACGAGCGCGACTCGCTGGCGCACAAGCTGATCCGGCTGCTGGAGCGCGAGCTGGCGGACGTGTTCGTCCACGACCCGCACGTGGCCACCCCCACGCTGTCGCTCGAGGAAGCCCTGGCGGATGCGGAGCTGGTGGTGGTCGCGAGCAACCACTCGGAGTTCTGCGACCCACGCACGCTGACCGTGATCGCCGAGACGGCAGCCCAGGACTGCCTGGTGGTCGACCCCTGGACCTGCTGGGGAGTGGCGCAGGTGTTCGCTTACACTTCCGAGCTGGCGACTCTCGGAACGCTCGGATGAGCAGGGTGCTGGTGACGGGCGGCGCGGGCACGATCGGCGCCGCGGTCGTCAAACGCCTCCTGGCCGACCCGGGCTTTGAGGTGCGGGTCTCCGATCAGCGCCTTGCGCCGCAGTGGATGCGCGAGGGCTGCGAGGTGCACACGGGCGATCTGCGCGTGCCCGAGGAGGCGCACAGGGCCACCAAGGGCTGCACCCACGTGATCCACCTGGCGGCGATCGTGGGCGGCATCGCGAACTTCCACAAGCTGCCCCACACGCTCACAGAGGTCAACAACGCCCTCTACAACGCGGTGATCCGCGCGGCGCTCGAGCTGGAAGTGGAGCGCTTCGTGTATGTGTCCTCCTCGATGGTGTTCGAGGGGGCGGAGCTGTTCCCCACACCCGAGGACTACCTGCCGCGCTGCCCTGTGCCGGTCTCGGCGTACGGATTCTCGAAGCTCACCGGCGAGGTGTACTGCCGCGCGGCCCACGACGAGCACGGCCTGCCGTACACGATCTGCCGGCCCTTCAACGCGTATGGGCCGGGAGAGGTGCCGGACGCAGAACCGGGAATCGCACACGCGGTGCCCGACCTGATCAACAAGGTCCTCTCGGGCCAATCTCCGCTCGAGATCTTCGGCTCGGGCGAGCAGACGAGGACGCTCACGCACGTGGATGACATCGCCGACGGCGTGGTGGCGGCGATGAGCTCACCGGCGGGGCTGAACGAGGACTTCAACATCTCGGCCTCGCGCGAGCTGACGGTGGCCGAGATCGCGCGGATCGTGTGGGAGACATGCGGCGAGGATCCCGAGGCCTTCGAGCTCAAGCACCTGCCGACGTTCGCAGTGGATGTCCAGCGTCGCTGGCCGTCGGTCGAGAAGGCACGCAAGCTGCTCGGCTGGGAGGCGCGCATCGAGGTAGAGCAGGGAATCGCCGCCACGGTCGAGTGGCTGCGCGGCCTGCGCAGCGTCGGTGAGCTGGACCAGGCCGCCACTCCAGCTGCGGCCATACGACGTTGATGGCAAAGCTTCCGGTCGGCCGGCCGACGGGCAAGGGTCGATAGGCTCCCGCCCCGTGTCCAACCGCCCCTCAGCGCTGATCACAGGCGTCACCGGCCAGGACGGCTCCTATCTGGCCGAGCTGCTGCTCGATAAGGGCTACGAAGTCCATGGCATGGTGCGCCGCGCCTCGACTGAGAAGTTCGAGCGCATCGAGCACATCCGCGAGCGCATCACGCTCCACCAGGGGGACCTGCTCGACCAGCGCTCGCTGGTGGA
>JASLDD010000185.1 GCA_030151725.1 Solirubrobacteraceae bacterium
GCGGTTTTTCGCTCTCGAATTGGCGCCTGGGGCAGCGCCGGCCGGGAGCGGGGAAGAGATCCGAAGGCGAGCCAAAGGACGAGGGAATGCAGGTTGACGAAGGCATGAGTCGGATGGTTCTCACGGTTGGCCCCGGTCACACCCTGCGCGCGGTCGCGCGCCTGATGTCCGAGCGCAAGGTGGGTGCAGCGGTGGTGATGGACCCCGACGGAAACGGGCCGGGCATCATCACGGAGCGGGACATCCTCGTCTCTGTCGGTGGCGGAGAGGATCCGGACGCCGAGCTCGTGGACGCTCATCTGACGCGCGATGTTGTCTTTGCAGCACCAGATTGGTCGTTGGAGGAGGCCGCCGCTGCGATGGTGCGCGGCGGGTTTCGCCATCTGATCGTTCTTGACGGTGCCGAGACGGTCGGCATCCTTTCGGTCCGAGACATCGTGCGCTGTTGGACCGAGGATGGTGCGATCTGTCCAGTGCCGGACAAGGCGGCTGTGGGGTGAGAGGGGCGGCGCGCCTCTTTGGGGAGTAGGCGTGCCAATGGCCGCGGCGGCCGGGCGCGGATTGGGGACCGCGCCCGCCTCGCCAACCTCTTCAGCCGTGTGTCCCCGCCGCTCGTAGAGCGCGCCTGGATGCCGTGAGCCCCAGAGCGCTCACCAGGCAAGCCGTCGCTGCGTAGAGGGCGAGCATCGCGCCTGCGCTGGCTCCCACGGGACCGGTGCCGGTGTGGGCCAACCCACCCGCCTGCAGAACGAGAGCGCACGCGTAGAGGACCAGACCGCCGGTCACAGCGACCATCGCCAGTGCCAGCGCCGCCCCTGCGTAACTGGCCCGACGCAGCTCTCGCAGCCGAATCTGAGTGCGGGCCATCACAAGGCGTGGCGCCAGTGCGCAGACAGCCGCGCAGAGCCACCCTGCGAGGCGCCAAGGAGCCTGGAAGAGCAGGACGAAGCCCAGGGGGAAGCGGCCGTGGCGCCCAGGTGCGATCGTCACGAGCAGCCACGTGAACGCCGCAAATGCCATCAGCGCAAAGACAGGGGAGAGCAGCGCGAGCAGCAGCCGTCGATCTCGCTCACGGAGTCCTTGGCGCACTGCCTGCCACACCAGCGGCAGTCCACCCACGGCGATCGCGAGCGCGCCGAGGATGGCGCCGCCGACGACTGCGCCGTGCGCGATCGCGAGCAGCGGGTGCCTTGCTCCGGCGGCGACGAAGCCCGGATCCTCGGTGTCCTTCTGAAAGCCGACGCCGTTCAGGCAGAGCGCGATCCAGCAGCAGAACAGCCCGCCGATCGACAGGCGCATGCGCGTCGGCGGCGAGATCGCTACACGCGCGGGTCGCAGATGCGCGTCGGCGGCGCCGGCGAGCAGCGATGCAAGTCCGCCGAGGGATGGGGGATCGTCGTCGAGCAGCGCCAGCACCTCGGTCTCATAGCGCGTGCGCCACGGATGTGGATAGGCGAGCAGGAGCACCCGTGCGGCCCGTCTGCGCCATGTTGCGCGTCTTGTCCTCATGCGGGTGCCACATTCGTGCGCAGGCGCGTCAGGCCGGTGTGGGCGACATTTGCAATCGTCGTGAGCTGCTCCTGCAGGGCGCTCGCTCCGGCGGCCGTGATGCGGTAGGGCCGGCGTCGTCCCTCGGGGGCCAGCGCGACGATCAGCTCCTGCTCCTCGAGGCGGGAAAGGGCCCCGTAGAGGGTTCCTGGGCCCAGATGCACGCCGGCCATCTCCTCGATGTCGGCGACCATCGCGTATCCGTGCTTCTCGCCTCCAGCGAGGCTCGAGAGCACCAACAGCGACGGCTCGGACCAGCGCCCGAGATCTTCGATCTTCCTGCTCATCCGCGCCTTCCGTCTTGTCACGCGCAGGTCAGGCGCCCGCGCTACTACGTTACGCGATGTATCGTAGCACGAAGTAGAAGCGGCGAGTCAGTGCTCGCCGTGCGCGTCGAGCGGGAGCTCGTCGACTTCGCGGCGGGTGTCTTTGATCCAGCGGAACATGCACACAACCGTCAGGATCACGCCCGCGACGGTCAGCTCGATGAACGTCGTCACGCCCACCAGCGCAAGCGTGATCCCCAGCGCCGTCAGCAGCGGCAGGATCGTGGGACCTGGGAGATGGATCTCCTCGCCGACCGGCGGGACCTCGGGATCGAGCGGGCTCATGAGACGTACACGGCGGCCACCACGAAGGTGATGCCGAACATGAACATGCAGATTGCGCACACGATCAGGCCGGTGCGGATGTTCTTGCGTGCGAGGCGTCGGGTCATCATGGGGCAGCGCGCATTCTATAGATGGGCGTCGGCAACCATCGCGACGAACAGCAGGGCGAGGTACGCGAGGGAGAAGAGATATAGCTGCAGCGCCGAGCGCCGATCGGCGCGGCGGTAGAGGCGCACGGCGCCGACGATGAAGCCGAGACCCAGCAGCAGCGAGCTTACGAGGTAGATCGCGCCAAAGCCCCCCGCGCAGAACGGCAACTGGGTGACGGCGTAGAGCAGCACCGAGTAGAGCAGGATCTGCCTGCGCGTCTCGGCCTCGCCGCGGACCACTGGGAGCATCGGCACGCCGACCCGCCCGTACTCCTCCTTCATCAGCAGCGACAGCGCCCAGAAGTGCGGCGGTGTCCAGAAGAAGACGATGAAGAACAGGATCACGGCCGTGCCGCTGACCGAGCCGGTGACCGCTGCCCAACCGACGAGCGGAGGCACCGCGCCGGCCGCTCCACCGATCACGATGTTCTGCGGGGTGCGTCGCTTGAGCCACACCGTGTAGACGAACACGTAGCCGAGAAAGCCCGAGAACGAAAGCGCCGCTGCCAGCGGGTTGACCGTCAGCGACAGCTCAAGCAGGGAGAGCGCTGCGAGCGTGCAGCCGAACGTGAGGGCCGCCCGCGGCGAGATCCGCCCGGCGGGGATCGGACGCGTGGAGGTGCGCGCCATCTTGGCGTCGATGTCGCGGTCGAACCAGTGGTTGACCGCCCCGGCGCCACCGGCTGAGAGGTAGCCGCCGAGGCACGTGAGGAAGACGAGCCACGGCGAGGGGTCGCCGGCCACGTACATGGTGGTGATGGTCGTCAGCAGCAGCAGCGACTGGACCTTCGGCTTGGTCAGCTCGAGGTAGTCGCTCAGCAATTGGCGGGTACGCGGCGCGAGCCCGAGGGCGGCCGCGTCGAGCGCCGGCGCCGCGCCTGTGGGTGGCGCCGCGCTCATTACACCCCGACCTGCGTGGCCCCGGTGGGGACCGTCGCGGCGCCGCTGCTGCTGGCGCTGGTGCTGCGTCGCTCGATCTCGCGACGGATGTCCTTCATCGGTTCGGCCGAGCGCACGAGCGGGACCACGTCGAAGTTGTTGGCCGGCGGTGGAGAGGTGGTGAACCACTCGAGCGTGTTCGCCTTCCACGGGTCAGGACCCGCGAGCACCCCCACCTTCACGCTGCGCGCGACGTTCACGATCGTGACGATAACGCCTGCGGCCAAGACAAACGAGCCGACCGTCGAGATCAGGTTGTAGAGCGCCAAGTGCCCCACGTTGTCGTACTCGTACACGCGCCTGGGCATGCCGTCGAGGCCGATCACGTGCTGGATCAAGAACGTGAGCAGGAAGCCCACGAACATCAGGCCGAAGCTGAGCCTGCCCAAGCTCTCGCTGAGCATGCGACCGGTGATCTTGGGGAACCAGAAGTAGATGGCGGCGAAGATCGTGAACACGGCGCCGCCCATCAGCACGAAGTGGATGTGGGCGACCACGAAATAGGTTTCGTTGACCTGCCAGTCGACGGGGAAGATCGCCAGGAAGATGCCCGAGATCCCGCCGATCAAGAACAGGGCAATGAAGCCCACGCAGAACAGGAGCGGGGTCTTGAATTCGATCGTCCCCCGCCACAACGTGGCGATCCAGTTGAGCATCTTCACGCCCGTGGGCACGGCGATCAGGAACGAGCTGAGCATCACGAACACCAGGATCGCCTCGGGTATCGGCGCGGTGAACATGTGGTGCGCCCACGTCAGGAAGCCGAGGAAGGCGATCGCGACGGTCGAGGCGGCGATCGCCTTGTAGCCGAAGATCGGCTTGCGCGCGAACACGGGCAGGATCTCCGAGACGAGCCCGAAGCCCGGCAGCACCATGATGTAGACCTCGGGGTGGCCGAAGAACCAGAACAGGTGCTGCCAGAGAACCGCCGAGCCGCCGTTGGCGGGATCGAAGAAGTGGGTCCCGAAGTGGCGGTCGGTCAGGAGCATCGTCACCGCGGCGGCGATCACGGGCATCGCGAAGATGATCAGCACGGAGTACGTCAGGATCGCCCACACGAACAGCGGCAGCCGTCCCCAGCTCATGCCCCGTGCGCGCATGTTGGCGATCGTCGCGTAGAAGTTGACCGCCCCGAGGATCGAGGAGATCCCGGTGAGGTGGATGAGGTAGATCCACGCGTCCTCGCCGCCGCTGGGGGAGTAGGTGGAGTTCGCCAGCGGGATCACGCTCGTCCAGCCGGCTTCCGGCGGGTTCCAGAACAGCGAGGCGTAGAAGACGATGCCGCCGGCCAGCAGCAGCCAGAACGACAGCGCGTTCAGGCGCGGGAAGGCCATGTCGCGGGCGCCGATCATCAGCGGCACGAAGTAGTTCGCCAGGCCGGCCATCATCGGCACGACGAACAGGAAGATCATCGTCGTCCCGTGCATCGTGAACAGCTGGTTGTAGGTCTGGGGCGTGACCAGCGTGTTGTTCGGGGCGCCCAGCTGCAGGCGGATCATGAGCGCCTCGGTTCCCCCCAGGATGAAGAACACGAAGGTCGTGACCATGTACATGATCCCGATCTTCTTG
>JASLDD010000265.1 GCA_030151725.1 Solirubrobacteraceae bacterium
CCGCTTCTTGATTGTTGGCATTGGCCCCGACTCCGTTCTCGCTGTGGTCGCTTGTCTCCTGGAGTAACGGCAGATTGGGGCGCGAGCATGATGGGAGGTTCCCCCCATCTTTTAAACTGAGGCCGCCCTAGTCTAGGATTCCAACATACGAAGTTTGGCTAGTTGATTGAGCTGGGGGTTTTCTTTGGCGGACGCTGCTTCGGGCACAGGACCGCAATCCAGCAGGCACGGACAGGTGCAGGTTGGGCGCTACGTCCTCGACCTCGACGACCCGAGTGGGTACGCCCTGAAGCCGACCTCATCGGGCAGCGATTCGCGGGCGCTGCGGCGCGCGATCGCACGCACCAAAAGACAGCAAGGAAGGGCAACCGATGTGGTGGGGAAGGTCGACGATGCAGAGGAGGTCACGACCAAGATTGAACGCGGGGTCACCCTCTATGGGGATCTGACTAGCGGCGTCCTCGACCTGGCATCGGCAAGCGATGAGATCGACGGGCTGATCTCCCTGCTACAGCGATTGGACCGCGAAGGACGCTGGGAAGAGGAGCTGTTAGTCGCGCATTGTCTGTCGGTGCTGCTGGCGCTGATCGGGCGCTGGATCGAGCTGCTGCGCTCGCTGCGCACGGCGCTCCACGCAGCGGAGCAGTTTGGAGATCCATCGGAGCACGCGTGGGTGCTGCACGAGCTCGGCTCCTTGCATCTGCTGGCCGGTAGGTACGCCGACGCCGACCGCTTACTCGGCAAGGCGCGGGAGATCCGCAAGGACTGCGGGGATCGTCGCGGCTTGAGGGTCACCGATGGCAACCTCGGGGCTCTATGTAAGACGCTGCGCCAGTCAGCGCACGACGGATCGGTCAAACAGCTGGCGAGCTGGCTGGCGCACAACCCTGTGATTGCAGTGGTCATCGCCGCAGCGCTGCTCGCTGGCGGAGGCACGGCCGGCGCGATGATCGCGCATTCCAACGGCCCCCACCCTCATCCCGTCTTCCGCCGGGCATCAGGCGTCGGATTCTCGTTCGTCCCCGCCAGCCCGCGAGCCGGCCAGAGCATCGCGTTCAGTGCCACGGCCACCGACCCGCAGGATCCGGTCGCCTCATACACGTGGAGCTGGGGCGATGGCGATCCGACGGTGGCGAAGGTCCAGCGTCACGTGTACGCCAAGGTCGGCAAATACAAGGTGGTCTTGACGGTCAAGGACGCCGGCGGTCGGGTGACGGGCCACGTCACACACTCGGTAGTCGTCCAGCGGCCAGCCGTTCCCGGACCCAATGCAGATTTCTCGCTCAACCCGCGCTCACCCGCAGCTGGGAGCACGGTGTCGTTTGATGGGCGCTCGTCGTTTGACCCCGGGTCTCCGATCGTGAGCTATGTATGGCGATTCGGCGACGGCCACGGGGCCCGTGGCGTCACGACCTCCCACGTGTACAAGGAAGCTGGTAAATACAGCGTGTCGCTGTCGATCACCGACGCCCGGGGCCAACACAGCAGGCTGGTGGAGATGGTTGCGGTCACGCCGGTGGGGCAGGTGCGACGGCGCTCTGAAATACGCCTCGGATGCCCTCCCAGCACTGTGCAGGCGGGCGAAACGGTGAGGATCGCGGGAAGAACACGGCCTCCGCGTCCGGAAACGACGGTGACGGTGACTTTCTCGAGCGCTGCGCATCCCACGCTCACGGAGCTGACCACCAGCGACTCGGCTGGTGTATTCACAGTCAGCGCGACGCCAGAAGCGGGCCCATGGAGCGTGCAGGGGACGATGCAGGGCAGCGCCACGTACCTGCCCAGCACCTCAGAACCGTGCACGTTCTCGGTCGCCCCGAACCGTGGGGGTGGCGGGGAAACTGCGAAAAAGGCGAAGGAACACGAAGAACTGCTCGCCAGAGAAAAGCTGGCCGAAGAAAAGCGAGCCGAAGAAGCGAGGCTGCGCGAAAGCCAAGCCCAGGCCAAGCTCCGCAAGGAAGAACGGGAAAAGGAAGAAGCGAGAGAAAAAGAACAGGAAGAAAGAGTCGCTGCTGAAGAAGCAAAGCGGCGTGCAGCGCGGTAGGGACGTCGTTGGGCACGGCAACAGGCATGGAGGCTCCTACACTGCACGCTCGGTGCCAGGCGACCCCCAGAGCGAAGCAGCCGCGCAGAAGCTTCGCGCGTGCGTCCTGTTTCACGAGGGCGAGGCGCAGGGGGCGGGCATAGCCGTGATGCGAGTTCTGCCGGGGCTGAGCGCACGGGGATGGTCGATGCGCGGCTGGTTTCCATATCGGGGGCCGCTGCTGGGAATGATCGAGCCCCTACTCGACTCAAGCGATTTTCGCCAGGGTTCCTTTGCGTTCAGCATCGGCGGCTGGCGAGCGGACCCGGGCGTGCTCAGACGCGCGGCGAACCTCCCCGGGTATTTTCTGGCGCTGCGCTCGATGCTGTCCGAGCAACGCCCGGGGGTGGTCCACGCGAACACGCTGCTGAGCCTGCCGGAGGCGACGGTCGCGCACCGGATGGGCCTGCCGGTGGTGCTGCACGTGCACGAGTTGCCACCGCCGTCGGCAAAGACCACGCTCACTCTCCGCTGGGCAGCGCGAGTGGCAGACGTGATCGTGGCAGTCTCAGATGCGGTGGAGGCTCAGTTCGCGCCCCACCTGGGCTCCACAACTGTGGTGCGCGTGTACAACGGTTTGGCGGAGGACGCGTTTGCGGAGCGTGAGCGCAGCGCGGAGCAGGGACGGCTGCTTGTGGGGACAGTTGGAGCGACGTCCTCGCGCAAGGGAGCCGACGTGTTCCTCGATGCTGCCCTGGAGGTGGTGGGCGAGCGAGCCGATGTTGACTTCCTGCACGTGGGGCCGCCGCCGTGGGAGTCGCAGGAGTTCGCCAAGGCGATCGAGACTCGCGTGGCGGCATTCGCGCCGGAGCGCATGCGCATGGCGGGCATCCAACCGGCCGCGCCGGCTCTGCAGGAGATGGACGTGTTCGTGATGGCCTCGCGCCAGGAGCCGTTCGCGCTTGCGTCGCTCGAGGCGATGGCCGCGGGGCTACCCGTGATTGCGACAAGCGTGGGTGGCTTCCCGGAGCAGATCGAGCACCTGAAGTCGGGGATCCTCGTCCCGCCCGAGGACCCACACGCGATAGCCGAGTGGGTTGGGCGCCTGCGAGACGACCCGGCGCTGCGCGAGCGGCTCGGAGCTGCGGCGCGTGAGCGCGTGCGAGAGCGCTTCACGCTCGATCGCCAGTGCACGGCGCTGGACGGCGCCTACCGGGAGGCGATGGCGAAGCGGGGAAGGACATGAGAATGGGTCAGGCTCTGGGCTGCCGCTAGGACCACATGAACTCTCCCCAAACGAGCGACTTCCGGCGGCAGCTGAGGTCACCTGAGAGCCGCGAAAACCCGCATATGACTGCGGAGAGCACCGCCATCAGACGCACTGAAAGCCGTCTTTATCGAGCTGTGCCCTACGCCGTCGTCTCCCGCTGAGTGATAGGAGGCAGTGCTGTAACGGTACAGAGGGCGTCGACGACTTGGGGGTCGAACTGTGTCCCTGAGC
>JASLDD010000272.1 GCA_030151725.1 Solirubrobacteraceae bacterium
GTCGATGACGGCGTCGAGCAGCGGCTGCACGCCCTTGTTCTTGAACGAGGAGCCGCACAGCACCGGGGTCAGTTTGGTCGACAGCGTGGCCTTGCGGATCGCGCCCTTGAGCGTGTCCTCGGGGACCTCGGCCTCTTCGAGCAGCAGCTCGAGCAGCTCGTCGTCGTAGTGGGAGACCTCCTCGAGCAGGTGCTCGCGAGCGCTTTGAGCGGCTTCGGCAAGCGCCTCTGGGATCTCGTTTTCTTCTTGTTCCTTGCCCATCTCGTCCTTGTAGACGATCGCCTTCATCGCCACCAGGTCGATCACGCCAAGGAAGTCGCCCTCGGAGCCGATCGGCAGCTGGATCGGCACCGGGTGGGCGCCAAGACGGTCGATCATGGTCTGCACGCCCATGTCGAAATCGGCGCCGGTGCGGTCCATCTTGTTGATGTAGGCGATGCGCGGAACGTGGTACTTGTCGGCCTGGCGCCACACCGTCTCTGACTGAGGCTCGACGCCGGCCACCGAGTCGAACAGGGCGATCGCGCCGTCGAGCACGCGCAGCGAGCGCTCGACCTCGACCGTGAAGTCGACGTGCCCGGGCGTGTCGATGATGTTGATGCGGTGATCCTTCCACTGCGCCGTGGTGGCGGCAGAGGTGATCGTGATCCCGCGCTCCTGCTCCTGCTCCATCCAGTCCATGACCGCCGCGCCCTCGTGGACCTCGCCGATCTTGTAGGTGCGCCCGGTGTAGTAGAGGATGCGCTCAGTCGTCGTCGTCTTACCGGCGTCGATGTGGGCCATGATCCCGATGTTGCGGGTGTTTTGAAGAGTGAACTTACGTGGCATGTCTCAAGGATCCGGGTTCAGGGCTGGGCGGAGGATATGCGGGCAAAAAAATGGGCCCCTCGGGCCCACGCGCGCTGCTGGTCTTGTTTGGACCGGTCCGCGTCGTTATCTGCTCGAGTTCTCCATCTTGATTTGCTGACTCACGGGAGGCATGCAACCTAGCTGCGTACGCCCGTGACGCGGTGCCGACTATAGCAGAGCAATTGTCAATTCTGAGCGGCCTGAGCGGGGCCCGCGGGGGCCTGCTCGGGGACCTCGCAACCGGCCTGCGCGGGGACATCCTCGACCATCGCCCCCAGCCGCTCCAACACCAGTGTGGCGGCGCGCAGCTCGGCTATGTCGAGCCCCGCAAGCGCCTCATCCCAGCGGCACTTCCAGGCCGCATGCTTGGCCTCGATCTTGGCTCTCCCCTGCGCGGTGAGACGCGAGACGACCACCCGGCGGTCTGTCTGGGAGCGCACGCGCTCGACGTGGCCGCAGTCGGCAAGGTGATCGAGCATCTGCGTGACCGTGCCGGGGCTCAGTCGCGCCGCCGCGGCCAGCTCGCCCGCCGAGAGGGCGCCGCGCTCGTGCAGCTCGATCAGCAGCTCGAACTGGGCGTGGCTGAGCTCGCCGCCGGCGAGGTGGGTGTCGCGCCCGCGCAGCCTGCTGAGGCTGCGGAACACGCGCCGAAACGCCATCCCGAGGTCCGTCACCTGCGCCTCGCGCAGCTCGTCCTTCTCGAGCACAACCTCGGGCTTGTCATCGTGGGCAATGGTTAGGGTGCTCATTACTCTTCGATCGCGGCTATGCGCCGAGCGGCTCGATGGCAGACTCGGCATTGGCGGCCGTCCGATCCAGCTGCGCGCGCGGATTCTCGGCGCGGAGCAGCACGAGACACGGGATCAGAGAGAGGACGCAGATGCCCACCGACCACCAGTAGGCCGTGTCGAACGCCCCAGCGAGGTGCGCCACCGAGTGCGAGGAGCCGGTGGCCCGCTGGAGCACTACGGCGAGAACCGCCGTGCCGATGGCGCCGCCGATGCGCTGCAGGACGTTGAGCTGCGGCGTGGCGTCTGAGAGCTGGTCTGGCCTGAGCGATGCAAAGGCAGCAGTCATTGCGGGCATGAAGGAGAAGCCGATGCCCACACCGCGCAGGACCAGCACCAGGGAGATCGAGAGGATTGACGTGTGTGCGCCCACAAAGGCGAGCGGGATGGTCGCAATGGACAGGATCGCCACGCCGAAGATGGCCACCTTGCCGCCGCCGAAGCGCTGGCTGAGACGACCGCTGAGCGGCATCACCAACAGCATGCCCAAGCCCTGGGGCCCGCTGAGCAGGCCGGTCACGATGACGCTCTCGTGCCGAACCTCCTGGTAGTAGTAGGGCACAAGGATCATCGCCCCAAACAGAGCAGCGCCGAGCCCGAACGTGGTGAGCGAGGCGGCCCCGAAGATGCGGTTGGCGTACAGGCGAACGTCGAGCAGCGGGCGCTCCACGCGCAGGGCGTGCCAGCAGAAGACACCGGCCAGCACCACGCCGGCGACGATCGGCCAGACCACGATGGGCGCGGTGAGGCTGCTGTTGGTGCCGAGCTGTGAGAGCCCATAGACGAGTGAGCTCGATGCGCTGGAGAGCAACGCCAGGCCCACCACGTCGAGGCGGCCGGCCTTCCCGGAATCAGTGTGCGGGAGCATGCGCCAGGCGAGCAGCAGCGCAATGGCGCCGATGGGCACGTTGACGAGGAAGATCCACGACCAGTGAAGGTTCTGAAGGATCGCCCCACCCACCACCGGGCCAAGGATCGGGCCGAGCATGGCGGGCATGGAGATGATGGCCATCACGCGCCCCATGCGCTTGGGGCCGGCGACCTGGGCCATGATCAGCTGCCCCACCGGCATGATCATCCCCCCGCCCACCCCCTGCAGGATTCGGAAGAGCACGAGCGTGGTGGTCGAGGCGGCAACCGCGCAGAGCGCGGAGCCGGCAGTGAACAGGACCAGCGAGACCATGTACACGCGCCGTGCTCCAAAGCGCCTGGCGGCCCAGCCTGTGACGGGGATGACGGCGGCCAGCGAGAGCAGATAGCCGGTGACCACCCACTGGATCTGGGAGATGGAGCTGTGCAGGTCGTGACCCAGCGTGCGCAGGGCCACGTTCACGATGGTCGTGTCGAGGATCGACATGATCATCCCGAGGATCACCACGCCGGCGATCTTCCAGACGTAGGGCTCGATGCGGTCAGTCGCTGCGGGCGAGCTTGGTGGAGATGTGGTCACAGAAGACATTTGGTACCGAAATGTTAGGTACCAAAGCTTCTTTCTTCAACCCCCTGTGCGCGATCGCACAGAGCGGATCAGCCACGCGGCGCCGTACGCCGAAGAAATCGCGACGTAGCTCGATCGGTGCACGCCGCCGGGTCGGGGCCGAGGCGCGCGCGCTCAGGTTGTCGAAGGAAAAATGATTCTTACCGGCCTTGAAAAGGGCTGGTGGGGTTTCTGCGACGCGGGCAGCCCGATGCCGCAGACAGCCGAGCCCATGTTGCCTATCCCGACCCCATTCGCGAGGCCCCTCACCTGGAGGTCTTCTACGTACCCCCGCCCGGTGTCGAAACTGTTTGGGGCAACCTTGAACTCATATCCGTTGCAGTAGAAGTGGCCGCGCTGGATATCCACGAGTGATGGAGGCGTGAACTCAATGCTCACAAAGATGTCGCGCGGGGCGCTGCGGATCGTGAGCCTTCGTGACTCCATCTCAACATCCCACGGCCCAACGGAGTAGATCAGCTCGTTGTCCAAGACCTGTACAACGTGCTCGTTTTGTGCTCCGAACAGTTGGATCGTCAACAGCAGTTGGTTGTCTTCTCGCATGAACGCCACGATGGGGACGTTGTCCACTAGGAGGGCTGTTGTTAGGCCACTACTGGGCAACACCGGCCATTCGTGAGACACGCCGCCAATGCGCGCTTCACAGCCCTCCCCGGAATAGTGGAGAGAAAGGGGGGCCGACCGGCCGCTGCGAAGGTTGTACGGATCGGCATTCGCTCCGCGGACGTCCGAGATTGGGAGCAACCCGGAGGTCTTCTCGCGATGATGGCGATCGCAGAGCAAAGTGAGATTGTCCGGCTCGTGCACCTTCACGACGTGGTATGCGACCATGTGCTCATAGTGATAGAGCGGGACCCCGCAAACGACACAACCGAATCCGCAGCGCTGACGAACAGCACGCTTCAGAGGGCTGGGGATGGAGGGTCTGCTCACGCCGCGCATTATCTCGCGGGTGACCTTTATGGGACCAGGGGGCTCACGGCTGTCATGCAGCTCATAGCTGGTGGCTCGTGCTCAGGAGGCTAGAGGTCTGACTCAAGCACCACGCTGGGCTGAC
>JASLDD010000285.1 GCA_030151725.1 Solirubrobacteraceae bacterium
GGCCTAGGGCATCGAGGGAGTCGGGTGGCCGGGTGGAGTTGACTCGCGGCTGATGCTCGCGCTCCTCCGACATCCAGCCAGCGATTTGGTTTGCGAGTCGCTCTGAGAGGAGCCTCGTGCCTCCCTCAGTGAAATCGCTGATTGGGAGATCGACGCGGCCGTCAAGCCCGATCTCTGCGAGGCGATGACGGACATCGTCAACTAGGACGGGCAAGACAATCGTCCGCCCAAGGAGTTCCTCGCGTTCTCTCGCCCAAGCGACCTCTTGTCTGACCCACTCCGAGTCAGCTGTATCCCGACCGAAGATAAGCACGACATAGTCGACCTCAGAGTCGATGGCGCCTTTGAGGGACGGCTTGAGCTCAGCTCCAAACAGCAGCTCGTTCTCATCGATCCAGGGCTTGAGCCAGCCGGGAAAATAGCCAACGAGCTCACGCACGAGTGCCTTGTCTCTACTGCTGTGGCTGATGAAGACTCTCATGCTGGTGGATTCTAATAATCGGGCGTATGTTGGGCTACCCCCTCGGCCGTTGGCAGTTCTCAGGCCCCAGTCAGCGCCTTAGCGAAGTCGAGATCGGCTTCTCTCGTACGCGGCACCGAGACGTGGACGCGCAGCCCTTGAGCTGCTCCTCTATCACTCTTCCCTGTCCGACTGTTGGACTCGTGCATCGGCGCCATAAGGGCGCGCACACGACCCGCGATCGTTCGGTTCAACTCAAGCGCCTGATCGGTCATCAGCGAGACGAGCGGACTCACAACGACGGTGACGCCCGACAGCGCCGCAGCTGGAGGAGGTAACTCTTGCCATAGCCGGTCGGCAGCACCCCCAGGGGTTTGGCCGGCAGCAATCGCCCGTAGACCTTCAACCTGCTTGTCGTTCAATACAACCGGCTCGTCGCTGGCGTGGAGGTGTCCGGCGATCGCGCCGGCGCGCGCCACCAGGCGCAGCGGGCTTGCAGCTCATAATCGGTAGGTTCCTGGCTCAAGGCGGCCCCGCTATGACAAACAGCCTGTTCAGTAACCCTTTCTCGCCCATCGTTGAAACCGGCGGTAGCCGCCGAGCCTTCGTCAAGCGCGTCGGCTGCTGCCTTCCGCTGCCTTTCAGACGGCCGTGCGCCGCCATGACGACCTCGACTAGCGTCTGGTGTTGACTCAGCCAGACTCCCGAAGCTTCACCCGCCTACTGGTCTCAGTGGGTGGCATCCTCTGTGTCCTCGCGATCCTGGGACCAGGATGGGTCCTACGGGATACCGGCACCCTCCGCGTTTCCCAAAGCGAACTAGAACGGCTGACGCCCGAATCGCGGGCGGCGATGGAACACCGCCAACACATCGCGGCCAACCTCGGCGAATGGGCTCTGTGGATCGGTCTGGTGCTGCTGCTGGTCGGCATCTGCTTCCTCGTCTGGGGCGCCTGGCGCTTGCGCAAACAAGAGGAGGGAGATCAAGAGCGGGCCAAACTCGAGAGGGACCTGAAAAAGCAGCAACTATCACGCCGCACCGAGGCGGACGTTGGCAGGCAGAGGAAAGCTGAAGTCGCAGACCAGCTCAAGGATGCGCCCCCCGACGCGACTGTGGGCGAGATCCGAGCGCTCGCCGTCGATCGCTTCCGAAAAGCGGAGCAGACCGAGAAGCAGGTGCTACAGCGCCTCAGAGCCCTAGCTGAAGCGAAGGGCGCACAGTACAACGAGTATCCCTCCTTCCACGCGCCCGACGGCTCGACATGGGGGTTTGATGGCCTCATCACGCTCAAGAGGACGCAGATTCTTGTCGAGGTCAAGACGGCGGCGCTCCAGCCCGAGACCGTTCTCGGAGATGCCGTGCGCTCTCTGTATGAGTTGCTCATCGCATGGGATGCGACTTTCGGCGTAGGCGCTCGGGGCTGGCTGATCGTGGTTGGCGACAGGGTCACGCCTGAGGACCGCTCCAGCGCCAACCGAGTGCCCGCGATCTACGAGGGCGTCTCGGTCACGCTACTCACACCAGACGAGATCGAGCGACTCGAGTTCCCAGAGGACGTGGATTGAAGAGCTTGATGAGCGATTCAATTGAGCGATTCCTTCCAAGCACCAGAACTGGTTCGTATGGCTAGACTGCACACCGTGATTGATCCGCGGCTGGTTACTCTCCAGGATCTTTTTGCTGATCGGATTCATTACGAGGTTCCGATTTACCAGCGCTCGTATGTTTGGGGGAAGGAGGCGCAGTGGGTTCCGCTGTGGGAGGACGTGGCGGAGGCCGCGAACGGACGCTTGGCTGACCAATCGATGCTCACACACTTCCTTGGTGCGATCGTGATCGAGTTGCGATCTGCGGACCCTGGGCGGGTCAAGGTGTTCTCGGTGATCGATGGTCAGCAGCGTTTGACGACTCTGCAGGTCTTGCTCGCGTCCCTGCGGGCGGTCGCAAAGGAGCGAGACGAGCCGAGGGCGTCCGACATCGATCGGATGCTGCGAAACGAGGGGCGCCACGCCGAGGGTCCGCTCTCATTCAAGATGTGGCCGAGCGAGGACGATCGAGAGGAGTTCCGCGAAACCATTCGACCGGATGCCGGAGCGCCTCTCCCGACGAAGGAGACTGGTACTTCCGGGGCGCTGCGGTTCTTCAAGACGGCGATCGATGACTGGCTCGGCACAGGCGATGACTCAACCGACCGGCTTGATGCGCTGCAGGACACCGTCGAGGGACTGCTCCAGGTCGTAGCAATCCAGCTCGACGGAAGCTCGGACGCGAACGTCATCTTTGAGACGCTCAACTCCCGGGGGCTGACCTCACATCGCTGGATCTCGCCAAGAACTCGCTACTGCGCCATGCGACCCGCCAGGGAGTCAACGCCCGCGAGCTCCATGCTATGTACTGGCAGCCCGCGCTCGGCGATGGCGAGTACTGGCTCGAGACCGTGCGACAGGGCCGCTACACCAGCGAGCGCGCCGACCTCTTCCTGATGCACTGGCTGACAATGCGCACCGGCAAGACGCCGCGGGTGCAAAGGCTGTTCGCGGACTTTCGCCGCCTGATAATGCAGGCCGACCCCTCTGTTCAGGCTGCTGAGATCGTCAAGGAGCTCAGCGCGGATGCGAAGACCTACCGGTCATTTGACGAACTGGACCGCACGTCTGTCGAGGGCCGGTTTTTCCATCGTCTGGACCTCATGGACACGACGACGCTCATCCCGGTGGCGCTCTTGTTGTTCCGCACCAAAGAGCTCAGCATCGAGCGGCGAGCACGGGCCGTTCGTGCCCTGGAGAGCTGGCTGGTTCGTCGCATGATGCTCGGAGCGACCACGCAGCACTACAACCGGCTGCTGGCGGCGCTTCTCACTCGTCTGCACGAGCAGCAGAACCTCACGACGGCCGACGTCACGATTGTGGAAGTTCTACGCGGGTTCGAGAACGATACTGACCGCTGGCCGACCGACGCTGAGATTAGACACCGACTGCTGCGAGTTCCTATGTATGGCTGGATCAATCAGCGGCGCATCCGTGTCCTGCTCGAGGCGTGCGAGGAGCAGATCGCCGCGACACCGCTGAGCGAGCAGCTGCCACTGCCCGACAAGCTCACCATCGAGCACGCGATGCCGCAGGCCTGGATCGACAACTGGCCTGTGCAGGGCGACGATCAAATGGACCCAGCTCAAGCGGCGGAGCATCGCGACGCACACGTCCACCTCCTGGAGAACCTGACACTGGTCACGCGTGCCCTCAACTCGTCGATGTCCAACGCTGCCTGGTCGGGCAAGCGTAAGGAGCTTGCCAGGCGAAGCCAGCTGCTCGTCAACCGACATCTGTGCGAACACGAGTTATGGGACGAGGAGCAGATCGACATTCGCGGAGCCGAGCTCTGCGGCTATGTGCTTGAGACCTGGCCGGGCCCCGATGCCGCGGTGTGGCAGACACATTCCTAGTAACGGGCAAGCCCCCGCTCGTCTGTCGGCCGGCAAGCCTTGTTGATGATCCAAGGAAACACGTCAGCAATGATCAATCAACGGATTTGCCCTAATGATCGGAATCCGCTATCTTGCGCCGTCGCAAGGCTCCGGTGCATGACCACGTGAGAATGGCCATCAGGTTTTCCACCTGGTGGGGAGCACCGGAACTATTGACGTTTAGCGGGTGAATGCGGGGCCCCGGCCGCGCTAGTTCTCTGTGGATGGAGGTGGGGGATGGGTGGGTTCGACGATTACATCGACGCTGAGGTCGTCGCCGCGCCAGCGTGGTATCAGCTGGCCGTGATGGTGAACGACGGCTCTGGATCGATGACGCTGCCGGTGAGTTCAGGCGCCTCGGCGGAGGGGGACGTGCCGCATGGCACCAAGGCGGCCGCCGTCGATATCGCGGTACGGATGCTGGTGAAAGAGATGCAGGAAGGTCGGTCTCCGGAGAACTACCACTTCGCGTTCGTCTCCTTCAACACCAGGGTCACGGATGCGCGCCCCCCGAGGAAATTGGCCGAGATACCGCGTGATGAGACCTTCGACCCGACGGCGCACGGCACCGGCGGGACCGCCATCTATAAGGGTTTGGAAGCGGCAGCGTCGATCGTGGAGGCGTATTTGCAGAGGGGTCATGCGCAGGAGCTGCCGGTGTCGGCGGTCGTGGCCGTGATGTCGGACGGCGAGGAGAACAGCGATGTGAAGCAGACACAGCGAATCGCGGAGCGGATTCGTGGGCTGCGCAACACGTCGTTGGCGGCGTGTCTGTTTGCCTCGCGCGATCAGCCTGCCGCAGGCGGCTCTCTGCTCGCATCGATCGTCAGTGAACCTAGGCTGTTCCAGCACGTCTACGACGCCGCAGGGCTGCGAAAATTCTTCAAAGACTCGATCACGGCCAGCCGGCCGGCTCTGCCTCCGGGTCAATAGCTCAGGCAGATGGCGGTGTGTGAGGTCATCCCGGCGGCTGCGACCGTGGCTGCGCCAGGCAAGAGCGAGAACCAGGACAGCGTCGCTGTGTTCCGGATGGGCGAGGCGGCAGCTGGCGCCGGCGTGGTGATCTGCGATGGGGTCGGCTCGTTGCCGCAATCGGGTGCAGTCGCCTCCGAGATGGCGGCGTTGGCTGCGAGCCACATAGAAGAGGCCGGGGTCAGGAGAGGCATCTGGGGGCTGGAGGAGATGGCCGCGGCTCACGAGCTGAGCAGCGACGGAGCGACCACGCTGATCGCCGTCGGAGCCGAACCCGAAGGGCTCGTCTCGCACTGCTTCATCGGCAATGGAAGCTTGTTCGAGATCGCTCCTCAGACGGCGGTCACCGGCGTGATGAACTTGCGCTGGTGTGGGCTTGCGCTGCCCCAGCTCAACTGGGATCGAGGGCAGCCAGCGCTCGAGTCTTTCCTGCCGGCTCCCGCATACGGTTTCGAGGCTGAGAAGGGTTGCCGGCTGACCAGCCGGCTGAAGCCGCGCCTGTATCTCGCGTGCAGCGATGGCGTGGCCACTGACGAGGACTGCCCGCAGGCCAAAACGCCCGACGGACGATACTGGAAGGGCATACCCACGAAGCTGATCGGAGTGCTCGATGCGCTCGCGGCTCGCTGGCAGGATCTGTTGCGGGGCGACGCCGAGCAGAGCGCGGCGCTGCTGCAGGAGATCCTCGACGCGACGCTCGCGGCGCTGCTCGCCGACGGCGCCTTCGAGGACGACGCGAGCGTTGGCTGTGTGATGACGCGACCGCTGACCGGTCCCGAGCGGGACACCCCGCATGAGCGCTGAGCTGACGATCGAGTCGGTTCACTGCGAGCTGAAGGAGTTCGCCAGGCGTCATCGCATCGACCTGCCCGCAGTCGGCGAGCGCTTCACGCTCGGCGGTCAACAGGGCACAGGATCCTACGGAGGCATTCACGTAGTCCGCGCCAGAAACGGTCATGCGCCCCGCATGCCGCTGGTCACGAAGCTCTTCGAGCTAACCGATACAGGCGTCGAAGAGGCTGAGGTCATCGACAGGGTCACGGGGTTTCATGCTGGCGTTGCTCGCGGCGGTGCAGAAACGCTGGATGGTCTGCTCGCGACACCGTTCTCGCTCGTGCGGGCGCGCGTCGACGGCGCCTTCCGGCTCCTGGCCTTCATGCTCGATCTGACGCAGCTCGGCTACATGCAGATGCCAAACGACGCCGACTTCGGCCCCTTCATCAAAAGCGCAAGCCTGGGAGAGCGCATCGACTACGCGTACAACTACGCCCGTTGCGCGGCGTTGCTCGAGCAGATCGGCTTCACACACGGCGATCAGAACCTGCCTAACCTGATGGTCAACCAGCAGACCGCCGATGTGCAGCTGATCGACTTCGACCTGGGTGTGCTGATGGTCCACGGCGATGAGGTGCCCGGCACTGAAGGCAAGCAGGACGAGTTCGTCCCGGTCGAGGTCAAGGGCGACGGCAGTGGGCTAAACAAAGCGCCGCATACTCCCGCCGCCGAGCGGTGGTCAGTGGGAATGCTAGCCGCGACGCTCATCTTTGGACACAGCCCGATCTTCTTTATCCGCGTGTCCGCTAGCTCTATCGCGGAGTACGCGGCGACCGGTCTCCGTTGGCCAGCGATCGACGTCGACAAGCCCCCCTTCGTGGCGGGCAAGGAGCAGGGGTATGAAAGCTTCCGCAAGCGGGTCGAAGAGCACATTTCGAGTGCCATCATCTCGACCTGTGCTGACTTCTTCGCGGCCGGCCTGGACGGCGCCCGTCGGCCAGCCGCGGCCGACTGGGTGAAGGCGCTTGACCACGTTCGTCAGCCACCGCGGTTCCTGCAGACGAGCCTTTCGAGCCTCTTGGTGCTCGAGGGCTCGGAGGTGACGGTGACGTGGCAGACCAGCAACGCCGAGCACGTCGAGATCCCGCCGTGGGGCGTCCATGGTCCCGACGGCGAAGCGAACGTTCAGGTCGTCGCTGGCACCCAGGTGAGGCTCACCGCGGTCAACCGCTGGGGGAGCCTCTCGTGGACATCTCCGACCATTCGCACGGTGCCGCTGCCGCGCATTGAGGCGATCCCCCTTCCCGACTTCCCCGGCCTCTCCATCCACGTCGAGACACCCTGGCCGGAGTTCCCGCTGGCCGAAACGAATCCCTTTCCCACCGCCCCGTCGTCTGGCCGGGCGTTCGCGCGTGCACCAGGCAGGGTCGCGGGGCCCCGACTCGACGGGCCGGCGATTCCAGCGTGCCCGCCGATGCCGGACGTGTTCTCGGCGCCGCTGGTGCCGCGGCTGCGGACGCCTCCGGAGTGGCGACTGCCCAAGCGCAAGCATGATGAGAGCCTGCGATGAAACGCCTGTTCACATGGATGTCGGGGGCGGTCCCGGAGGTGCTCGAGGAATGCCCCACCGAGTCGAAAAAGTTCGCCGCCACCGGCGGCGTCGTGTTGGTGGCGGCGACACTCGCGACCCTCTCGATGGGCTTCACCATCCACGACTTTCTGCACGCGCCAGTGATCGTCGCCGTGATCCTCGGCCTTGGCTGGGGCGCGGCGATCATGACCTTCGATCGCTGGCTGCTGATGTCGATCAGGAGGCAGCGGGTTTGGTGGCTGACGATCTTGATGGCCGTCCCACGCGTCGTGTTGGCTGTGATCGTCGGCATGGTCGTCGCCAAGCCGCTCGTGTTGCGAGCCTTTGCGCATGAAGTGAATCGGCAGGTGCACATCGACAAAGGCCAGCAGCTCGGGCAGGATCGGGAAAGGCTCAAAAGCGATTTCAACCCGATCGAAGGACTGAAGGCGGAAAAAGCTGAACAGCAGGCCGCGCTCGAAAGCAACCACACCAGTGAATCGCTCGCGGCGGAACCCCGCTACCAGGCGATTGTCGGTGAACTGCACAGCGCCGAAAACCTCGAACGAGAAGATCAGCGTCGAGCGACGTGTGAGCTTGAAGGGAAGTGCGGGACGGGCAAGCAGGGTGCAGGCCCCGTGTTTCACAAAAAGGCCGAAGGCGCAGAATCGGCCTCAACTCGCGTCGCGGAAATCCGCGGACGGCTGAACGCGTTTGAACAGGAACGCGCGGGAGCCGAACAGGGTGAGGTGAAAAAGAAACACAAATTCAGCAGCGAACGTCTGAAGGTCGTGAACGCCGAATTGAAAAGGCTGGAAGGCGAACGACGCAAGAGCGAAGCGAAGTACGTCGCCGAATCGCGCGAATCCCCGGGTCTGCTGGATCGCGTCGAAGCGCTCGACGTGCTGACGGCCCACAACGCGGGGATGCGCAACCTCGCCAACTTGATTTGGTATCTGATCCTCGCGATCGACTCGCTGCCGGCGCTTGTGAAGACGATGATGTCGCTCGGCGAGCCCTCGTCGTACGAGGAAGTCCTCGACTACTTCGAGAAAGACCAGCGCGGCGCCGTCGCCGATGAGCACGACGCGAACGCCGAGGCGCGAAAGATCATCGCCTCGGCCTCCGTCGATGCCGCCGAGGTTAGGCGTGAACATGAGGTCAAGGCCAGAGAAGCGCTGACCGCTCGAGCCGTCGAGGTCCAGAAGGCCGTGGGCGAGGCGTACGTCGAGGAGTGGGAGCAGGCGATGGTGCCGCTGGCGAGGAAATGGGCCGAAAACTGGGCAAAACAAGCGACCCAGACGCCGAGCTCTGGGCCCGGCGTCGGCGGTCCGGGCCGTGCCGGGTTCGGTGCGGGACGCCCCTCCTCGGGCAACGGTGCCGGGACCGGCGGTCGCTTCTCTCCAGGTGGCGTGCGTCCCGGATACGGTCCGGGAGGGTCGACGCCTGGCAACGGCAATGGCGCCGGCTTCGGTTCCGCACGGACCAGGTTTGAACAGGAACCCGGCGTAGAGCCGCAGGAGTGGCGCGATTACGAGCAGACCCGCCCGTTGCGGTGGTTGTCGCAGTTGCGCCGGCGTCTGCTGCGCTAGCGACGGCAGATCCAAGTCCGAGATCAGCAATGAAGCATCAGACAACGTGCGAGTGAGCTGGTGTCGTTGATCTGCCAGTGAATGATCGCAAAGTGGCCGCAGAAGCGCCGAAAATGGCTTGGGAGAGCCCACTCGAACCTATCTCGCCGATAGTTCATGTTCCGCGGGAACCCAGCGAACGTGGGCAAGAACCCCTAACAGGGACGGCGAGTAAGCAGGGGCTAAGCGGCCTGCCCACTCGATGATAAGACTCCGCCTACCGGCCTTTCTTGGCCCTCTTCTCCGGCGCCAGCGAGTTCCCAGGAGCGATTTCCGAGCAGTTCTGCGGCGCTGACTGCCCCAGGAAGCGAGCGGTCAGCCAAGGCGTCGCTTCGGCCAGCCAAGGAGCCGCACCCTCGATGTGCCCGAGGTGCTGGTATTCGGTGAAGTGCACGGACACGCCGCGGCTGCACCATTCGCGGGCCAGGGTCCGCACGTCTCCGGCGATCATGACGCCGTCGCCCGGGCCGATGCCCGGCTTGTTGCCAGGGGTGCCTTCGAATTCTTCACCGCCGTTGCCCTGCCCTATCAGGAAGGGCACGGTCGGGGTGCCCGTGCTGACGTTGAGCTTGTTCGCGGTCCGCACGAAGATCGGGATGCTGTCCGGCGTCGGGTATTCGGGCTTTGCAATTTCCGACCAGGTCAGACCCGGCGTCGAGACCTCGTTGGTGATCGACTTGTCCTGGTCCTCCGCGAGCAGTTCCTGTCCGTATGGGGTCAGGTACGGCGTCAGATCGAGGTGGAACGCGCGCGTGAGACCGTCGAGTGACATCGGGATGATCGAGGCCCATGTGCTTGAGCCTTCGACGTATTTCAGGTTGTGGGCCGGGTCGACGAGCACCCCGCCCATCGCCGCGCCGACGAGGTTGGCGTTGATGTCCGGGGCGTAGCTTGGCGCGAGCTCCGCAGCCCACTCGGTGGCGATCGCTCCGCCGGAGTAACCGGCCAGGCCGATCTTGCTTGCTGCGCTCAGACCTGTCGCGGGCGAACTCAGTGCCGCGCGTAGGGAGTCGAGCGTGTTGTAGCCGTAGACCGGGCCGGCCGAGAAGTCGGCTTCCTCGCCCTCCGTGTCGGGGACGACGATGGTCTCGCCCGCCAGCAGCGCCGGTGAGATGAGACCGGACTCGGCCTGTGCGATTTCGCCGCCCGAGGGATTGCCACCGGAGATCGCGTAGGAAGGGTCGTCTTCGGTGTTGAGGCTGTCGTAGAAGGACTGGTAGGAAATCACCGAAGTGCTGAGTTTCACCGGTGGGAGCAAAACCGACGTTACGTTCACGGTCGGCTTGCCGAGCTCGGAGGTCGACCGGTACAAGAGCTGGACCGCAGTGACCGGTAGTTCAATGCCCTCAACGTGGAATGGCACGCTGCGAGTCTTCAGGACCGTCCCGGGGCCAATCTTCTTGAGCTGGGGCTTGCCTTCGTATTTGTAGAAGGGATCTTGCGCGGGCGGTTCGGCCGCCTGTGCGCTCGCGGCCGCGAAGGCCGTCACCAGCAGCGCTCCCAGGAGCCAGACCGTCCAGCTCCGCCGACTGCCCAGACCACGAGTGATCACTCCAGTGGAGCTCCCCAGCTTCATCTTGCCTCCCCAACGTCAATCGTTGCCCCAACAAATGACTGGTACCTGACATACCGATGGTTCGCTGTCTACCCGGCGAACAGGCAAATCAAACGTGACGGGAAGCCGTCGGCCAGTGCTATCGTTCTGCAAGCAATGACGAACTTGCTTGTGCGCGATCTGCCCGAGGATGTTCACCGTGCCCTGCAACGCAGGGCGAAGTCGCGCGGGCAATCCCTACAGCAGTACCTCGCGAGCGAATTGACGAGGATCGCAAAGCGGCCCACCTTGGCTGAGGTATTGGACCGCATCGATCGGAGGTCTGGAGGAGAAGTGGGGCTTGCGCGCGCTGCGAAGGATCTGGCGGAGGAGCGCGGGCGACGTTGATCGTGGTAGATGCGAGCGTGCTCGCCAACGCCATCGCTGATGACGAGACCGACGGGCGCGTCGCGCGGGAGGCACTGCGTGCGACGAAGGATCTAGCGGCGCCAGATCTCGTCGATGTGGAGACGGTGTCAGCGCTGCGCAAACGCTGGCTCGCCGGCACGCTCAGCGAGCAGCGATTTGCTGCGGCGGTTGGCGACCTCGAAGTTCTTGAATTGGATCGCTACCCCGCTTGGCCGCTGATGCGTCGCGTCTTCGAGCTGCGAGCCAATCTAACCGCCTACGACGCCACATACGTAGCGTTGGCTGAGACGCTCGGGTGCGAGCTGCTTACCGGCGACGGGCGCCTTGTGGGCGCTCCAGGACTCCGTTGCCCCATCAAGGTTCTCTCGTAAGCCGCAGCTGAACGCGGGCGACGAAGATGGCGTCCCGTCGGCGGGCTTCGAGGCGATCGACGATCGCGAACAGCAGGGTCAAGAACTGACCGTGCTCGGGAACTTCCGACCGTGTGAATCGGGGACCCAGCCGAAGCACTTCACACGTGGCGTGAGCTACCAGACCTGCGAGATCTACCTGGTTGGAAGCGGCGGCTCGATCGTCAAGGAGGAGTGGACGGGCAGCGGAGACGTCTACACGGAAAAGCCGATCGTGTGGAAGGCGGGCTGACAGTGTTCACGGAGGCGTCAGCCCGAACACCAACGCGCTTCCCCCCTTCAACGACGCGATGTCGCCAACGGGGTCCCCGATCAACGCGGTTTCGCCGTTGCTCGAAAGCGCAAGGCTCGAGCCGAAGGCGCCCGGGCCGGTGAAAGGGGAGGCTCTTCTGGTCCAGGCGCTGCCACTTCGCGTGAAGTCCCACACCGTCCCCGTGCGGCTGCAGAGTTCGTTCATGTACCTGCCGCAATAGCGTCCTGGCAGTCCGCCGACGAGCGCCGCGCTTCCATCGGCTGACAGGGCGACGCTTTCACCGAACGCGTCGGCGCTCAATGGGGCTGCGGCGAGCATCGCCTGCTCGCTCCACGTCGACCCTGACCTGGCAAACACCCATCCGAATCCGCGACTGCCGATCAGCGCGGTTTCGCCATCGCCGGAGAGCGCCACGTCCTCGCCGAAGGCGTCTTCGTCGTGGCCTTTGGGGGCCGTGAGCTTTGGCGCTTGCTGCATCCACGTGCCCGCGGTGCGGGCAAAGACCCAGGCGGCGCCGACGTTGCGTGGCCCGCTGCTCGACGGTATGAATTTGTTGTTGTCGGTCGAGCCCCCAATCAACGCGGTGTTCCCGTCCGCCGACAGGGAGACGCTGCCGCCGAAGCCGCCTTCACCGACCTCATCCGTGGGGATCAGCTTGGAGCCCTGCTCGATCCAGGTTTCGCCCTGGCGGACGAACACCCACGCCGCGCCGACGCCGCCGGCGTCGCCCGGCCCGCCGACCAAAACGGTGTCTCCCTGGGCGGAGACAGCCACGTAGGCGCCGAAGGCTTCCCCGAGATTGGGCGCGTCCGGAGTGGGTGCGGCGGCAGCCGTCGGGGTCAATGGCGGCCCCTGCTGAGTCCAGACGCCCGCAGAGCGAACGAAGACGAGGACCCGACCGGGTGAGCCTCGTTCTCCCAACTCGCCGACCACCGCCGTGTCGCCGTTGGCGGACAGAGCGGTGCTGTGCGGAAAATCGCCATTTTCAGACCCAGGGCTGAGCGGCAACCCCTGCAACGCCCAGCCCCCGGGGGAGTGCACGAAAGCCCACGCACCTTCGCCGGTGGCCAGCGCTGTGCTTGCGTCTGAGGAGAGCGAGACGTCAAAGCCGAAGTCCGCGCTGTCGCGCCCGCTCTCATCCGTCGGCAAGATGCTCGTCATGTGCGCGCTCCATCTCACCCCCACACGATCGAACACATAGGTCTCGCCGGGTGGCACGATCGGCAGGGGCGGGGCCAGCACCGTGTCGCCATCCCCTGAGAGAACGAGTGTGTCGCTGAACCCAACTCCGCCGCTGAGCTTCGCCGTCTCTCGCCATCTCCGGCCGGTTCCCGTGAACGCATAGCCAACTCCCCCGCCTGGGACTGGGGCGTTGACCACCGCGATGCGGCCGTCCGCGGAGAGCGAGACAGAAGAGCCGAAGTAGGTGCCGTGGGAGTGCGCCGGAGGTGACAGTCTCGCCCTCGCCGTCCATCGCCCGCTGCCCGATCTGCGCAGGACGATGGCGGCCCCCGGCCTCGAGTCCAGACGCGGTGCCCCCACGAGTGCTGTCTTGCCGTTTGCCGAGATCGCGACACTGGCACCGAACCCCTGCGTGCCAGACCCCGGCAGTCTGGAGCCCTGCTGGCGCCAACGCATACCTCGCCTTGTGAAGATCCATGCGGCGCCGTCATACCCGTCTTCGGCCCTGCCGAGGATCAGCGTCTTTCCGTTTGCGGAGAGCGCGGCGCTGTAGGTCGACTCGTAGCCGCCCGAGCCTTTCAGCCTGGCGCCGTCCTGGCGCCAGTTCGAGCCGTGCGGGCTGAACACCCACGCCACGGCCTGCTCCTCGTAGCCGGGCGTCACCCCGCCTGTGATGACCGCCGTACTGCCATCTCCGGACAGCGCGACCCGCGAGCCGGATTCCGCCTTGGCTTCACGCCCTGTAGGGCTCAGCCTGCGACCACTCTGTTGCCACACGCCGCTCCTCAGCGTGAAGATCCACGCGCCGATACGACCTTCGCGGTTACCGACCAGGACCGTGGCGCCGTTTGCCGAGATCGCGACGCTCGCCCCGAAGCGAGCCCCGCGCCCCGGATCCCTGGGCGTCAACTTCGGCCCCTGTTGGACCCAGGCGCCACCCTCACGGACGAAGATCCAAGCCGCCCCCGCGCCACCGTTGTCCGTTTCTCCGCCCACCACCGCTGTCTTGCCATCGGCGGCAATCGCCACTGCGCTTCCGAAGTTGCTGGTCATCTCAGGAGGAGCCGTGAGCTTCGTGGCCGGCGTGGCCCGCGCGGGAGGGCTGCACACCGCGAAAGCCAACAGCGCTGTAGCCAACGCCATCCCCGACGCGAGCCGCCGGCTGGTCGTCTCTCGAAGCATCAGCGTCTCCTCAGGGGCATGGCTTGGTAACCCATCGGCGAGCCGAACGTACCGCTCTCGTCCCGACCGCGCGTATCTGCTTGCGGCCGGTCCCGGCGAAGATCCATTTGTACGTAGGATCCGCTCATGATGCGGCGCGGGGGTCTTTGTCCGATCGTCATTGCATGCCTGCTCGCTGCAGGCTGTGGTGCCTCCCATCGGTCGATTCGCGCGCGCACCTCGCCAAACGAACCGGTGCACTTCCTCCCCGGAGGCATGCATACGATCGCCAAAAGCCACCTTCCCGGGACCGCCGGCTACTCGATTCGAGCGGAGCGCTACCGCTTCCAGCGCCGCACCTACTTCAACCTCTCGGCCAGCGTCCAGGAGATCGGAGGTGGCTCACAGGCAACCAACTTCACGCCCGACCCCTCAAAGCCCTTCGCGTGGAGCACCGAGCAGGGATGCTCGCCGTCGGCATCGATCTGGACTGTCGTCTTCGGGGTGCTCGCCGACCCGCACGATCGGGCCTACGCCTACACCGGACACGGCCGCCGTCGCCTCCGGACCGCCGCGATTCCCCGGGGCTTCCGAAGCGACGGCGTGGCCGCCTACGTGGGGCTCGCAGAACAGCCCACCCAAATACTCGTCACATCCCCGACGGGCGCCGTCCTAATGAGTGAACGGCTCGAAGTCGCCCCACACGAACACTGCCAGCCGGGGGCGGGGATCATCGTATTTAGTAGGAGTTCGCACGGCAAGACGGGGTGACCCCGCCGCGTGGGTGTTGTCAACGAGCGCGGCGGGCGGCGATCGATGTCCGATTCAGAGCGCCGCCTCGAACAGCTCGACGAGCCGCGCGCGGCTGTAGCTCCACTGCTTGCTGTTGCGTCCGTCGTCGCCCGGGTGCAGCGTGTCGAGCAGCGCGAGCCCCCGGATCGTCGATATGGCAAGCTCGATCAGGCGATCGAAGTCGGGCTGCTCGGCCACTGCCGGGAACAGTCTTTTGGTGATCGCAAGCGTCTGTCTGTCCAGTCGTCGCTCGACCGGCACGAGGCGCTTGCGCAGGTCGGGGTCCGTGCGCGCGTGCGACCACAGGTCGAGCGCCGCTTGGAACAGCGGGTTGGCGTAGCTCGCCCACAGCAGGTCGAGGCCCTGCACCAGACGCTCTCGTCCCTCGGGCAGATCCTCCGCCGCGGCCAGCAGCTCCGCGCCGCGGCGTTCCGCCAGGCGTTCCATCGCCGCCGCCACCAGCGCGTGGCGCGTCTGGAAGTGGTGCAGGTGCGCGCCGCGGGAGACGCCGGCTCGTTCTGCCACCCGGCTCGTCGTCGTGTTCGCATAGCCGTCCTTGACGAGGCACGCGATCGTCGCGTCCAGCAGCGCGTCGCGCGTGGCCGCGCTGCGCTCTGCTTGGCTTCGGCGTTCTGAGGGCTTGGCGGTCACGGGCATGGAGTGATCTTAGACATATTTGCGTTCATGCACGAACGTTTGTGTGGTAGCGTTTCGCCGAGTTCCATCCGGACCCGCGCGCCCAGCCTGAGGTTCGACTACACAGGAGGTCTCACCGATGGCAGCGACCGACGCACTGGTCTTCGATGCAATTCGCACCCCGCGCGGGAAGGGCAAGTTCAACGGCTCCCTGCACGGCACCAAGCCGGTCGACCTGGTGGTCGGCCTGATGCACGAGACGCTCGTGCGCAACGAGAAACTGGATCCGTCGCGGATCGACGACGTGGTGCTCGGCTGCGTCTCGCCGGTCGGCGACCAGGGAATGGACATCGCAAAGACAGCCGCCATCAAGGCCGGCCTACCCGACACGGTCGCCGGAGTGCAGGTCAACCGCTTCTGCGCCTCGGGCCTCGAGGCCGTCAACATCGCCGCCCAGAAGGTCGCCTCCGGCTGGGAGGACCTCGTCTTCGCCGGCGGCGTCGAGTCGATGTCGCGCGTGCCGATGGGCTCCGACGGCGGCGCCTGGGCGATGGACCCCGAGACCAACTACGACACCTCCTTCGTGCCCCAGGGCATCAGCGCGGACCTGATCGCGACGATCGAGGAGTTCAGCCGCGAGGACGTCGACGCATACGCCGCCCGCTCGCAGGAGCGCGCCTGGAGCGCCCAGCAGGAGGGTCGCTTCGGCAACACGGTGATCCCCGTCAAGGACATCAACGAGAACGTGGTGCTCGACCACGACGAGTTCATCCGTCCTGGCACCACCGTCGACACGCTCGGCGGCCTCAAGCCCTCATTTGCCGCCGTGGGTGAGATGGGTGGCTTCGACGCGGTCGCCCTGCAGAAGTACCACTGGGTCGAGAAGATCGAGCACGTCCACACGCCCGGTAACTCCTCGGGGATCGTCGACGGCGCCTCGCTGCTGACGATCGGCAACGAGAAGACAGGCGACGAGCTGGGCATGAAGCCGAAGGCGCGCATCCTCGCGACGGCCCTCTCGGGTGCAGACCCCACGATCATGCTCACGGGCCCCGCGCCGGCCAGCAAGAAGGCGCTGGCCAAGGCCGGCCTGAGCGTCGAGGACCTCGACCTGGTCGAGATCAACGAGGCGTTTGCAGCGGTCGTGCTGCGCTTCGTGCGCGACATGGGTCTGGACATGGAGAAAGTCAACGTCAACGGCGGCGCCATCGCTATGGGTCACCCGCTGGGAGCGACCGGGGGCATGATCCTCGGCACGCTGATCGAGGAGCTGCACCGCACCGGCGGCCGCTACGGCCTGGCCACGCTGTGCGTCGGCGGCGGCATGGGAATTGCGACCGTCGTGGAGGCGATCTAGATGGCTGAGAGCACGACAATTCGCTGGGAGAAGGACACCGACGGCATCGTCCTCTTGACCCTCGACGACCCCAACCAGTCGGCCAACACCATGAATCGCGCCTACGCCGAATCGATGGCCGCGACGGTCGATCGCCTGGAGGCCGAGAAGGACGAGATCACGGGCGTTGTCATCACCTCCGCCAAGAAGACCTTCTTCGCGGGCGGCGATCTCAACGACCTGAAGACCGCCACCAAGGACGACGCGCCACAGCTCGCCGAGATGGTGCGCGCGGGCAAGGCTCAGTTGCGTCGTCTGGAGACGCTCGGCGTGCCGGTCTGCGCGGCGATCAACGGCGCGGCGCTCGGCGGGGGCCTTGAGATCTGCCTGGCAACCCACCACCGCATCGCTGTCGATGCGCCCAGCGTGCAGCTCGGCTTCCCCGAGGTCCAGCTGGGGCTGCTCCCCGGCGCGGGCGGTGTCGTGCGCAGCGTGCGCATGCTCGGGATCGTGGACGCGCTGATGAAGCTGTTGATGCAGGGCCAGCGCCTGCGCCCCGACAAGGCGCTCGAGACGGGCATCCTCGACGAGCTCGTGGCGAGCCGGGACGAGCTCGTCCCGGCGGCCAAGGCGTGGGTCAAAGAGCGCGCCGCTCAGGAGGAGCCGGCCGGCCAGCCGTGGGATGCGAAGGGCTACAAGATCCCCGGCGGCGTGCCCTCCAACCCCAAGCTCGCCCAGAACCTGCCCGCCTTCCCGGCCAACCTGCGCAAGCAGCTGAAGGGCGCCAACTACCCCGCGCCGCACCACATCATGGCCGCAGCCGTCGAGGGCGCTCAGGTCGACTTCGACACGGCGATTGAGATCGAGGGGCGCTACTTCGTCGACCTGCTCACGGGGCAGGTCTCCAAGAACATGATCCAGGCGTTCTTCTTCGACCTGCAGCAGGTCAACGGCGAGCGCAACCGACCCGAGGGGCTCGAGCCGTTCAAGGCCACCAAGGTGGTCGTGCTTGGCGCGGGCATGATGGGCGCTGCGATCTCCTACGTTTGCGCCAAAGCGGGTATCGACGTGGTGCTCAAGGACGTCTCGCTGGAGGCGGCCGAAAAGGGCAAGGCCTACTCGCAGGGGCTGCTCGAGAAGGCGATCTCGCGGGGGCGTTCCACGCAGGAGAAGGCCGACGCGCTGCTCGCCCGGATCACCCCCACCGACGACCCCGCCGCTGCGGCGGGCGCCGACCTCGTGATCGAGGCCGTCTTCGAGGACCCGGCCGTCAAGGCACAGGTCTTCGCCGAGATCGAGCCGCACTTTAAATCGAATCCCCACCCACCGCTGCTCGGCTCCAACACGTCGACGCTGCCCATCACGGATCTCGCCGAGGGCGTCACGCGGCCCGAGGAATTCATCGGGCTTCACTTCTTCAGCCCGGTGGACAAGATGCCGCTACTGGAGATCATCAAGGGCGAGAAGACCAACGAGGAGACGCTCTACAGAGCGCTCGACGTGGCCAAGCAGATCAAGAAGACGCCGATCGTCGTCAACGACAGCCGCGGCTTCTTCACCAGCCGTGTGATCGGCACCTTCATCAACGAGGGCGTGGCGATGCTGCTGGAGGGCGTGCCCGCGGCCTCGATCGAGCAGGCTTCAAACCAGGCGGGCTACCCGGCTCCGGTGCTGCAGCTGAGCGACGAGCTCAACCTCAACCTCGCCAGGAAAATCCGCGACGCCACCAAAGCGGCGGTCGAGGCCGAAGGCGGGGAGTTCGAGGATCGTCCGGCCTTCGAAGTCGTCGACAGGATGCTCGAGGCGGGTCGCGGCGGCAGGCTCGCGGGCGCTGGCTACTACGACTACGAGGACGGCAAGCGAGTCGGTCTGTGGAAGGGCCTCAAAGAGATGTTCCCCGAAACCGACGATCCCGCCTCGATCTCGCTCAAGGATCTCGAGGAGCGGATGCTGTTCGTTGAGTCGATCGAGACGGTCAAGTGTCTCGACGAGGGCGTCATCGAGTCTGTCGCCGACGCCAACATCGGCTCCATCCTCGGCATCGGCTTCCCCGGGTGGACGGGTGGCGTGCTGCAGTACATCAACGGGTACGACGGCGGTGTCGCTGGCTTCGTCGCCCGTGCGCGCGAGCTGGCCGAGGATTACGGCCAGCGCTTCGAGCCGCCCGCGTCGTTGGTCGAGAAGGCCGAGAGCGGCGAGAGCTACAGCGACGAGCAGCTGGCCGTCGCCGGCGCCTGAGCGACCGCAGTGATGCGCGCGCGGCGGGGAAGCTTTCCGTCGCGTCGCGCGAGGCCTGGCAGACGACCAAAGAGATCAGGAATCGAGAAGCGCAGATCGCCAAGCCACGGTTAGATTGATCTCAGTGTCATCGTCCGGGATGCCGGGCGGTGGCGTCCGACCGACCGGGTTGGTTCTCGGTTGGCGGCGGGCTGACTCTTAGATTGCCTGTCGGCCAGCTGGCCTGACCAACATGCGTT
>JASLDD010000296.1 GCA_030151725.1 Solirubrobacteraceae bacterium
GGACCGAACTCCTCGATCCGGTCGTCGTTCGTGTCCGACACATACACGTTCCCGTTAGCCGCAACCGCAGCATCCTGCGGATACATAAGCTGGCCTTCACCGGACCCTTTCGACCCAAACGAACGTTCATAGCTGGGCTGCGCCGCGTGGACGGTGAAAGTTGCATCGCCACCATAGCTCGTACCGCTGACATTCGTCGCGGCTACACGGTAGTGATAGGTGGTCTCGGGCGTCAAACCCCCAACAGCTTCGGTGACTTCGAGATTGCTCGACCCCGAGCCCAGGCTCAATTCGCTACTCGTGGAGCCATACGCGGTCGTTGGCCCGTATTCGAAGTCGTATTTGGTTTCCGCGCCCTCGGGATTGATCGTCCCAGCGAGCGTCGCTCCAGCTTCCGTCACTCCCGAGGCAGGATTCGTCGTGACGCTGGGCGGCGGCGGTAGCGTTTTGAGCGTCTGATCATTTCCGTAGTTCGTCAGGCCATTGGTGTTGGTGGCAACCAGACGATAGTGGTAGACGGTGTTCGGCAGCAAGCCGCTCACACCCTGAGGCACGCCCACATGCGTATTGCCAGAACCCGCGTCGGCGCCTGGAGGCGCCGGCTGATCTTTGCCATATCCGGTGGTGGTTCCATATTCGTAGTAGTAGTGCGTGTCGGTGCCGTGCGGACCCACGACGCCATGTAGTTCGGCAGTCGTAGCAGCTATGGCAGTGGCTTCGCCCGTTTGTACCCACGGCCCCGTTTCGAACTGCACTTCTCCGCCATATATCGTGAGATGTTCATACCAAGCCGCGATGCGGTAGCGATACACGTATCCGGCTTCGCCTTTGGCTGTGGCGCTGAGTTCGACGTTAGCGGTGCCGGCACTTAGTTCGCCCGCAGCCACTTGACTGAATCCGCTGAATTCACCGGGGCTGTATTCCTGCTTCATTTCGAATGCGTAGTGGGCAGCGTTGTTCCCCGGATTCACGGTCCCGTTCAGCGTCGCCCCGCTCGTAGTGACGCCTGTGGCAGCGTGAGTCACCGCTGTGAGCTTGGGTGGATTCGGATCGGAAAGCGAGCAGGCGTTCTGATAGTTGTCCCACAGCCCCTGCACCCACGCACCGCTCGCAAGCTGATCGTCGCCGGAAGCGCAGATATCCGCGATCTCGTCCCCTTCGGCGTCTTTCCAACCTGTTAGCTCAGGATCCGTCACGCTCTCGGCGTACTCATGGGATGCGAGCATGGATGAAACGTTGCCGACGACGCGGCTGGGGTCATAGCTGAGGCAGAGGTAGGCGAATGGTTCGTCACCGGCGTACGGCACGAAATCTACGGATCCCCCTTTGAACGGTTCGTGATACGCACAGAAGCCGCCAAACGTGTAGGTGGTACCCGGCGCCGGCACCACGACATATATGTCGTTGATCCCGTGTGGCCATGCGTTGGCCGATCCAGCTCGTTCAGCCTCTTCGACGATCTTGCCGTAGCTGACACCGCTGGGAGCAGACACGCTGGTGTCGGTGTAGGACGCTACGCTCACCGAAGGCGTGATATAGCCGTTGCGCCCATAGTATTGCTGCGTAATCCCTTGCCAGGCTGACCCCGACAGTTGTCCATAGAGCCCGAGAAGCTGGCTGCGGACCGCCGCGCCGGGTTCGCTGTTCCAGTTGCTCCCCCAGAATATTGCGTAGACGTGTGGTTCGACCTGGACTTCGCCCCCATGAAAGGACACCGGCGGTTCAGGACAATTCCCGGGTTCGCACCGACGCCCCAGCTCGTCGTGCTTGCGATGCGTGCGCTTCCGACGCAAGCCAGCCGCAGTCGGGATGAAGTGGATTCTCCTGCCAACAGCTCCTGCCGGCAGAGGCACGTTTTGCCCCAAGCCTTTGTGAGATTCTTCTTCCGCGGCAACGAGACTGGAGGCCGCTGCCGATGAGGCGAACGCGGGCGTCAGCGTAGCGGCTGACTCGGGAAACGCCGTACTGACTTCCGCCGCCGACGTGGACACGGGTGTAGCGATCAGGAAAAGGAGCACTGCTGCTACCGCTGCTGGAAGGAGGCGGGACATCCGGCTACCCCACGCGCCTACGCGTTCTGGCTCGCGTCGGCCAGATGTCGACGCCGACCTCAGCCCCCCACCACATTCCTTTGACATCCGTCTTCTCCCAGACTCGCGTGTTAGTACAAAAACTATATGCAAACGTTTATGCCGCTGTCAACTAGTAAGGAATAACCGCTAGAAATAGGGGTAAGTTGCCCACATCTAGCCAGTTATTTATTCCCTTGCATCCGTTTATAACTGCGTTGCGGTCGCACGGCCTCTTCCGGGTGCGCTACTGGCAGTCGGATTGGAACGCTCTAGGCACCCCGCGAGAGACGAGACAGGCCTTGACATGGGCGCAGCGCGTCACCGCAAACGTAGACGTAGGCTGATCTCCCCGTGCGGACGAGCTCCTAGTGCGATCCGTCTCGGTCGTCGCACAAACGCCTCACGAGCCTCGTCGACCGGCCGTCGACCTCGCGTCTACCCCCTTGAGGGCTGCCGGGCGATAAGCTGCGTGCCAAGGGTCAACGCAGGAGGCCAAGTCGCTTCAGGACCCCCGGTCAGCCACTCCGCACCGCGTCTCATCTTTTCTTGTGCGTGTTTCCCCTGTGTGCTGCTGTCTTGTGTTTTTTTGTCTTGCTTGTTTTTTTGGTGTTGGGGCAGCCGGTGACTGTGATTGGGGTGGTTTGTTTGATGACTTGCCCGTTTTGTGCGTTGAACAGTGTCGGCATCGTGAGTTTGTTCTTGCATAGGTTGCCGTAGGCGGCGAGGGCCGAGTACTTGCCCTCGGGGAGGGTGAGTTCGAAGCTGCCGACTGGGGCGTCGGGGACTGTCTTGAAGGTGCTGCTCGTGATCCCGGCTTTGCTGATGAATGTTTCGCCGTGGAGGTCCAGGGTGACGCCGTATCCTTGGAGGACGACCACGAGTTCGGGGAATTTCGCTCCGCCGTAGGAGACGAAGTACGCCGGCCCTGTGAGCGGCACCGGGATCAGCGGGGTGATCGCGGTCGCGTGTCCCACGATCGATGCTGCGGGGCAGCCGGACGGGTTGGCTTCGAACTGTGCTGCTGTGCATGCCTTCTGCAGTGTCGTCAGACGCGACGGTAGTTGCTTGGGCAGATCGACCTTGACGCTTTTCAGGTTTGCCTGGCTCCCGAATGGCGCCTTGGGGTAGGTGAGCTTCACTTTTAGACTCGCGCCGTTGGCTTTGCTCGTTTTACCCGAGCTCGAGACGCTGAATTTCGGTGCGAACTTCAACGCGGCGCAGTTCGTGACCTGGAACGGCACGCCGACCGAGCGGGTTGTGTTTTCGCTGGAATGGATCGTTCCCGTTACTTCCATTTTGTTGCAGTTAGTGGGGTTGAACTGGAAGTTGCCGCGGGTCGTGGTTGCGTTGATGTGCTGGATTTCGAGCGGGATGCCTTCGATACTCGTCGGGATCGCATACGGCGAGCCTGGAGGGTCGCTCGTAATCGTGATCGCCGCGGTGATCGGGTTGACTTCGATCTTGCCCCGAACGATCACGCAATCGCAGGGGTCCTCACCCGCGGGATTGGCGGTGTTGCGCTTCAAGTCGAACGGTCCCGCCTTCGCGGGCACCTCGAAGGTGATCCCAAACGGAGCACAACCCGGGCTCCCCACCGTGCAGCTGCCCGTCCCGTTGTATGGGCCGGTGAGATAGAACTTGCCGCCAGCGACAGTGAACGGGTCGCCGCCGACCCCCACCGAGATGGTCGTTTCTCCGATCAGGCTGTTGGGGCCGCACTCCCCGAGATTTGCCTGTGGTTCGCCACACAGTTCGATGTTCGAGAGGATCCCCGACAGCCCAGGCGGCAGGTGCGCTTCCACGGACTGCAAGTTCTGTTCGCCGTCTTTGCGGGTCATCGTCAGCGTGAGCGGCGAGAACGCACCCGCGCTGATGTTCGTCGCTCCACCCGTCAACGACGGGCTGAACGGCAGCGGACCGCCCGGACACGGAGCGCCGCCCGGTTCGCTGAAGCTGGCGGGCCCGGTCGCGATGTCAAACGTCGAGCTGGCACCCGCTTCGCCGGTTTCCGTCCACGGCTCGATCGACGCTGTCGTCGTGTACGCACCGCAACGTGTGGGGCTCGCCAACGGTGCCCTGTCGCCACCAAAGAAATGCAGTTCAAACGTTTCAAACGGGAGCTGTGGCGTGTTCTTGAACGTCGAGACCAACTGGCCCGTCAACGGGTTCGGCACGACTTCGCCAGCCAGCTTCACACGCGAACCAGAGATCGGATCTTCAACGAACACGTACAAAGCGAGCAACGAACCGAACGGGTTGGAGTTCTGAGTCGCCAAATATGCCGCCCCTTCCAGCGGATTCGCCAGCAACGGCGTCTTGATCTTCACAAGCCCGACCTTCGACGCATTCGGACACGTCGGCGGTTCGTCGCTACTCAGCGCAATCTGCCCTTCTGTGCACGCCTGCAACCCATCCGCACTAGAAGGGTTCACCGCGATACCAGCAGGCAACACAACCGTCGTGTTCTTCACATCAGCCTCAGACAGCCCCCCTGCGTTCAAACTCACCGCCTGAGGAACATTCACACGAACAGCCAAACCCGTCGGCGTGCTACCCGCCAAACTATCGGGCACAACTTCCACCGACGGATCAAACTGCAACCGATTGCACCCATCCAACGCAGGCATCGGCGACGTCAGCTGCGAGGACACCACAACACCCGGTTCCTTCCACGAATCACCTTCCACCACCGACGTCAAAGCACCCGTACACGACGTCGGCAACGACAACAACGGCACCGGATGCGCA
>JASLDD010000184.1 GCA_030151725.1 Solirubrobacteraceae bacterium
TGATCGCGCTCTACTACTACGAGAACCTGACCTTGCGCGAGATTGGCGAGGTGCTCGGCGTAACCGCGTCGGGGGTCTCGCAGATGCACACCAAGGCGGCGCTGCGTCTGCGCTCGCCCATGCAGGAGGAGTCCTTCGACGACTGACCATCCAGCGGGTCACGCCGCGCGGTGAGGCACGGGCGGCTACCCTGATGGGCCATGGCCACGCGCACGATCGTCACCTCCCAGCCGGATGTGGCTTGCGATGTATGCGAGCGCAGGCTTCTGCGTGGCGAGCAGCCGGACATCTTCCTGGCGGCGGGCAGGCGCAGGACCGTCTGCGAGCTGTGCGCTCCGCGCGCGGCGCACGAGGGCTGGATGCGCGAGCGCGACAGCCAGGCGGTGACGCTTCCGCCGCTGCGCCCACGTCGCGGTCGCAGCTTCATCGAGCGTTTGCGCCAGGTGGGCAATCAGAAGGTCGCATCTGACACCGCCGGCTTCGACGATGTGCCCGACACATCCGCTCCGAACGCCCCCAGAGCCCGAGGCGCGAAGAGCTATGACTTCCTGGAGACGCCCGCGCGGGCGAGCGCGCAGGCCGTGCCGGCGAGCGCCCGCGACATAGTGGCCACGCCGATCTCGGCGGTCGGGCAAGAGGCGGCTGAGGATCCGGCCGCGTACTTCCTGGGGCGTGCGCTGGAGGTGTTCAACCTGAGCGAGTATCCGCGCCGGGTGGCGGGTGTGGCACGCTCGCTGGGGGCGCCGCAGGTGAACGTTCGCTCGGCCGAACATCTGGAGAGCGTGGTCCGGGTGGTGGTCGCGTGGGAGCTGTGCTGGTACCGCTATGAGATCGATCTCAGCGAGGGCGTGCCCGAGGCGGTAGCGACGGCTCAGGGGACCGAGCTGGGGGAGCTCGAGCGCGAGGAGCGGGTCGGAAACGCCGTTGCCTCGGAGTCTGGCAGGCTGACATTGGCGGCCGTGTAGTCCTGGTTACGGTCTGGTTGCGGGCCTTGCTTATTGGCGCGCGGGGAGTAAGATCGTGCTCAGATGATCTATTGCGTCGTGCCCAAGCCGCTCGCCGATGAGCTCTATCCGAAGCTCGTGGAGCATTACAAAGGCGATGAGAACGTCAAGGTGATCGTGGATCGCCGTGAGTTCGACCGCAGGGCTCGCTACGGGCGCTCCGACACCGGCGATGTCGAAGACGCAAGCCAGCGGCGCATCGTGCGCGATCGCCGTCGCGCTCGTGTGGCCGGTGACCTGCTGCCGCTCGCACACGTCTCCTAGCGTCCTCTAGCCGAAGCCCACGCAGGGCCGTCCCAGGCGCTGTGCATAATGCGCTCGCTATGAAGGTGATCGCTCACGTCGACGGGGGAGCCCGCGGCAATCCAGGTCCTGCGGCGGCGGCGTGCGTGATCAGCACACCGGCGGGGGACGTGCTCGGCGAGCATGCTCAGCTGCTGGGCAAGGCCACCAACAACGTGGCCGAGTATCGGGCGTTGCTGCTGGGCTTGGCAAGCGCACGCGAGCTGGGGGCGAGCGAGGTCGAGGTGGTCGGCGACTCTGAGCTGATCGCCAAGCAGGTCCGGGGGATCTACAAGGTCAAGCACCCGGCGATGCGCCCGCTGTACTTGGAGGCGATGGAGGCCCTGAGGGGCTTTGAGCGGTGGTCGATCCGCACGGTCCCGCGGGCCCAGAACGCTGACGCGGACGCGCTCGTCAACGCAGCGCTCGACCAGGCCGCAGCCGCCCGCGCGCTCTGAGCCGGGTCTCCGCGCTGCCGCCGGGCCGGATTCTCGGCGTGGCCGTCTCTAGTGCAGCGACTGGGCCGACAGCGCGATCGCGAGCATCTGTTGGTTGCTGAGATCCTCCAGCAGCGTGTTGACCACCCAGTAGAGGACCTTGCCGCGGCGCCACGCCACGAGGTGGATGTGGCTGCCGTCGGAGAAGATGCGGTAGTTGGTGTGGTCGATCATGCGCGTTTCGCTGGGGTGGTCCACGATCGGCGGGTTCAGCCAGTCGGTGCCCTCGAAGTCGTAGTAGCCGCCAAGGCCGTTCTGCTGGAAGGGCACGATGTAGGCGTGGCGCAGGTGGTTGTCGTTGTCGCGCAGGGCATATGCGCGCGCCGGCTGCTGCACCGCGGTGCCGGTCTCGAGCCCGGGGTAGAGCACTTTGAACGGCACGTTGACCGATTCCTTGACCAGTTCGTCGTCGCCGGTCGAGGGCGTGGGGTAGAGGCCGATCGCGGCGGCCACCGAGGCGGCGCTGGGGGTTGAGTGTGTGTGATGGTGTCCGTGGGTCTTCGAGTGGGACTTGCGCGGTTTGGCGGCAGGCGGGGGAGCGGCGACTTTCTGGCGGCCGTTCAGGAAGTCGTTGAGGGTTTCCTGCTCGAGCGCCGGCGTGCTCGTGACGTAGGAGCCGCCCTTGATGGCTGCGTTGGCGTTGGCGGCCCGGAACTTGACCTGACGCAGGGGCTTTGACTGGGAGAAGCCGATCAGCTGGGCCAGCTCGATCAGCTGATCGGCCGATGAGCGGAAGCCGGCGGTGACGATCGCGTGTCCCACAGCTTTGGCGACCTTGTCGAGCTCCCCCGCCACGTTCGCCGGCGATACCTGCTCCCGCAGGTCGCGCAGGAAGTCCTGCTGGCGAGCCACGCGCACGAAGTCAGAGTCCCCATGGCGGTAGCGCACGTAGGAGAGCGCGTTGTTGTAGCAGAGCTTCTGGTAGCCCGGCTGGAGGTTGATTTCCGAATATTCTTCGCCGCCTTCGTCGTGCAGGTGCAGGTAGCGGTGATCGACGTTCACGTACACGCAGCCCAGCGTGTCAACGACCTTGATGAACCCCTTGAAGTTGACGTCCACGATGCCGTTGATCTTCAGGCCGGGGAACACTTCGCGCTTGATCGTTTCGGCCGCCAGCACCATCGAGCCGCGTGTGCCGCCGAGCATCGCGCCGTAGGTGTAGGCGGCGTTGATCTTTTCCTGCGGGTAGTACTGACCGGTGGCGGCTTTGATGTTCACGAGCAGATCGCGCGGGATCGAGAGCACCGATGTCTGCCCCTGCGAGGGATCGAAGCGAACGAGCAGGATCGTGTCGCTGTGCGGCGGATCGGTGCGGTCGAGGGCGTCCTTGGATGCCGCTCGGCGGTCTGAGCCCAGGATCAGGTAGGTCTGCGGTCCGCCGTTGTATTCGGGCGTTACCAGGCCCTTGGGGGCGCGGACCTGGTTGAGGGGCGAGAAGATGTCGTGGGCGATGCCCGTGGCTGTGTTGAGCGTGATCGCCGCTGTAGCCCCGCCACTGACCAGCACGATCAGCAGACCGCCGATCAGGAAGCGCTTCCACATGCCCCACCACAGCGACGGGGGGCGCTCGTCATCCAGGGGTATGGGCGCGGAGCGGCTCATGTCGAAGGAAAGCAAGCTAACGCCACCCCCAATGGCGCGCTTGTGACACAGCGTAGCGAGAGGATCGGAGCACACGCGCCGGGAGGATGGGTAGGCTCGATCGGATGCTCAGCGCGCGCAACCGTGAGCTTCTGGGGCTGATCCCCTCGGCTCTGCTCGTCACGGGCGGCTTCACGGCGATCTTCATCCAGGCCGAGAACAACTCCCCGGGAGCTTCGACCAACCTCACGCTCAACCACGCCTCCAGCGTGTCGCTGAGCTATGGCGCGCTGTTCCTGGGGTTGTGCCTGGCGGCCCACGTGGTGATCCGCTTCGCGCTGCCCTACGCCGACCCGTACCTGTTCCCGCTGGTGGCGGTTCTGTCGAGCGTGGGGATCGTGATGGTCTACCGCATCGATCCCGTGCTCGCGCGCCAGCAGGCGCAGTGGATGATCGTGGGCCTGGTGCTGTTCTCGGCCACGATCGTGGCGCTGCGCAGACGCGGCGTGGGCGTGCTCGAGCGATATCGCTACACGATCGCCGCAGTGGGGATCGGCATGACGGTGCTCCCGCGACTGCCGGGCATCGGCGAGCAGGTCAACGGCGCCTACCTGGACATCCACGTCGGCAGCGTGTCCTTCCAGCCCGCCGAGCTCGCCAAGGTCGCGATCGTGATCTTCCTGGCCAGCTACCTGCGTGACAACCGCCAGATCCTGGTCACGGCCGGCCGGCGAGTGCTCGGTGTGACGGTGCCGCCGATGAAGCAGTTCGGCCCGATGCTGATCGTGTGGGGGGCGGCGATGGCGACGCTGCTGCTCACCCGCGAGCTCGGGACCTCGCTGATGTTCTACGGGGCGTTCCTGGCGCTCCTGTACGTGGCCACAGGACGCTTCTCGTTCCCCTTGATCGGCCTGATCCTGTTCGCGCTGGGGGCATGGTTCGTGGCTGGGCATGTCAGCCATGTGCACGCCCGTGTGCTCGCCTGGGAACACCCCTTCGACCCTGCCCTCTACCACCAGCTGGTCGGTGGCAGCTATCAGCTGGCCCAGTCGCTGTTCGCACAGGCCGACGGGGGTGTGTTGGGGACGGGCTTCGATCAGTCGCTGCTGCGTGGGCCTTCCCATGCAGGGCATCTCGGCGCGCCCATCCTGCCGGTGCCCGAAAGCGACATGATCTTCGCGGTGATCGTCAACGAGCTTGGCCTGGCGGGAGCCTCGGCGCTGCTGCTCGTGTATCTGCTGTTGGTGGCGCGGGGGCTCAAGACGGCGATCGTGGCGCGCGACTCCTTCTCCAAGCTGCTCGCCACCGGGCTGTCGTTCGTGATCGCCATGCAGGTGTTCGTGATCGTGGGCGGCGTCACGCGTGTGATCCCTCTGACGGGTGTGACGCTCCCGTTTGTGGCCTACGGAGGCTCCTCGGTAGTGATGAACTTCGTGCTCGTGGCCCTGCTGCTGGTGGTCTCAGACCGCGCGCGCAGGCCCTATGAGCGCCCCCGTCGCAACTGAGCGCGGGCGCCCATGCGCAGGGGAGATTCGAGCGCCGTCGAAACTCCCTGGCAAAGATGCTCAGCTCGACCGCCACCAGCGCCACGCCGCGCGTATTCCTCGGCGCTCCCATCGTGCCCAAGCACACCCGCTACAGGGGGCTCGGGCAGTCGCGAGAGCTGACCGAAGGCTTCTGCTCGCCCGCCGGGCTGCACCGGCGTCCGTGGCTTGCGCGACTGCGCCGCGGGCTCGCGCAGGAGCTGTTCGTGCTGCACTTCCAGCCGATCGTCTCGCTCCGCGACGGCACGGTCTCTCACCATGAGGCGCTGCTGCGCCTCGCCGACGAACCCGACGGCTCGCTCGTGGCACCCGGGAGGTTCCTGCCGGCGGCCGAGCGCTATGGCCTGATCCGCGAGATCGACAGGATGGTCCTCGACCGGGTCGCCGCGATCCTCGGCGGCGAGCACGGTCGCCAGGGGATGCGCATCGCCATGAACGTCTCAGCGGTCTCCGTCACCGATCCGAGCATGCTCGGATACATCGAGCGTCAGCTGCGGCTGCACGGCGCCGACCCCTCGGCGCTCGTGATCGAGGTCACCGAGACGGCCGCCATCTCAGACATGGGCAGCGCCAAGGCATTCTGCTCTGGACTGCTCGCCCTCGGCTGTCTCGTCTCGCTCGATGACTTCGGCGCCGGCTTTGGCTCCTTTCAGTACCTCAAGCACCTGCCCTTCAGCCACCTGAAGATCGACGGCGACTTCATCCGCGGGCTACCCGTCTCGCGCACAGATCAACTGGTAGTCAAGGCGCTTGCCGGTGTCGTGCGCGGCATGGGCCGGCAAACGATCGCCGAGTTCGTGGGCGATGAGCCGACTATGAGCATGCTGCGCAGCTACGGCGTGGACTACGCGCAGGGCTATGAGATCGGTCGCCCCGAGCCGATCATGCCGCTGCTCGCCGCCTGAGGGCCAGGCGCGGGCGCACGCCGTGGCTCGCCAACCCCGCACGCAAGCCGATCTGACGCCGGCGGCTGTCGCTCGCAGCTGCGTCACCGACCCGGGATCGCCCGAGGGCTCTCCCACTATTACTTACTCCGTCACTGCTGTATAGCCATGGTTACACAGCATTCGGAATCTATATATGGACGCCTACCCCTTGATGCGAGGCTGGGGGAACTGACGGCGCATGGCTGCGTCCCAGGCCCGATCGCTCATCAGGCGTCGCGTCAATATGGAGAGCTTGGCCGACGGTGTGATCGTGATCCGCGCCGGCGGCCGCGAGCGGGTGATCGCGCGCTCGATCACCTTGGCCACCCGCTCCGGCCCCGCGCCCAGCATGCGCATGGGGCCGTCGTAGGCGCCTTTGGTGACAGCGCCCACTGTGGCGTTGAAGTGGGCATAGGGGTCATCCGGCGAGCTCTCCACGTCGGTCATCGACGCCGTAGCCGCCGCGCCGAACTCGGTCGTGATCAGACCGGGCTCGAGCAGGATCACGTCGATCCCAAACCCCCGCAGCTCGAAGCGCAGCGCATCCGAGAGTGCCTCCAGCGCGTACTTGGTGGCGTGGTAGTGGCCGCCCCCGGGGAACGACAGACGCCCGCCCATCGACCCCAGGTTGACGATCTTGCCCCACCCCTGGGCGCGCATCTTCGGTAGCACTAGCTGCGTGAGTCGCACCAGCCCGAAGATGTTCGTCTCGAACTGCCTGCGCACCGCCTCCAGCGGCACCGTCTCGATCGCCCCGCTCTGGCTGTAGCCGGCGTTGTTGATCAGCACGCCCACCGCTCCCTCGGCCGCCTCGACCGTTTCCACGGCCGCGCGCATCGAGGACTCGTCGGTCACATCGAGTGCCAACGTGTGGCATCCCGCGCTCTCCAGGTCGGCGAGCGACTCGGGTTTGCGGGCGCTCGCGTAGACGTTCCAGCCGGAGCTCGCCAGGCGCAGCGCAGTGGCATGGCCGATGCCCGTCGAGCAGCCGGTTATAAGCACCGCCTTTGACTGTCCAGACATCAGCGCAGCATATGCCTTCGCGGTGCCCGCGCGAGGTAGGCTCCCTGCATGACCACTATCTCGCCAGACACCCTTCCCGACGCGCTTGGAGCGCCCGCGCGCGAGTTCATCGCCCAGACCCATCGCCTGCTGATCGGCGCCGAGCGCCCCGAGGCCGCCGACGGGCGAACCTTCGCCACCCTCGACCCCTCCACTGGGCGCGAGATCGCCCAGATCGCCCACGGCGCAGCAGAGGACGTGAGCCGCGCCGTCGCAGCCGCGCGCGAGGCTTTCGAGGGTCCCTGGTCCTCCCTGCCGGCGACCGGGCGCGAGCAGCTGATGCTCGCGCTGGCGCAGGCAATCGAAGATCACGACCAGGAGCTGGCCGAGATCGAGTCGCTCGACAACGGCAAGCCCGTCGGCTTGGCCAAGTACGTGGACGTGCGCGGGGCCGCCGCCCACCTGCGCTACTTCGCAGGCTGGCCCACCAAGATCGAGGGCGGCGTGCTCCCCGTGAGCGCCCCCAACATGCTCTGCTACACGCGCCGCGAAGCCGTCGGCGTGTGCGGTCAGATCGTGCCCTGGAACTTCCCGCTGCTGATGGCCTCCTGGAAGATCGCCCCGGCGCTCGCCGCCGGCTGCACCACTGTCCTGAAGCCCGCCGAGCAGACTCCCCTCAGCGCGCTGCGCCTTGGCGAGCTGGCGCTCGAGGTGGGCTTCCCGCCGGGCGTGCTCAACGTGCTGACAGGCGACGGCGAGACGGGTGCCGCGCTGGTCGACGATCCGGGGATCGACAAGGTCGCATTCACCGGATCCACCGCCGTGGGTCGCGAGATCGGCGCCAAGGCCGGGCGGGCGCTCAAGCGCGTGACGCTCGAGCTGGGCGGCAAGTCCCCCAACGTGATCCTGCCCGACGCCGACATCGACGCTGCGACCAAGGGCTCCTACCAGGCCATCTACTTCAACTCCGGCCAGGCCTGCAACGCCGGCTCGCGCCTGTTCGTGCCGGCCGAGCGCTTCGACGAGGTGATGGGCGCGCTGGCCGAGCAGGCCGGCGCGGCGCGACTGGGCGCTGGACTCGACCCGCAGACGCAGCTCGGGCCGCTCGTCTCAGCCGAGCAGCGCGACCGCGTCATGGGCTACATCGAGTCCGGCCGCCAGGAGGGCGCCGAGCTGCTCGCCGGCGGTGACAGCGCGCTCGGAGACAGCGGTGGCTACTTCGTCTCGCCGACCCTCTTCAGCGTGACCTCCGATGAGCCGCGGATCGCCCGCGAGGAGATCTTCGGGCCCGTGCTCGTCGCCTCTCCCTACGACTCCCTCGAGGAGGTCGCCCGGCGCGCCAACGAAGGCGAGTACGGCCTCGCGGCCGGCGTGTGGACGCGCGATCTCTCGAGCGCACACAGGCTCGCCTCGATGCTGCGCGCGGGCTCCGTATACATCAACACGTGGGGCAACGTCGAGGCGCCGGCGCCGTTCGGCGGCTTCAAGGCTTCGGGTATCGGTCGCGAGCACGGCCACGACGGCTTGGACGCCTACCTGGAGACCAAGACCGTGTGGACGGCCTTGTGAGCTTCGCCGCTTCGTGAGCGTCGCCGCGCAGAGCGTCGGCAGCGCGCCGCGCGTGCGCTCCGGTCGCTGGGTACCGGCTCTCACCGGCGCGCTGGCGCTGCTGCTCGTCGCTGCCGCCGTCGAGATCGTCCTCGACGGGGCCGCCGGGCACTCGGCGCTGATCCCCAAACAGCCCGTCATCTCCGGCTGGCTGGAAGGCGTGGGGGAGCGCCTGGGCTTTCGCGTCTTTTTGATCGCGCTGCTCGTCTCCGTGGGCGCGTACGCGGGGCTCGTGGCACTCGCTCGCGATCGCCACATCGGCAAACGCGCCGCGATCGGCCTGATCGGCGCGCTGCACGTGATCGTCTTCGCCGGCCCCATCCTGCTCTCCACGGACGTCTTCAGCTACATCGCCTACGCGCGCATGGGCGTCGAGCATGGGCTGAACCCCTATCTGCACGGGCCATCGAGCATCGTCAGCGACCCCATCTACCGCTATGTGGGCCAGGACTGGAAGCACGTGGCCACCGCCTACGGGCCCTTCTACACGCTGCTCTCCTATCCCATCGCCCTGCTCGGCGTCACAGGCGCCGTGTGGGGGATGAAGGCGATGGCGCTCGTGGCAAGCGTTGGCGCGCTCGCGCTGACATGGCGCTGCGCGCGCATGCGCGACATCGACCCCGTGTGGGCGCTGCTGGTCGTGGGCGCCAACCCCCTGTATGTGATCTACGGCCTCGGCGGCGCCCATAACGACCTGATCATGCTTCTCGCGATGATGGGCGCCGTCAGCCTCACCCTCGGCGGCAGCTCGCGTGGGCGCGAAGCGAGCGCCGCGGGGCTGATCGTGGCGGGCGCGCTCGTCAAGGCCACTGTCGCTGCGCTCTTGCCCTTCATGGTCGTCTCCAGGCGTCGCCTCGCGCCGATCCTGGGTGCCATCGCTGTGCTCGTCCTCGGCGCCCTCATCGGTTGGGCCGTGTTCGGCGTCCACGGGATCGATGTCGTCTCGGCGCTCAACCGCGACGCGGCATTCGTCTCCACCGACAGCTTCGCCAACGAGATCGCACACCTGTTCGGCAAGCCCGGCGTGTTCCCCGTCGATCACGACCTGCTCAAGGCGGGGCTCGTGCTGATCGTGCTGCATCTGCTGTGGCGCACATGGCGCGGATACGACTGGATCGCCGCCGCCGGCTGGTCGCTGCTGGCGATCTCCGTGACCAGCACCTGGCTTCTGGCCTGGTACATCCTGTGGCCGCTGCCGCTCGCCGTCGTCAGCCGTGACCGCCGTCTGCTCGTGGCCACGCTGGCCGTGCAGGCGCTGTATGTCGCACACCAGATGACCCCACTGCTGGCGCCCGTGTCATGAGCGCCGGCAGCTCGCCCGCGGCTCCCACTCCTGCGAGTCCGCCCGCGGGCGGCGGCTTTGGCACCAAGCTGCCGGAGTGGCTGCGTGCGCGTGAGGTCGAGCTGCCGGGTCTCGGCACGATGCGCTTGGTGGAGAGCACCGTGCTCATGCTCGTGGGGCTGTTGCTGGCGATCGCCACCGTAAACGACGTGGTTCTACAGACCCATGTCAACCACCGCCTCGTCGCCGATCTGCGCACCTGGCGCCACTACACCGGCCACGACTACAAGAACGTGGG
>JASLDD010000001.1 GCA_030151725.1 Solirubrobacteraceae bacterium
CTCAGGCTTGCCGTTCTTGCCTAGCACCGGCGCCTTGAAGCTCTGGCCGATGATCTTCGAGCCGACGAGCTTGCCGTTCACATAGATCTTCTGGCCGTTGGCGTTCCCGGGAAAGGCGACCTGGCTCACCCCGGTGATCACGAGTGGGTAAACCAGTCCCAAGAGGATCGTGAAGACGACGATCGCGATGATGGATGTGACGATGTCGCGGCGCATATCAGTAGAGGTGTCCGGTCAGGCCCTGAACGACCGGGCCGAGCAGCAGGGCGGGGAAGAACGTGAGCGCGCCGACGAGGATGATCACGCCGATCAGCAGCACCACGAAGGTGGGGTTGTCGGTTCGCATCGTGCCGAGGCCGCCCGGGGTGACGCGCTTGCCGGCCAGCGCGCCGGCTACAGCGAGCGCGAACAGGATCGGGGCATAGCGCGCGAACAGCATGTCGAAGCCTCCGAGCAGGTCCGCGAACGTCACGCCGTGCGATCCCACGTTGCCGGCGTTCGGCTGGATGAAGCCCGTGTAGCCCGCGAACGCCGAGCCGTTGTTGTTGGCCTGGGAGAGGTAGGCGTAGAAGGTCTCCGAGAAGCCCTGCGGCCCCTTGCCCAATTCACTGATCGAAGCGCGACCCGAATGGCTCGCCGTTGCCATCGCCGTGCAGAACAGCGCGGCCAGTGGCGTGATCAGGATTCCGAGTCCGGCGAGCTTGATCTCCCTCGCCTCGAGCTTCTTGCCGAGCCACTCCGGTGTGCGACCGACCATCAGGCCACCGATGAACACCGCCAAGAGGACATACAGCAGCATTGAATAGAGGCCTGTGCCGACCCCTCCGAAGATCACCTCGCTGGCGGACAGGTTGGCAAACGGAACTGCGCCGCCGATACCTGTGAAGGACTCGATCGCGCTGTTGACAGCACCGCAGGAGGTAACAGTTGTGACGACATCGAACAGAGCGGAGCCGGCGATGCCAAAGCGCTGCTCCTTGCCTTCCATGTTGCCGCCGCCCGAGCCATGGATCACACCCGTGTGCAGACCGGCGGCGTGCTGGGCGGGCGAGCCGTGTCCCTCAGCGATGTAGGCCACGATCACGGCACCGAGGAACATCAACATCATTGCTGAGTAGACCGCGTAGCCCTGACGACGGTTGCCGGTCATCCGCCCGTACATGAACACGAGCGCCGCCGGGATGATCAGCACGAGCAGCATCTCGAAGAAGTTGGTGAAAGCAGTCGGATTCTCGAAGGGATGCGCGGAGTTGACGTTGAAGAAGCCGCCGCCGTTCGTACCGAGCATCTTGATCGCCTCCTGCGAGGCGACCGGGCCCATTGCAATCGACTGCGAAAGGCCGGTGAGCGTGTGAGCGCTCAGGTAGGTGGTGAAATTCTGGATGACCCCTTGGGATACGAGTACGATCGCGCCCAGCACGGAGATTGGCGCGAGCACATATAGGATCGTGCGCACCAGGTCTTGCCAGAAGTTGCCAATTCCCTTGCCCGTGCGTCCCATCAGACCCCGCACAAGGGCGACGGCGACGACGATCCCGATCCCCGCGGAGAGCCAGTTCTGAACCGTCAGCCCGATCATCTGGCTGAGGTAGCTCATGGTGGTCTCACCGCTGTAGTACTGCCAGTTCGTGTTCGTGACAAACGAGGAGACCGTGTTGAAAGTCACATTCCAGGGCGCCGAGTGATAGCCCAGCGGGTTCAATGCATGGGGCACGAAGAAGGCGCTCTGCGTACGCAGGATCGCGTACAACACGAGCCAGCCTGCCAGTGAGAAGATCAACAGGCTCTTGGCGTATGCCTTCCAGTCCTGCTCACGCTTTGGGTCGACCCGCAGCAGGCTGTAGAGAAAGCGCTCGGGTCCGCCGAAAATCGGCGAGAGGAACACGCGCTCACCGCCATATACCTTCGCCATGTAGCTTCCCAGCGGAAACGCAAGCGCAGTCAGAATGACTGCGAACAGGATGATCGTGAGCCAGCCCGCGAAGCTCATCTCAGAGGTTCTCCCCGCGGATCAGCGCGTAGAAGAGGTAAGCGATCACGAGCACTGAGACCACCAGTCCAAAGATGTCCCCGCCGCTCATATTCGATCGACCCCCTCGACCATCCACAGCAGCAGGAGGAAGGCGACGATCCCGAGAGCTATTGCCAAGAAGTCCATGACAACAACTATCGATGCTCTCCCGTCACATTCTCATGACGATCCAAGCACCCCGCATAACGATTGTGTGACGGCCGTCAGCCGCTGAAGCGGTAGCCGACGCCTGGATCGGTGACGATGTAGCGAGGTCCCGTGCCGGCCGGCTCGATCTTGGCTCGGAGCCGGGCGATGTGGGTGCGCAGGGGCTGGATGTCATCGACGTACTCCGGCCCCCACACCTCGTTCAGCAGAGACCTGTGTGTCATCAGCCGGCCGCGGTTGCGGACGAGCACACGCAGTAGGTCAAACTCGATCGGAGTCAGATGCACCAGCTCGTGCTCGCGACGCACCGTACGCGCAGCCAGGTCGATCTCCAAGCCATCCACCTCGATGATCGGCTCCTCCTCCCCGCGCGAGGAGCGGCGCAGCGCAGCCTGTAGCCTGGCGATCAGCTCGCGCGTGCCGAACGGCTTGGTGATGTAGTCGTCCGCTCCCGCCTGCAGCGCCCTCACCTTCTGCTCCTCCTCCCCCACAGCCGAGAGTACGAGGATCGGCATCGCACTCCAGTCGCGCAGCCTGCGAGTCAGCTCCACGCCGTCGAGGTCGGGCAGTACGAGGTCGACGATGGCCGCCTCCGGGGGGCGCACGGCGGCCAAGTCCAGCGCCTCGGCGGCCGTTTCGGCGGCCACCGCCTGAAAGCCCGCCTCGCGGAGCACCACTTTCAGGGCGCGCACGATCTGCGGCTCGTCGTCTACGACCAGAATGCGCGGCATCGACGGGAGAGGGTCTGGAGTGCTCACTCGCGGCTCTCGCGAGAGCCCGTGGGGGCCACCGGCTGCTGCTGGCCGGAGCCGCCCGCGAGCGGTATCGGTGAATCGCCGCCCTCGGCGTCCACAGGTAGTGGGAACTCGAAGACGAACGTGGCGCCCTGGCCGGGGAGCGACTCGGCGCGCAGCGAGCCGGCGTTCGCCTCGGCGAAGCCCCGTGCGATCGCGAGACCGAGGCCCGAGCCCCGGTGCTCGCCCCCGGGCGCTCCGGCGCGGTAGAAGGGCTCGAACACACGCTCGAGCTGCGCCGGCGGAATACCGGGTCCGCGATCGACGATCCGGATGATCGCGCGGTCCTCGCCCGCCCCCGGGGGCCCTGGATCGGCCGACGACGGCGCCTGTCGCGGCCCCACCGACAAGCTGCGCACGGCGCGCGCCCTCACGGAAACCGGATGGCCACCCGAGTGACGGCGCGCGTTCTCGAGCACGTTCACAAACGCTCGCTCCATCTGCACCGCGTCGAGACTGAGCAGCGGCAAATCGGGTTCGAGCGAGAGCGTGAACTCCCCCGGCTTGGGAGCGAGCTCGCCGAGCGCCGCTCCGATCAGCTCTTCGACTGAGCTCAGGCTGCGGTGGGGCTCGGCTGCCCCGGCTTCCAGACGCGAGAGATCGAGCAGGTTGTCGACCAGCCGGCTGAGGCGTTGCGTCTCCTCCTGGATCACGCTGGCGAGCTCCTGGCGCTCTGCCGCTGAGATCGTCGGGGAGCCCACCGCCTCGCCTGCCGTCGAGATGGCCGTCAAAGGAGAGCGCAGGTCGTGTGAGACCGCGCGAAGGAGAGCTGTCTTGATCGTGTCGGCACGCCGCAGAGCTGCCGTCTCAACCACGCCACCGAGCAGTTCCTCTCGCTCCAACGCCGCGCTCAGCAGTGCCTCCAGCGCAGGCACCACCCGCTCTTGCAGCCGGCGCAGGTTCGCCTCTGAGGTTCCAGCCCCGACGATCAGGGTGCCGAGCCGAGTTGTGCCCTCCCGCAAGGCAAAGGCCACGCTCCTCTCATCAGCCGCCACTGTGCCCGTCTCGATGGCGGCCGAGCTCAGCCCTAGCGCGTGCGCCAAACGTGCAGCGGCCGTGGGCAGTGCCTCAGCGAGATCGTTGCCGCGCAGCAGCAGCGTGGCCATCTCGGCGGCCAGATCGGCCTCGGTACGGCGTTCCTCGGCGTCGCGCGTGCGGGCTCGCGCGAGCTCGGCAAGCGAGCTGGCCAGAGCCGCGACGACCAGGAACGCCACAAGCGCCACCCAGTTGCTGGAGGCACGAATGCTCAGCCCTCCCACCGGTGGGAGGTGGAAGAAGTTGAAGGCCAGCGCACTGAGCACCGCGGTGGCGTATCCGAGCCGCAGGCCCCATGTGATCGACACCAACAGGACGGCCGGCAGATAGACGACGCTCAACGAGCTCACCGGCGCGACGTGCCGCAGCGGATAGACGATCAGCGTGCAGAGGGCAACGGCGGCGATCGCGACCACGCCGCCCGTCCGCCGCGCAGGCGAGTTGGGCGAGAGCAGGAGCCCGAAAGGCGAGGACACGGACATCACACTAATGGCGAGCGAGACGGGGTTGAGCCCGCCTCGCCCGCTGCGCCCTGCGCGGAGCGGTGCGCCCTGTGCGGCGAGGCTCCA
>JASLDD010000028.1 GCA_030151725.1 Solirubrobacteraceae bacterium
GACAGGCGCGGCCCTCACCGCGTTCTAGTCGCAACGCTCGCTGCCGGTCGCTCAGGCGATCGGCAGGAACGCCATATGCAGCTGTAGGAGACGGGGCCGCCCATGGATGGGCGGCCCCGTCTGCGTCCGGTGGCGCGATCCGTGGGCCGGCCGCGCGATCCGGGCATCCGTCGGCAGGATCCGCAGGCGCGGGCAGGGCCCGGATTGGGGTTCCAGCTGGGAAACATGGCCTATCCAATCCTCATAAAAACAATCAAAAATCACGACAACGCGACATTGTTATGTGGCCGCCTCGGGATAGTTGACAGCACCAATCAAGCACGAGGTGTATATGCACCCGATATGGAGGTTTCTTCAAATGAGGTTTCTGAGAGGGCGTCGCGCCGCATCGGTATGCGGCGTCGCGGTCGCGATCATGGCCGTTGCGCCCGGGGCAGCTTCGGCCAAAACAAAAGGGTCCCCCACCCAGTGCTCGGGCGTCAACATCACCGGCCAGGGCGCCGCTGTTGAGACGAACGCCCAGTCGCTGTGGACGACCCAGTTCAGCTCTGTGTCCAATACGAACCCCGCGGCGTGCAGTGGCACGCAGGGCACCAAAGGCACTCCGACGGTGAGCTACATCACCACTAGCAGCGGCAAAGGGCTGAACGCGTGGGGTGCGGGCGGAAGCTTGGTCCCTGACCCGCCGGGAGCGGCCGGTTTCGCGACCAACAACGCCTTCCTCGGCACCGAGGAAGCCCCCAACGCGACTCAGATCACGAACATCGAGGGGCAGGAGACCTCGCCGGGCTCGGTGACGAAAGCCGTGTTGTCGTTCCCTGCGGCCCAGGAGACGATCCCGCCGATCGTGAACCTGCCTACGGGTTGCACGGCGTCGAGCACGTTCGACAAAGGCCGCTTGGTGCTGAACAACACAACGCTTGAGAAGATCTTCAACGGCACGATCACGGAGTGGAGCCAGATCACCGAAGGCGGCGACACGCTCTCGGGCTCCGGGTGCAACCCCAACACGACGATCACGCGCGTTGTGCGCCTCGACCAGGCGGGCACCACGCACGTTCTCAAGGAGTACCTGAACCTGATCAACTCGAGCCCGCTCTCGACAAGCTCCGGAAGCTTCACGTGGAACGAACTCTCCGAGGGCTCGCTCAACACGGTCTGGCCGACGGGCAGTACGCCCATCATCAGCTCGAGCAAAACGGGCGACAACGCGGAGATCGCAGAGGTGGCGGCGACGCCAAGCAGCATCGGCTACGCGAGCCTCTCTGACGTGCGTCTTTCGAGCGCCTTTGTACCGGCGCCGTCAGGCACCGGTGGGCCCGGGACGGCGACCTTCTGGCCGCCGATCCAGAACAACGGGACGACCGCGAAGGGGAAGTACGCCGACCCGGCATCGAACGGCGAGGTGGATGCAAAAGGCACCGCCAACTGTGCCAAGACCAAGTACACCAACGGCAAAGGCACCAAATTCCCTCCGGCCAGCGTCAACGAAGCGTGGGACACGGTGACCACGTCGACCAAAGAGAAGAACTACCCGATCTGCGGTATCGCCTACATCGAGGCGCTGGGCAAGTACTCGGCGTTCCCCGGGGCGACGGCAGGCGAGGCACAGAGCGTGCAGGACTACATCAACTTCACGCTCTCAACGGCAACTGGGGGCGGTCAGACGCTTCTGAACGGCGCTGACTATGAAGCGCTCCCGTCGAAGATCGTAAAGGAGGACCTCACCGACCTGGCCTTGATCACGCAGTAGCTCAACGCGCCATGTAGGTGTCGCGTCGGCGGTCGGGCCGCTTGGTGCAACCGGGCGGCCCGACCTCCTTCGGTATTTGCTTTGAGAATCCATCATGATTCGAGCTATCCCGGTGGGGGCTTGCTTTAGAGACCGACGATGTTTATGATGATTGAGGTCAGTAGGTCACGGAATCTCGACATTTGTCGATGCTTGGGGAGGCAGGATTTTGTGGCCCGAGGTGCGAGCAAGGAGGGGTTGGCCGTGATCGACGAGACCGAGAAGGCAGTGGTTGGAGGCGCTGTGAGCGCTGCTGAGCAGCCTCGCGACTCGCGCGGAGACGAGCATGTCGCCTGAGACCCTGTGGGCCAAGCTCGTCGGACAAGGCGTCGAGGGCGATGAGGCCGTCGAGGCGGACGACCTGATGCTGTGGCCGGCCGATGGTTTCGACGAGTCCAGGCTCGAGGAGATCGAAATCTCGGCCCAGGCGCTTCCCGCGCCCGTGTTCGTTCCGCCCTCGGCTGTGGATGAGGCGCTCGGGTACTACGAAGACTATGGGGCCTTTTCGGGTTATGAGTCACCGCAAGGCGGTATGGGCGAGCGGGTGGCGCTGGTCCACGACTACCTTTTGGTGATGCGTGGCGCCGAGCGTACTTTCTCGGCGATGGCAGAGCTCTATCCGCAGGCGCCTGTGTATACGCTGCTCTATGACGAGGTTGGCACCCACGGCCGGTTCCTCGGGCATGACCCCGTGACCTCGCCGCTGCAACTGCTGGGTGTGAGCCAGACGACGTTCAGGCGCCTGCTGCCGCTCTATCCATGGGCGGTGGAACGCTTGAAGATCGCTCCCGCCGATGTCGTGCTATCGAGCAGCAGCGCATTCGCCCATGGCGTGCGCGTACCGCGCGGCGCTGTCCACGTCTGCTACTGCCACGCTCCGTTTCGCTACGCCTGGTATGAGGAGGCGCGCGCGCTCAGGGAGGTGCGCGGCCCGCTGCGTCCGCTGCTTCGTAGGCAGCTCGCGCGGATGCGCAGATGGGATCGCGCGGCGAGCACACGAGTCGACCACTACATCGCGAACTCAAGGCTCACGCAGGAGCGCATCAAGCGCTGCTACGGCCGCGATGCGCCGATCATCCATCCGCCGGTCGAGACCGAGCGCTTCGCCCCCGGCGATCCCGGCAACGCCTTGCTGGTGGTGGCGGAGATCGTCCCCCACAAGCGCGTGCACGTCGCGCTGGAGGCAGCCCGCCGAGCGCATGCTCCGATACGGGTCGTCGGTTCCGGGCCTGACCTCGCCGCTCTGCAGAGCGCGTACCCGGAGGCTGAGTTCCTCGGCCGAGTCGGCGATGAGGATCTGGTCGATCTATATGCGAGCGCGAGGGCGGTGATCGTGCCGAGCAAGGAGGAGTTCGGCATCACCGCCGTTGAGGCGCAGGCTGCCGGGCGACCGGTGATCGCGGCAGGATCGGGCGGGGCGCTAGAGACGGTGATCGACGGCAAGACGGGGCTCTTCGCAACTCTTGATGACGCTCAGTCCTTCGCCGATGCGATCGCGCGCGTCGATGCGCTCGACTTCGACCCCGCGAATGCTGTGCAGAACGCGGAGCGCTTCTCGGTCGCCACCTTCCAGCGCCGCATCGCCGAGCAGATGAAGCTCGCGCTCGAAGTTCGCGTCTAGCTGACGACGCAGTCGGCCCGGCGGCCACGGGAGCTGGCTGCTCCCACGCGCTCATGGCGAGCCAGACGCTCGTCTTGGGCTATCGCCTCTGCATGGTCCTCGAACAGGACCAAGCCGGGAAACGACCGCGCGGGTGTGCCGGGCTGAGGGCTCTGCTGTGCGAGCGCGGCGTCGCCGCGCGAGGCCATCCAGCAGAGCGTCACGACGAACACTGCAATTGCGAGCCAGAAGGCGGGTATGAGGATCAAGAGCATGTATCCGCGTCTTTCGAGGTGACCTGGGATCCGGTGTGGATCGCGGGCTTGCCGGTGGTATCGGAATACGCGGCATAACTCTTTAGTCAGCTGGGAGATCGGTCCAACGGGCGTCCAATCGTCTCTCGCGCTACTCGATGTCGGGCTGGACGGCCAAGTCGGCCACATCTGCGATGTCCTTGGCGCTCCGCCATGGACGCTTGAGGGTGAGCCAGCTCACGGCGCCGATCAGCAGCACGCCACACAGAATCCATCCGAGCGCGGTGGTGCCCACGCCCACGTACTTCAATCCGGATGCAGCGACCACGAACGTGATCACAGGTCGTATGTAGCGGTCGGGTGCGCTGGATGACAGCAGCGAACCGATCAGCACGGCAGGCACGCTACCCAGGATCAGCGAGGTCGTGACCCCGAATTCGATGTGACCGAAGGCGACGGCGCCGAGCGCAGCGGCGATTGTCAGCGGCACGGCCTGGCTGAGATCTGTCCCGACCAGCTGCTTGGCGCCGAGCGTGGGATACAGGAAGAGCAGCAGGATGATCATCAGCGAGCCCGACCCGACGGATGTCATCCCGACGATGATGCCGCCGATCATGCCGATTGCCACGGTGCGCACGGGATGCGGGACGATCTCGTGGACGCCGGCCGTACGGTTCTCGCCTGCGCGGCGATCGAGCACGTAGCGCAGGACCATCGCGGATGCCCCGAGGAGCAAGGCGACCCCGAGCGCCGTCTCGATGTTTTCCTGGGCTGTCTTGGCGTGGCCCATCAGGTGCAGCAGGTAGGCGCCAAGGAAGGCCATTG
>JASLDD010000051.1 GCA_030151725.1 Solirubrobacteraceae bacterium
GCCATCAGTCATATTCTGCCCGCCAACCATAGGATCACATCTACTGCGGTGCCCTGTAGATCTTCTGGTCATCGACTCCGAACCCACCCACCATGCTCCTCTACAACTCTCAGGTCTCAGGCAACTGCTACAAGGTTCGACTGCTGTTCGCCCAGCTCGGTCAGAGCTATGAGCGGCGCGCCGTCGATGTCGTCGACCGCTCCAATCGATCTGAGCTCTTGGGCGCCCTCAATCCCGCGCTCCGCGTGCCCACGCTCGTACTCGACGACGGCCGACCGCTGGCCGAGTCCAACGCCATCATCTGGTACCTGGCCGATGGCACCCCATACCTGCCCACCGACCCCTTCGAACGCGCCAAGGTCTTGCAGTGGCTGTTCTTCGAGCAATACAGCCACGAGCCCTACATAGCTGTGGCGCGCTTCTGGCTGGCCGTCTTGGGCGCGCCTCCCTCTCCTGATGAGCTGGCCGCCAAGCAGAAGGGTGGCTATGCGGCCCTGAGCGCCCTCGAGCGCCAGCTCTCGGCAACGCAGTTCCTCGTCGGAGAGCGCTACACCATCGCCGACATCGCTCTCTATGCCTACACACATGTCGCTGAGGAGGGCGGCTTCGACCTCTCCGGCTATCCCGCGATTCGCGCCTGGCTCACCCGGATCGCAGCCCAGCCGCGCCACGTGCCCATCACCGCGTGACCGCGCCCGAACGCGAGCGCTACGTCCCAGCCGCCGGCCGTATATGGCTGACCGCGCTCTACGACCCAGCGATGGCGCTGACCATGCGTGAGGGTGCCTTCCGTGGCGCTGTTCTCTCCACCGTGCTCGCTGGTCCACCGCCGCGCCTCGTGTTGGACGTCGGTTGTGGAACCGGCACGCTTGCTGTCCAGCTGGCCGATGCGAGCCCGGCGGTGGAGGTCGTGGGTGTGGACGGCGATGAGAAGGTCCTCTCGCAGGCGCGCAAGAAGGCCGCCGGCCTGGACGGACGGGTGCGGTTTGAGCAGGCGAGCGCCGAGAAGCTGCCGCTCGCCACGGGCAGCGTCGATGTGGTGATCGCCTCGCTGCTGCTCCATCACCTGCTTCCCCCCGCCAAGACGCTTGCGCTGCAAGAGGCCCAACGCGTGCTGGCTCCCGACGGGCGCCTGTTGATCGTCGACTGGGGCAGGCCGCGCGATCCGCTGGTGCGCATCGGCTTCTATCTGCTGCAGCTGCTCGACGGCTTTCCCAATACCCGGGATCACGCCGCCGGGCGCCTGCCCTCGTTCATCGAACAGGCCGGCTTCGAGTCCGTGACGGTCTTGCAACGCTGGCGCACCGTTTGGGGAAGCCTCGAGCTGATCGCAGGCTCACAGGCGGCACCCGCAGCACATTGACACGGTCGTCTACTAAGCATACGCTTAGCTAAAGCAAGTGAGACTTGGGGAATGGAGATAGGTTGTGTCCGATGTCGAGCCTCCTGCAGGTACCGGCGACGGCATCAGCCGGGGACGCCTGCAGCGAGCTGCGCCCCTGGTTGGTCTAAGCGCCCGCATGGCAAGCGTGGCGCTGGTCGCCGGCCTGCGAAGCAAGCTCTCAGGCACCGACCCAACCGAGTTTCACGAGCGCACAGCGGAGCGCTACGCCGAGCTGCTCGGCCACTCCAAGGGCGCCCTCATGAAGGCGGGGCAGATGCTCTCCTTCGCGTCAGCCATTCCTGCAGTGCCTCCGGAGTTCCAGTCGATCTACCAGTCGGCACTGATGCGCTTGCACAGCGACGCGCCACCGATGACACCGGAGCTCGCACTCGCCACTCTTGAGCGGGAGCTCGGTTGCCACACCGAGCACCTGTTCGCCGACTTCGATTGGAAGCCTCTCGCAACGGCTTCGGTCGGCCAGGTCCACGCCGCCCGCCTGCGCGATGGCCGAGACGTCGCTGTGAAGATCCAGTACCCAGGGGCGGCAGACGCAATTGCTGCCGACCTGAAGAACACCGAGCTGCTGGCCGCATTCGTGAGTCTGACCGTGGGCGGCATGTCTCCGCGGAAGTTGAGCTTTGACCTTCGCGGCGCGGCGCGCGAGATGACCCTCCGCATCGCCGAGGAGCTCGACTATAGGCACGAGGCAGCCAACCAGTCCGAGTTCGCGACGTATTACCGCGGACACCCGTTCATTCACATCCCAGAGGTGGTTTCTGAGCTTTGCACCAAATGTGTGCTGACCCAGGAGCTCGTGCGGGGAATCTCCTGGAGTGATGCCCTAACCGCCGATCAGGGGCTACGCGACCAGTGGGGCGAGGCGATCTGGCGCTTCACCTACGGCTCATACAAACGCATCTATGCGTTCAACGCGGACCCGCATCCCGGCAATTACATATTTCACGACGACGGGAGCGTGAGCTTCCTGGACTTCGGCTGCGTCAAGCGCCTGAGCACCGACCAGGTCCAGATGATGGATGCGATCGCACGCGAATGCCTCCGAGGTGACGTACACGGGACGTGGCGGGCTTGCGTGGAGGCCGGGTTCTGGCGATCCTCAGATCCGGTCACGCCCGAGGAAGCGTTCGCCTACTGGCATGAGGACTGGGGGATGCTCTGGGCGAAAGAGCGGTTTGTCATCACCCCAGAGTACGCGGCCAGGAGGATCCGACGCAGGTGCTCACCTACTGGCCCATCGAGCAACGCCTTCCTGCACATCACCGCGTCCCCCGAATACACGGTTATGAGCCGTCTCGAGGTAGGGGTCGCGTCCGTGATCGCACAGTTGGGCGCCGGCGCTCACTGGGGCGCCATAGCGGCAGAAGGCCTACAGGACATCGAGCCGCTGACCGAGATGGGCAAGCGAGAGCGAGCGTTTTATGAGATGCGGCAGGCTGCGGGGTTTGCTTGAGCGGATTGTCCTACGGGGCGGCCGCGGGCGCTGTGTAGCGATGTTCTGAGTCTCGGCAAGACCCATGCGCCGTGCGGCGGAAATCCACACCTGGAGCTGTCTGTGGCACGAAACCCGGGGGAAGACATCCCTGTCACGGAACACCGCCGCTGACAAGCTCAAACCACATCAGGTTGGGCTGCATCTAGGTCATCCAAGTCGACGAGGTCGCGGACGCCCGGCAGCCTGCTTCATCGCCCTAAGGTGTTCAAGCGCACAGATCGCAATCGTCAAACCCGCCATATCGACGTTGATCGCCTTCGATCGAAGCTCCGCATAGGGCACGACGTCGATGTTCTGGACGACATCCAAGTCCCCGAGCTGGGTGGCGATCTCCCCGTACAACGCCCCACGATGCCAATGCCAAGCCACCTATGACTACAAGCCGAACATCCGCCTGGACGAGACGACCGAGAAGCTCATCGAACAAGGGTGTGCTCAACGAGCGCGCAGCGCAGCGTCCTCGCTCGAGAGGAGAGCAGCGAATATGCACGCCGACCGACACGCAGCGTCATGCGCTGTTTCAGAGAGGAGGAACGCCCCGTACCTGAAGACATGCGAAGAGGAGGAAGCTGTTGACCACGATGGATTGGGCTACTCAGGCCGCCAGCGGTGCGCAGAGCTACGAGGAGTTCTTGGTACCCGCGATGTTCTCGCCATTCGCGGAACGAATTGTCGAGCGGGTGGGCGTTGCGCCCGGCCTAGCCGTTCTCGACGTTGCATGCGGAACAGGCGTGGTGTCGCGTGCCGCCGCCCGACGCGCTGGCCGCGCGGGGTCGGTGATCGGCGTGGACCTCGGCGAGCCAACGCTCGCGGTTGCGAGGTCTCGAGCCATCCACGAGGAGGCGGCGCCGATTGAGTATCTGCAATCCGACGCCACGCAGCTGTCATCGTGCTCTGCCAACATGGTCTGCAGTTCTTTCCCGACCGTTCCTCGGCGCTCGCCGAGATGCACCGGGTGTCGAAGGCGGGCGGCAGGCTCGCCATCGCAACCTGGAAGAACATCGAGGCCTCACCGTACATCGCGATCGCCGACGCGCTCGAGTCGCACATCAGCCCAGAGGCCGCGGCAATGGCGCGCTCGCCATTCGGCCTGAGCGACGCTTCGGAGCTGGCGCAGGCCATATCCGCCGCGGGATTTCGAGATGTCGTTGTCGAGGACGAAACGATCGAGTGCATTTGGGCGTCCCACCCGGACTTCGCGTTGCGCGCGATCGAAGCGGGTCCGATCGCGTCGGTTTTCGCGGCGGCTCAGGACACCGCGCAACGGAAAGTGCTCGACGCAGTAGCCGCGCGACTGGCCCCGCACGCCACGGTCGACGGCCGCCTGCGCATGGCAATGACCTCGAACATGGCCTTCGCTCGCGCCTGAACCGATCGCAGCCGAGCCTTAACGGGGATGGCGGGAAGACTCTCGAAATCTCCGTGGCCTCTGATCCGCCAGCTTCATAAGGAGAGGTTCGGCGCTGAGGCCGAGCTTGGTCAGGCCGCGTAGCCCTGAGCAGGCCAGACTCCGGTACGGACACGCTCGTAGAGCACGTCCGGTGCTAGATCGGCGCCCCCTGGCCAACAGACGGTCCCAAGCTCGATATCGACGCGTACCTCCACGAACCCAACGGGCGTACGAGCACGCTCAAACACTGGACCGTGCATACGGCTCAGAACCTCAACCTCTCCCGTGAGGCCGTCAGCGAACGTGATCCGCAACGTACCGTGCTGCGGAACCTCAACACCTGTGATGTCTGGGGTTAGCCCGATCATTGCAGTGGCTCGACCTCCAGCAGTGTCTCACCTGCGCGGGCTCTTCGCCAGTTGTCCTGCAGTTCTGCTGCGTGTAGCTCTGCCCAAGCCAGCACGATCCGGAGCTCTCTGCGTGGTAGATCGCCGGCTAGCAGCTCAAGAGTGTCGGTTCGCACCTTTGCGTTGAACTCTCCTGATCGCGCATGAAAGTGCGGCGGTGGATGATCGTCGTAGTACATGGAGATCGTGATCCCCAAGAAATCTGCTGATCGTCGGCATCTGATCGATTCTGTCGGCAACTTGGGTCGGCATCATCCAATCCGACGAGCGCCCGTCCAGTGGACCCGACAAATGCTCTGATTCTGCGAGCCCAAGTGCGACGACCTTGCGATCACTGGACGGCAGGCTGGATACCAAGGCCAGATTGCCATCATCAAAGCGCCAGACGCGGCTCGCTACCCATGCCGAGGTGAGGTCTGCAGCCCTCAGCAGCACTCCGCAACCTATCTCGTCCACCACGAGCGAAGCAGCTGTCGAGCCTCCTGTGCCTGGGCCGCCCCAAGACCATCGAATAGCTCGGTGATGACGACGAAGCGCGGGCGAGCTACCACGATCCGGGCGAACTCAACGAGGACTCTCTCTCCCAGAATGTCAAGCGCGCCAGTGGCTTCGGGACAGATACGAGATACCTAGCTGCTCCAATCCGAGCTGCGCTCGTTGGGCTGCCTCACGGTTACTGATCTTGTGTTCAGCAAGCGGGTACAGGCCGACATAACCTCGGACCTTCGGCGCGATTCCCGCCCCTGACAGGCGACTGTCCACACTTAGGATGTGCCTGCACCCGGAGCTCTTCCCGCGTGGCCCTTTTGAGCCGGGTGAGATCGATCTGGTCGAGTCGCACCTGTCCTTTATCCGGCTGAACCGCACACGCGGCGGCTTCCAACAGGGCTTCGCTTTCTTCCCCGCATGGACCGAGGATTCCCACGATTTCGCCTCCGGCGACGCTCAAGGAGACCTCGCACAAGATCTGCACTCGCCACTTCCCGCGCCCGTAGCTCTTGTGGATATCGACCAGCGACCGCATCTAGACCAGCGGGGTCAGCGCAGCCACTCCGCACAGACGCCTATCCGGCCCACGAGTGCATCAGGCATCCCTCAAGCCCTACGGCTCATCGGCGCCTGATCTCGTCCTGGGTAGCTGCTCCAGGGAAACGCATACGCAATCCGAGTTCCGAGCAACGACCTCAACACCTGCAAAAACGGAGATCGCGGGAAGGTTCTCGAAATCTCCGTGGTCCCTGATCCGGCAGCTTCATGAGGAGCGATTTGGTCCCACGCCTCGGCTACTACCCGAGGTTAAGAGACGCCCATAGCGGCGATTGGTCGATCCGAGGATGATAGGCCCCTTGTCCAGGGTTCGAGATAGCTCGGAGCGGCATCGGGTGCGTGTTCTGGTGGCTGATGACCATCCTGTGTTCCTCGACGGCCTAGCGTGGACAATCAAGGCTTGGCCAGAGTTCGAGCTGATCGGTGCAGTCACGACCGACACGCTGTTGCCCACTCTTCGGGAGCTTCAGCCGGATGTGACTATCTTCGATCCCACCTTCCTAGACGGCGAAGCACGAGACGAGGTCTTTACTTGCGCAAGTGATGAGATGCGCCTGCTTTTCGTTTCAGACGACTACGGGAAGGGAAGCTATGACGCGGCCGTGCGAGGCGCAGTTGGGTGTCTGACTCGACTGTGCTCCGCACAAGAGTTGCGCCATGCGATCGCCGCAGCGGATCGGGGAGATGTCCACCTCGCATCGGCTGCTGTCGAAGAGATCGCGGCGGAGCTTAGACTGCGCAACCGTTATGTGGGACCGTATCTCACTCTGCGGCAGCGCGAAGTCTTGCAGTTGGTCGCTGAGGGACACTCCAACAAGCAGGTCGCGGTGCATCTTACGATCGCGGAGGCCACTGTCAAGGCGCATCTCCGCGCCATCTATAAAGAGCTGGAAGCACGCGGGCGCACCCAGGCTATCGCCGTCGGGCTACGCCACCGCCTCATCGACTGACACGCGAGGACTGCCGATGCTCCCGCGCGGGGTCGAGAGCAGCCGGCCTTCCGTGCGTTGGCGATCTGGCAGGCAGCCATCCACGGACACTGACGGAGCTCTGCAAGTCAAAGTTGCCTGGCAAATGAGCGTAGATTGCCGGCAGCAGCACCAGCACCAGAACTGTCCTCCGGGGTCGCGTGAGATGTTGACGGCGGCTCATACGCAGTGAGCTTGCCTGGCGACTCTCGATCTGTGCGTCGATCAGTTGGACTACAGCGAGGACTAACTTTCCTACGCCTTTCGGACTAGTCCTCGTTGTGGAGCAACTTTTCGCCGTCATGGGGGACGCGAACCGACCGGCGCGTCGACGGACCGAGTTCGAACAACCGCCACAAACCCTTCGAAAACGGGGATGGCGGGCGCCAAATTGAACTCTGACCCGGCTTGGCAGTGGATCCGCGGACTGCACGAGCAGCGCTTTGGCTCGTACAGCACCCACGGTATGTAGTCTATTTCGCGCTACACTCACGCCATGGCATCTGCCCCCCACCCTCTGTCTCTACGCCTTGGTCGGGACGGTCTTAGCGCCTTGGACGAGATCGCGAGACGGCGTGGTCTTAGCCGAGCCGAGGCTGCACGCCAGGCGATCACGGAGACAGCGGAGCGCGAGCGCAGACGCACAGGGCTCGCCGCCGAGGCGAGGCGACTCATGCAGGACAGGGACTATTTGCGCGAATCCCGTGAGGTCGCTGATCTGATGGAGACGCTACGTGGTCCGTGGTGACATCCATGTCATCAAGCTCCCCAGCAAACGCGGCCACGTCCAGAGCGGACGTCGTTACGGGGTCATAGTCCAAGCAGACGATCTCCTAGCACTTTCCACCGCGGTGATCTGCCCGACCTCGCGGTCGGCATTCTCCGCCAGCTTTCACCCAGAGGTCGCGATCGAGGGTGAGCCAACTCAAGTTATGTGCGAGATGATTGGGGCCGTAGACACCCGAGCGCTCGGTGAGCAGGTGGGGCACCTAGCTCACGACGAGCTGCGCGCCGTCGAAGAAGCGATCCTGTTGGTGCTCGACCTCACCTGACGAACAGGGCGATGCGGGGATCCAGGGAAGACGTTCGAACTATGAGCATCCACCGTGGAGCGCATACGGGAACTGCATGTTCGGCGCTTCGGTGATTGAGGACCGGACTGAGTTGGCGAGCGCCATCGGCCCCACGGCGTAACCTCATCGAGATATGTCTTCAGGCGTAACGACCGGTTTGTTTGCGATCGGTGGCGTGATCGTCGGTGGCGGTCTCAATCTTGCTAGTGGCATGGCGCTCGACCGTCGTCGAGAGCGTCGCAGCCTACGAAGCGCCGCTCGTTTGATCCACAGCGAGCTGAAGACCATCGAAGGGGATCTAAATATGGCGCTCATGTTGGAACACTGGGGTGAGATCCCCACGATTGCTACGAACCGATGGTCCGAGTATGAGGAGGATCTATCGGTATGGCTCAGCAACGCGGATTGGGAATCCCTAGTTGGGGTCTATCAGAGCATTGCTCTGTTCGCCTCGGAGTTCGCTGAAGCCAGAGGGGATGCGCCTGACGACCAGCCCGTGGAGATGTCGAGCGAAGACCTTGCCCATATTCGTCTAACCCTGGAGACAATCCAGGACACGCTCGCTCGGATCAGAAAGCTCGCCGGCTTCGCGCCGGTGGACGGGGACATGACGATCTACAACCGATATTTGGAGGCTGGAGGAGCCCCGATTCGAGCCGACTAGTGCTCGGCCCTGGATCGAGCCCCGAGCCGCCGATCAGCTCACCCCGCTTGAGGCACTTGAGCTGGCCGAGTTCGAACAACGACCTCGCACCTCTTGAAAACGGGGAGTTCGGGACAAGGTGCGAACCCTGCCCCCAACCTGGACCGTCTGCTTGAGCAACTAATGGAGCCAGCTGGTCGACAGGTGCGACGACGAGCAGCCGAGGCGATCCGCACCGCAGGGTTTGAGCCCAGCTCGTGTGCTGTCGACTAGTGGCTGCCGAAGCGTTGGCTCGCCAGTCTCCCCGTCGCACCAGCAAGACCTCCGACTAGCGCTCTAGTCTTGTGTCTATCGGTACAAGAGCCTACAGACGAAATCACACGGTGTCGGCCGGATACCTTGCCCGCTTCGCCAGCAATGGCAAGGTCGCTATGCATCACGCCACAAAGGGGCTCCTCGAGATCGGCCCGAGGGCCGTCGGCTTCCAACAGGACTTTTGGGGGTCCGAGGAGCTGTCGCGTGAAGTGGAGCAGGCGTTCGAGAAGTGTGAGAACCCCGCGCTCCACATGCTCAGGGACATTCCGCGGTGCTGGCCGCTGGTAGGGACGGATCGAGCCGTCCTTGCTCAGTTCCTGGCGATCCATGTGATCCGCACACCCGCCTACGGAGCGTTTGTGCGGCGTGCTGGTGTGCGTGCTCGTGAGAGCGCTATCCGCGATGTTGCCGCGAAGCACGGACTCCCGGAGGACGACGTCGCTGCTGCTGCCGAGATGCTGAGAGGTCAGCGGAGCCACGTACGCACGCTACTCGGGCAGATCGGCCGGATTGGCAGCATGTTCGGCAACATGCAGTGGACGCTCGTGCAGTTCGATCAAGATCGCCTCATCACGTCCGACCAGCCCGTAGTGATGCTTCCGCTGAGCCCTGCCCCTGTGTCCCCGGCCTCCTCTGTGCCCGTGTCCGGCCTCTCGAACATGATCGAGGCTCACTTCACCCTTGATCCGCGTCAGGTGCTCTTGATGACTTGGGCCGACGGACCAGACACAATCGATCCCCTCACCGGCACCTATAGTCAGGCGTGCAGCATCAACTGCGCCGTCAGAGCACAGTCTCTTGAGGAATGGTTCTCCCGTCCGCGAACAATCCCGCCGTTTCTTTCGCCGCCCATCCTAGAGCCGTCGATTTATGCCATCTCGACCGAGTTGCTGCCCGGCTACACGGTGCAAGTCGCCGCAGAATCTCAGCGACATGCGGAGGCCGATCGCCTCATGTCTAGGATCATTGAGGAAGATGCGCCACGCAATCAAATGACTTGGGTAAGTGTCGCGTAGCCTTGTTGGTCAACTATTCGCTTCGCTAATGAACTCACGAGTCGAAAAGTGGCGGAAATGGTGCGATGAGCGAGTGAGACCCGATGTTTACACCATGCACCTGCATCGGCATGTAATGACTGAAGTCACAGAGATCACGAAAGCACGCGAGTTGCCACCATCTTATTTTTTCAGCTACCTCGGCGAGACATACGCGACCGTGCAAATGGTCGCTGTCAGACGCCAGGCGGACAAGAATCCACAGGGTGCCTCTCTGGCAAAGCTGTTGGCCGAGATTGCCGAGCACTCATCCGAGATTACGCGCGATTTCTACGTGACTGAGTGGGGCAAGGATGATGCATCGCACGCACACAGGGCTTTCGACGCGTTCGCGGGCGGCGTAAATGGAGCGTGCATTGCAGCAGAGCCAGTCCGTACCGATCTGGCAGTACTTGTCGAGAAAGCGACGACTGTAAAGAAGTACGTAGACGAACACATCGCGCATA
>JASLDD010000068.1 GCA_030151725.1 Solirubrobacteraceae bacterium
GCGTGGCCGGAGATCGACCGCCGGTCGTTCCTGCGCCGCACGGCGCTGACGGGGGTGGCGGCAGGCTCTGTAAGCACGATCTTGAGCGCGTGTGGATCGAGCGCATCGAGCGGCTCGAGCTCGGGCGGCGGCTCGGCCGGCGTGTTCGGCTCGCACAAGAACTATAAATTCGTGTTCGTCAACCACGTCACGACGAACCCGTTCTTCACGCCCACGCAGTACGGCGCAGCTGACGCTTGCAAACTGCTCGGCTGCTCTTATCAGTGGACGGGCTCGGAAAACAGCAATGTGAGTCAGATGGTGAGCGCGCTGAACACCGCCGTGACCGGCGGCGCAGACGGCATCGCGGTCGCGCTAATCGACTTGCACGCATTCAACGCGCCTGTGGAAGCGGCGATCAAGGCAGGCATCCCGGTGCTTGCCTACAACGCTGACGCGGTGGGCAACGAACGCCTTGCATACATCGGCCAGGACCTCAAAAAGGCCGGCGAAGAAATGGGCAAGCGGATCGTCGAAGCGGTGGGCTCGGGTGAAGTGGGACTGTTCATCGCCACGCCCGGCTCGGCCAACCTGCAGCCCCGCATCGAAGGTGCGGAAAAGGCGATCAAGGACTCGGGCAAGTCGATCACGGCCCACTCGGTCGCGACCGGCGCGGCCGTGGCCCAAGAGCAGTCTGCGATCGAAGCCTGGTACTTGAGCCACAAGAGCGCCAAGGGCATGTACGCGGTCGACGGCGGCAGCACCGAAAGCCTTGCCAAAGTCATGCAGAAGCTGGGCCTGGCCAGCAAAGGCGTCAAGGCCGGCGGCTTTGACTTGACAGAACAGACGCAGAAGCTGCTGCAGGAAGGCAACATCGAATTCACGATCGACCAGCAGCCCTACCTCCAGGGCTTCCTGCCGATCCTGCAGCTGTTCCAGTACAAGGTGTCGGGCACGCTGACGGGTCCCGCGGAAGTGGACACCGGGCTCAAGTTCCTCGACAAAGAAACCGTCAAGCCCTACGTGAGCTCGAAGTCCCGCTATGAGGGCACTTCGAGCACGGCAGCGGTAGTGAGCTAGAGGCGAGAGGGGAGCTGAGGAGGGATCGTGGCCGGCGTCCCATCGAGCACCGCACAGAGCGGTCCCTCCTCAGGCTCGAAAGCTCCCGAGGGCAAGGAGCAGAGCGCGCTGCCGAGTAGGCGGGAGATTCTCAACCGCCTGCTCTCGTTGCGCGAGGGCAGCATCATCGTCGTCACGATCGTCGTGGCGATCTACTTCTCGGCGAACACGAGCACGTTCCTGACGGGCTCGAACTTCAAGACGCTGTTGCCGTACTTCGCGCCGCTCGCGATCCTCGGCGCGGGCGAGGTGTTCGTCATGGTCTTGGGCGAGATCGATCTGTCGATCGGGGCCATGTACATGTTCGCCCCGATCGTCTTCTACAAGCTCGACACCGCCGGCCTGGGCCTTGTGCCGTCGCTGATCATCGCGCTGGCGATCTGCATGATCGTTGGTGCGGTCAACGGGGCATTCGTTGCCATCCTGGGTGTCAGCTCATTCGTTACCACGCTGGGGATGCTGTTCACCTTCGAGGGACTTAGCGTGATCATCTCCAAAGGCACCCCCGTTGCGACGCCTGGAGCACAGATTCACCAAACGACCGTGCAGGTTCATCACATTGTCAACGGCCACAACATCACGCTGCCGGAAAAAATCAACCACATCGGCACGTTCGCGAAAATCTTCGGCGGTGGGGTCTATTCCGAGTTGATCTGGGCGGTCGGGATTGTGGTCGTGCTTCAAGTTGTGCTCACGTTCTCCCGCTGGGGTCTCTACACAGTTGCCATCGGCTCGAACAAGCTCGGTGCGGCAGAGGCCGGCGTGAAGGTCAAGCTGGTGACGATCCGCAACTTTGTGCTTTGCGCGTTGACAGCGGGGATGGTCGGCGTCTTTGAGGCGATTCGCTCGGCGACGATTCAGCCGGATCCCTCTGGCCCTAACGAACTACTGCTGATTGCAATCGCGGGAGCTGTCATCGGAGGGACGCTGCTGTCGGGCGGTTCCGGCACCGTCGTCGGTGCGCTCATCGGCGCGCTGTTCTTGGGGGTTCTCAAGGACGGCCTGATCCTGCAGGGCGTGAGCGCGAACTACCTGCTCTTCTACACGGGGCTCGCGATCGTTGTGGCGATGACGGCCAACGTTTACGTGGGGCGGGTGCGAAGGGGGCATGGCACCAGTGGCTGACCCGAACGCAACGGAGAGGGGAGTGGTGGGCCCTTCGACGGCCGCCGACGATGTGCTGCGCGTGGAGCACGTCTCCAAGCGCTTCGGCCCGGTGACGGCGCTGCGCGACGTCAACCTGCATCTGAAAAAGGGCGAGGTTCTTGGCCTGCTGGGCGACAACGGCGCGGGCAAGTCGACGCTGATCAAGATCATCAGCGGATTTCAGAAGCAGGACGGGGGCACCATGAGCTTGCACGGTCAGCCCTACGAGCCAAAAAGCGTGGACGACGCCCGCGCCAAAGGCATCGACACCGTCTATCAGGACCTGGCGCTGATCGACGAACTGTCGGTCTACCACAACATGTACCTGCGCCGCGAGCGCGTGCATCGCCCGCTCCCGCTGTTGGCAAACCGGCAGATGAAGCGCGAAGCACGCAAGGCCCTGGATGAGATCGGCATCAACATCCCCCGCATCGACGTGGCGGTGGCACGCCTTTCGGGTGGGCAGCGCCAGGCGATCGCGGTGGCGCGCACGGTGAACTCGGACGCGGACATCATCCTGCTGGATGAGCCCCTGGCGGCGATGGGCGCCAAGGAGGGAGCGATGATCCTCGACCTGGTTGCCCGCCTGAAGGAGGAGGGCAAAGTCTCGATCATCATGATCCTCCACAACTACGTCCACGTGTTGCAGGCGTGCGACCGGGTGAGCATGATCCAGGACGGCGCGATCGCCTTCGACAAGCCCACGGCTGAGACGTCGGTCGAGGAGCTGACCGACATCGTGGTCAACGAGTACCGCCGCGCACGCGAGGCGGCTCATCAGGAAGAGGCGGCTGCGCAGGCGCGCGCCGGCGCGGGATCATCTTCAGCCGACTGAAGACAGCTTTTTAGTGGGAGTGGCCTGTGCGACCACTCGCTCTATGTAGGGTCCGAGCAGACGGGACACCGAGGCGGCGGTCATGCTGGCGGGGCCTTTGGGAAGGGCGGCGTAGCTGATTGCGAGCCGAACCAGGCACTCGCTGAGCAGTTCGGCGTCGGCGGTCTTGACCTGCGGCCAGCCGGCGAGCATGACGGCGGTGATGCGCTCGACTGCGCTCTCGACGAGCGGCTTGCCCTGGGTGGTAAAGAGCGCGAGCAGCTCCTCGGCGCCTTCGCCGCCCACGATGGTGCGGACGATCGGGTTCTCGGCGGCGGCTGTGAGAAAGACGTCGAAGGCTGCGGCGAGGGCCTCGGAGGGATCGTCGAGGTAGGCGTGAACGGCCTGCTCCACGGCGTCGAGGAAGCGCGCGGCCTCGCGCATGACGAGCACCTGGGCGAACTCATCGCGGGAGCCGAACTCCTTGTAGAGGGTCTGGCGGCTGACGCCCGCTGCGATCGCGATGTCGGCCATCGTGATGTCGGCCCAGCGGCGGGTTTGCAGCTCGTGGCAGGCCGCGTCGAGCAGCGAGCTGTGCAGCAGCTCGCGGGCTGCCACGGAGTAGGGGATTCGTTGCTCTACGGCTGACATGTGGTGGGGGAGTTGCCTTCCCGCGCGTGCTCGGCAGCGCTAGTCGGCGGGCTCGAAGTCGACCTTATCGCGCACTCCGCAGTCTGGACAGGCCCACTCGTCGGGCACGTCGCTCCAGCTGGTGCCGGGCGGGAAGCCCTCCCGTGGGTGCCCCTGCTGCTCGTCGTAGGTGTAGCCGCAGGCTGGGCAGCGGTAGCGACTCATGAGGCCACGTGCTCGGCTGCCGCGGTCCGGTAGTGGCGCAGCCTGCGGTCGGACAGCCCCGGCTTGAGGTTCATGAGCTCGAGATCGCCGGCGTAGTGGGCGAGGACGCGGTGATCCATGGTCCGCCTCCACACCGGCGGGATGACGGCGAGGAGGATCATGCCTGCATAGCCGGTGGGCAACTGCGGAGCCTCATCGACGTGGCGCAGTGCCTGGTAGCGGCGGATGGGGTTGGCATGGTGATCGGAGTGGCGCTGAAGGTGATAGAGCAGGACGTTGGAGGCGGCGCTGTTGCTGTTCCAGCTGTGCTCAGGACGCGTGCGCTCATAGCGCCCGTCCTCGCGCTTCTGACGCAGCAGGCCGTAGTGCTCGAGGTAGTTGACGACCTCCAGCAGCGAGAAGCCGATGACCGCCTGGATCAGCAGGTAGGGCAGCACGACGAGCCCGAAGCCTGCGACCAGCGCACCGAACAGCACCACGGTCATGGCCCAGGCGCCGAGGATGTCGTTGCCGATGCTCCACGGCGAGCGCTTCAAGCGCGCGAGACGCACGCTCTCGAGCTCCCAGGCGGAGCGCAGGCTGCCGAGGACGGTGCGCGGCAGGAAGGCGTAGAAGCTCTCGCCGAGGCGTGAGCTGGCGGGATCCTCGGGCGTTGCGACGCGCACGTGGTGGCCGCGATTGTGCTCGATGAAGAAGTGCCCGTAGCCGCTCTGGGCGAGCGCCACCCGGCTGAGCCAGCGCTCGAGGCTGGCGCGCTTGTGCCCGAGCTCATGGGCGGTGTTGATGGCGATGCCGCTGACCATTGCAACGGTGAGCGCAAGGCCGATGCTGTCGAAGGTGGAGAGTTTGCCGCTGGACCACAGCCAGCAGGCGAGCACCAGCCCGGCGTACTGGAGGGGGAGATAGAGGTAGGTGCACCAGCGGTAGTAGCGATCGCCTTCGAGCCGCTTGATGACGCTGTCGGGTGGATTGCTGTCGTCCATGCCGACGAGCAGGTCGAGCAATGGGAAGATGCCAAAGACGAGCACTGGCCCGTAGAACCAGAGGATGCCCAAGCCGGTCAGTTCCACGAGGCCCCACGTCAGGAACGGGAGCGTGGGCACCACCAAACCGAGCAACCAGGCGAGACGCTTGGTGTCGCGCCATATGGTGGCGGGCTGGTCGTCTGCGTGAGCGGCGCGCGCGTCGTCGGTGAGGGCGATTGGAGCAGCTGACATCTGAGCAGACCTCCTGGGGTTGGGACACTGCAGGGAAGCGAGTTTACATCAGTACCCCATCGTGTCAACCAAAGTTACAGCAGGACTGTGTATGACTTTGGGTTCGATGGCCGCAGTCCTGCTCCCGCAAGACGGCTTGCACGCTCAGGCGGGACGGTACACTCGGTCGGGTTGGCATTCGTGATTTGCGAACTAGTGTGAGGTTCTGATGGCGGCATCTTCGGTAGGGCCCCGCGGGGCGGTGGCTCGCTCCGCCGCATTGCCGATCGTGCTTGGGGTCGTGGCGATCGTGCTCGTGGCGCTTGTGGGGGGCGTCTACCTGTACGACCATTCGCGCCGCGATCTGATCGCCAACGGCGTTCGCATCGCCGGTGTGCCCGTGGGCGGTCTGCACGAGGCCGCAGCGCGGACGAAGGTCGAACACGACGTGGCCTCGCGCCTGAAGCAACGTCTGACTGTTCGCGCAGGCACACAGTCGTGGACGCTGAGCGCACGCCAGGCACAGGTGCGGGTGGATGTCGCCAACATGGTTGCCCAGGCGGTGAGCGCGAGTCGGGACGGCTCGATCCTGACCCGGACCGCTCGCGGCCTGTTCGGCGGCAGTGTCAAACGCGACATACCGCTGGTGGTCAGCTACTCGCACAATGCGGTCCGCAAGTTGACGGCCAAGATCCGCTCAGCTGTGGACCGCGCTCCCCAAGACGCGAGTGTTCAGCCCACGGCCAGCGGGCTGAACACAGTGCAGGGGAAGGTGGGGCTGACCGTGAACAGTGACTCGCTGGGGCAGCGCATCAACGCTGCGCTGAGCGGCACGACGACGAGCCGCACGATCAAGGTGCCCACGCACAAGGTTCAGCCGAAGGTGACCACGGGGCAGTTGGCGGCGAAGTACCCGGCGTACATAGTCGTTGACCGCAACACGTTCCGCCTACGCTTCTACGAACACCTGAAGCTTGCCAAAACCTTTGAAATAGCTGTGGGCATGGAAGGCCTGGAAACGCCTGCAGGCCTGCACAAGATCGAATGGGAGCAGGTGAACCCGCCGTGGTACGTGCCCAAGAAAGCATGGGCGGGATCGTTGGCAGGGACGGTCGTGCCGCCGGGACCGGCGGATCCGCTGAAGGCCAGGTTCATGTCGTTCGACGGCGGGGCCGGCATCCATGGCATCGACCCGAGCGAGTACTCCTCGATCGGCCATGACGCATCGCATGGCTGCGTGCGGATGCGGATCCCGGATGTGATCGACCTCTACAGCCACTCGCCGGTGGGCACGCCGGTCTACATAATCTGAGCCGCCGCGACGCTGGCTCGTCTACGTCGGAGCAGGAGAGCGCTACGGGTCTGGGGTGGCTCAGGAGCCGGGCGGGCGGCGCGAGGCCAGGTATTCCTGGTTCTGACGGCGCTCGCCGCGGATCTGCACGGCGATGTAGACGATGATCACGTTGACGATCACGCCGATCCCGCCAAAGGTGGCTGCCAGGCCGATGGTCTTGACGAGCGCTTCGTTTGAGGCGATGAGCATTCCGGGAGCCTAGCAACGCGGGAGGCTCAGGTGTCGTAGCCTTGGGGACGCCGCCGCCGATGCAAGATCGGCGAACAAGCGTCGGGAGAGGTGCCGGAGCGGTTGAACGGGCGCGACTGGAAATCGCGTAACGGGGGTAACCTCGTTCGGGGGTTCGAATCCCCCCCTCTCCGCCATTTGCTTGAAGTACGAACCCCGGCCCCGAAAATCGGGGTCGTGGTCGTTTTGGGGGCTTTCGTCCTTATTTTGCGGTCTTATGGCGGGTTTCTGGCTGTTCTCGGCAGCCTGTAGCGCGCGGACTACGGTGGCTAGCTCGTCGTAGAGCTTGGTTCGCTTGGCCTCGACAGTATCGGGGTCGCTGACAATGAGCATCAAGAAGATGGCTTGGTTGACGAGTCGCCGGGAGCTGTGCGGCAGGCGCTCGTAGATCACGGTTGTGGCGTCCACGAGCAGCAGCGCGTCCTCCAGGGCGTCCATGACGTCACGGGTTTCGGCCTCGGCGGCGTCGGCCCACTGCTGGGCCTTGGTTTGTTCGACGCTGATCCGCTTCTGCTCGGCTTGCAAGACCTCTTCGGAGACACCGCCGTTGTAGAAGAGCTGCACGAGCTTCTGCTGTTGGCCGTTGAGTTCGCGCAAGCGGCGCTTGTGTCGCTGTGAGGCGCGTCGGGCGACCTCGGCCTTGGATTCGACGTACTCGTGTAGCGCCTCGCGGACTTTGGTTTGCTCGTCGTCTTTGTAGGTCTCGCGCTGGTAGCGGCGCACGATGGCGCGTTCGGTGCGCTCCACCGGGAAGTAGGGGGCTGGGCAGCGTCCGCCACGCTGTACGCGGCTGAGGCAGGAGAAGTACTCATAGACCCCCTGGCATTTCCCACGATGGCGACCGTAGCCCAGGCGCTTGCCGCAGGTGCAGTACAGGGTGCCCTTGAGGTAGTGACTGTGCTTGTGGGAGCGGTCGCCGCTGGCGCGGTGGCCGTCCAGCACCTTCTGCACTTGCTCGAAGGTCGCCCGGCCGATGAGCGCCTCGTGACGGCCTTGGCACTTGACGCCGTTCAGGGTGACAATCCCGATGTAGTAGTCGTCTCTGAGTATCCGGTGCACCGAGCAGCGCGAGACGGGTTTGCTGGGCCGCTTATGGCTCCCTCGGGTACGCAGCCCGGCATCCTCAAGGATCTCGGTGATCGTCGTGATGGTGTGCTCTCCGGTGGCGGCGAGGTCGAATGCGAGCTGCACGAAGTGCGCGCGGTCGTGATCGACGCTGATCGTTGCGACTTTGCGGCCTTCGACCATTTCCGAGTCGTTGATATAGCCGATGCGGGCTGGTCCCAGGCTGCCACCGGTCGCGTGCTTGCGTGCGAGGCCACCCTTGACCTTTTCGCCGTCCCCTCGTGAGCGAAAGGCGTTGACGCCAGCCATGATCACGTACAGCAGGAGCCCTTGGGGGCTGTCGTCGATCCGCTCCAAGGTGGACTCCAGCTTGGAGCCGTGACGCTTGATCTCGGCGAGCAGCCACAGCGCGTCCATCTCCTCGCGCGCGACCCGAGATAGGTCGTAGAAGATGACATAGGTTGGTTTGAGCGTGGGTAGCGCGGCGAGCATTTTTTGAAGTTCCGGCCGTCGCAGGTTCGTGCCGGTGCGCCCCAGCTCTGGATACTCTCCAATCACCCGTGCGCCGAGACGCTCAGCGTGACGCAAACACGCTTCGCGCTGGGTCGGGATCGAGTAGCCCTCCGGGTCGTGCGCCTTATTGACCTGTCCGTCACTGGAGACACGCAGATAGATCACGGCTGTCGCATCGGCTTCGAGTGACAGGGCGGAGCCGGGTTTAGTCACCGTTATGGTTGGTGGCATACTTCCTCCTTTCTCTTAATTTGGGCTTAACGATTTTCCCGTTAAGTCGTGATTTAAGCAACCTGTCATTTGACAGGTGGTGGGTGGCCTGAGTCGCTATGACCCAAGCCACCCGTTATTTCACTTCAACGCCTCTAGGCGTTCGGTGATGGCCTTCTTTCGCTCGGTGGCACTGGCCTTGAGGGCTTTGGCCTCGGCTGCGCTCTCGGTGGCGCGCTCTTCGGCTGCTTCGACCTCGCGGTCGATAGCGGCGATGGAGCGTTCCAGGGAGGCGCGGGCGTCGGCTATTGCGTCCTCTGGTGTTGTCTCGCGGCGGCGGGTCCGCGTCCGGGTCTCGCCGCCCTCGAGCTTTTTCTTGTGGGAGTAGTAGCTCCCCCGGATCGAGTCGTAAGGGCGACCGGATTCCTCGGCGAGTGCCTTGAAGGCGTCGGCCTTCTCGGTTCCCGAGGCGATCATCGACTCGACCTTCTCGTAGATCTCTTGGGCCTTGGTAGCCATGAGCTTTCTCCTTTGAATCGTTGGATGGCCATGTCGGCGGGCAGAAAGACGGGTGTCCTTCCGCTCGCCGGGAGGCCGTCCAGCGCTCACGCTGGCTTCCCGGCTGCTTGGTGTGTCCAGTGGGTGAGACGGGCGCAGGCGATGTCCACGTATTCGCCTTCACGTTCGATGCCGATGAACGAACGATCTTCGAGGACTGCGGCGATTCCGGTTGTACCGCTGCCAGTGAAAGGGTCGAGCACGACCCCACCCGGCGGAGTAATGAGCTTCACCAGCCAGCGCATCAGCTCGACGGGTTTCACGGTTGGGTGGATGTTGTGTCGAACGCGTGGCTTGTGGCTGCGTCCGGTGTAAAGCTCGGCGCGGCGGGCGGGGAGTTGCTCGCAACCGGCCTCGCGCTCTGGACTCGTAGCCTTGGCGCAGAAAAACAGTCGGCTTGGCTGCGCCTTTGGACGTGCCTGATCAATCAACGCGGCTGGGCAGCTCTCACCACAGATGCGAGCGGTACACGCTGGGGTGTGAGAGAGCACAAGATCCGCTGGCCAGTAGCGCTCAGCGGCCACGCGGGTGGCGTCGATGTTCAGCGCTCCGGTTCCCCAGGTGGCGAGGTTCGCGTCGGTGGTGCCCTGGAAGGCTTTGCGCGCCAGGACGATCGGCTCATAGGCGGGCTTGAGGGCGGTGCCGAGCCCACCGGGCAGCTTGCGTGACTTCGGGAGTCCTTGGGCGAACAGCCACATCAGCGTGTCGCGGATCTCAAACCCGGCGTCTTCGATCCCGCAGACGAGACGGTGGTGAGTTCGAGGCGCTCCGAAGGCGACCATGTGCCCGCCCGGTTTCAGGACGCGGAGGCACTCTGCGGCCCACCGCCTTGTCCAGCGCTCGAATGCCTCGCTGCTGGCGGTGCGGTCCCATGCCTCGCCGACGATCTCAATGCCGTAGGGCGGATCGCAGACTACGGTGTCGACACAACCATCGGGGAGCTTGGCAAGAGTTGCCAGCGCGTCGGCCTCGATCAGGTGCCAGGCGTGGGTGTCGTCCTCGTAGATGGCGACCTTCCTGGTGGTGCTCATGAGCGAGCCTCCTGGGCCATGAACGCGACGGCCTCATCGAAGCGGCGGACCACGAACAGCCGCGTGGCCTCGGCGGGCTGGCGCTCCAGAACCTCGGCGAGCTGCTGTGCGCGATCGTCGTCAGGGACGAGCCACAACACGCGCGGGTAGGCACCCGTGGCCTTTTGCTCGGTGCCGGATCGGTAGTGCTCCAGGTAGACGGTGGCCTTGCGGGCGATGGTGCGCCCGGACTCGCTTGAGAGGTCAATCTCGAGGAACCAGCGGTCTTCGAGGGTGCCGGCACCGACGCGTACGAACAGGTCGGGCTTGAGGGTGCGGCGGGCTCCCATCGCCCCCATGTAGGGCCGCCAGCACCGAGGCTCCTGCTGGGCCTCGATCAGCTCCAACTCGCCTGCGCGTTCGGCTTCCATGAGGCGCAGCACGAGCTCGGTCGTGGCGAGGGTGTGCTCAAGGTGCAGCGCGCCCGGTGTTTCGGTGCGCGGCCCGTAGATCCCGCGCACAGCGAGGAGGCGCGTTCCGGCGCGGCCGACTCGATAGACGAAGCCATCGCTGCCACTGCGCCGCCCGCCGATGCGACGCGGAAGGCGTTCGAGGACTCGCTGGTCCGCCAGGCGCTTGAGCGCCCGCCGTCCCGCGCGGGCGGTCACGGTGTCCCGGTCGTTGGTCAACCAGAACGTCCGTAGGAGCTGGGCGCCCGTGGCGAACCGTCCCTCGTGGACGAAGCCCAGCACGGCCCGGTCGCGGTCATCGAGGGCCTGGGCGATCTGATGCAGGCGGTCAGGAGTGAGGTAAAGGGAGTGGGGAGCGCCGCACCCTTTCGGCGTCGAAATCGCGCGAGAACCCGCTCCCATAGCCGGATTGCTCAGGATCGGCCGCGACGGTGCGGGTCGTTCGATGGGACGCATCAGGCTTGCCTCCCTGCGCGCCCGATGGGCGCCTGTGATGCTCCCGTTTCACTACCACCGAGGCGTCGGTGCAGCTCGGCCTCAACCTCAGCGGGATCGCGGCCGTAGCGGGCAGCCGAAGCCGCCCGGATCGCGGCAGCCTGCCCCGTCACGGGCGGCAATGGCTCGGTCCGCCCGGTGATGACGGCGCTGGACTCGCCGGCCTCGGTCGTGGCGATACGCGCGGCGCACTCATAGCGTCCCAAGCCCATGAGGTCGCTTGCTTCAAGACCGGGCAGCTCGCGGGCGACGCGCGCAGCTTCCTCGCTACCGGCCTTGAACGCAAGCATGCTCCCAACGTTCGTCAACAGCGACTGGCGGGCGCTCTCAGGCAAACGGGCTAGCCCTTGAGTCGCCACGACCACGCCACAGCCAAGGCCGCGGGTACGCTCGAAGAACACCTCCATGCCGACCGGCAGATGCGAAAGTGATTGAAGCTCGTCCATGAGCAGAAACACGGGTCGGCGCTGGTGCGGTGGCACCGCGACGCGGGCCTCAACCGCCGACCAAACCAAGTACGTCGTGATTGCACCCAGCAGGTGCGCAGCAGGCTCGCCCAACACACCGGGCGCGAGCGAGACACAGACCAGCTTGCGCTCGCTTAGGGCGCGGGCGATGTTCAGCCGCGGGGACGGCTGGTTGAGGATGGCGCGCAGCGCCGGACGCGTGAGCAACCCGGAGATGCGGGCGGCGGCCGGGGCGATGAACTGCGTTTGCTCGGCCGGACTGAGCCCTTCATAGGTGCGCCACTCGGCAACGGCGATCGGGTCATCCAGGCGACTAATCGCCAGGCGCCGAAGCCCGGCGTCCGAGTACAAACGCAACCAGTCCGACAAGAGCGGCTCGGGCAACGCTGCGACCGTGCGGAGCCCGAGCGCGAGGTAGCGATCGATCCTCGGCCCCCACGATTCCGAAACGCCCTTGAGAACCGACAGAATGGTGTCGCTGCGCAGTACCGGATCGCCACCACCAAAGAGGTCAAGTCCGGGCAGCGGGCCGTGCTCGGCGGGGTCGAGCACGATCACCCGGTTGGCGTCACGGGCCGGAACGCGATCCAGCAGCTCGGCGATGAGGTCGGCCTTCGGATCGAGCAGGACAACGCCGTAGCCAAGGGCGAGCAGCGCAAGGCCAACCCGGCCCATGACGGCTGACTTTCCCGAGCCCGAGCTGCCCAGCAAACCGAGGTGCGTGCGTGCGGCTTCGATTGACAGACAAGCGGGGCGCTCGCCGCGAGCGTCGCGGCCGATGCACAGGCGCAGGCCGTCGCGTGGCACGCGACGCGGAACCGGCAGTTCACGAGCAGCGCCAACCTGCACACCGGGAATCATCTGGTCCCCGAGCGGCCACGCTAGGCAGGGCAGCAGCTCGCCGGTATTCAGCCAACCACTGCGGCGGGTGGTACGCGGCAGCGTGTCCATGCTTCGCGGCCGGTGATCCAGGCGCAGATGCAGCGCGTTGACCGCTCGGCGGCGGCTACGGATCAGGCTCGCGACATGCTCAGCAAGAACGTGGGCGCGGGCCGGACGAGCGGCCTGCACCAAGACGAGACCCTGAACCCTGAACGTGGGCAGCGTGGTCTTCTCCCGCCAGGCGCGCTCAGTCTCTTTGTCTACGTGCGTTCGCTTCTCTCCAACCCGAGGCGCAGCAGGGGAACTAGGACGCAGCGCCCAACGCACGATGACCCGCTCGCCTGGGCCGAGCGACAGTGCCGCCAGCATCGGCAAGGTGCCCTCGGGCGCTTCACTTGAAAGCACGCCCAGCGCCTGCGGCGTGATATTCAGTGCGACCGCTTCGCCGTCGTCGTGGGTTTCTTCTTCGTTCAGGCGCAAGCCCGGCATCGCCCCGATGAAGGCGGAGGACACCGCTTCGCGTACCGCGCGGGGAACCAGCAGCGCGTGACGCACGTTTTCACTGGTGACGGCGACCTCGAACACACACTCCATCTCGCTGGATATGCCACTGATCGCGGCAAGGGCGACCTTGGCGCAAGCGAGGTCAGCCGATGAGGGGAACCGCATGGCGCAGCGCACAAAACTGGCGCGCATGGCTTCGGTGCGCTTATGCTCGTGGGTCCATACTCCCGTTATGAGTGCCGCGCCAGCGCCGCTGGCGATAATAGCTGGTGCGATTTGGGCAAGATCACCGTTCATGGTGATCTCCGCGAGCTTTGGCGTCTCGTTTGCGCCGCTCGGCCTTCTTCGTTGCTTCGCGCTCTCTGCGCTCTCGCGCGATTCTCTTTCCCTCTAGGAAATAGACATAGCTGAGCAATGAAGCGTCTATTTCCTGTCGTCTCACCCCCTTGATATGTATACGTCGAGCCATAGGCGGTAGTAAATCCTCCTTCCGTTTCTGTCTTACATGATGTGGTTCCTCCCTTTTTGGTGGTTAGATAGTGACCCGAGCGAACTATGATCAGGCGCCGATTAACTTCGTAGCGCCCGTGGCTCGAGCCAGGATTCACCACGATACACAGCAGTTATTAAATAATCATTAACTTTTTCACTTTCCTCACATTTTCTTTTGTGAAACTAGCAACGCGACAGATACCGGAACTCATCATCGCCGCGTGTACCACCACACATACCGGCCCACGACCGCGAAAACGAACAGCGCCGTGATCGCGGGCAACAGTCGCGGCAAGAGAGCCGTCAGCATCGAACTGGTGACCACCACGACGACGCCGGCCATGACGACTTTCTCGATCATTCCCCCTCCCGCACGCCGACGACGACCGCGACCTTCACGGGATCAAGGTCGAGCTGGCGCGCGACCTGGTGCGCCGCCTGAGTACACGAAAGGCCACTGGCCTGTACCGCGTAAACCTTGTGCTTGAGCAGCTCCACGGTTTCACGGGCGGTGAGGGGTTGGGCTTGCATGGCCGCGAGTATCTGATGCGCCGATCACGTATTGAAGGGCTACAGCCCCTAGACTTCGCCCGGCAATGTCGAAGCAGTTGAAGGACCGCATCACCGACGCAGTACGGGCGCTGGCCGAAGGCAACGGCGCCACGCTGGAGGCAATCACGCTGCAACCCGAGCTGATGAACCTCGACTGCGTCATCGCCCAGGCCAGCGATGAAGGTGCCAAGCCCGAGCTGGACGTGCTCGCAGGTGTGGTGGCGCTCCTGCTCGAAGAGGCCGCCAACTCGCTCGACCCGGACCCGAGCCGGCGAACCGGATCGAATCAAGCCATCGCTGCTCGCGTGGCTCTCGGTCTTGAGCCCGGCACTCAAGGACGGCCGCTGCGCGGGCGGCGAGGCAGCAAAGGTCGCGCCGAAGTCATCGCGCGCTGGCTTGGCTACCAGACGGCCAGCCTGTTCAAGGAACGCCAGGACGGTCGCAGCGCCTTCGATGCGCTGATCGATGACGTGACCGAATACCTCGTCCGCTACGAGGTCGCTCACCGGGTAAGCGAGCAGCGCTTGGCTCAGCAGGCACGCCGCCCGCCCTTGGAGTCGGCTATGCGCGTCGACTGGCTCCCTCGCTTTGAGCGCTACTACCGCGTCTGGACAGCCGTCTCCAGCCTAGACGGCGACCTTAGAGCAGGGCTGGCGCAGCTCCGGGCCGAGAACGCAGATGATGCCGACTACTTCGCCCGCAAGTCGCTCTACTACAACGCTCGGTTTCTCCATGAGCTGCTGCTGTATCAGGATGAGCGCGGGGGCCTATGGATACTGCCCGATCCTGCCTCTGAGCAGCTCGTAGCTGACGCTGTTTGGATGATTCGTAAGCCGACGTCGCTAACAGAAGTTGATGAGTCCATGTTGCGCCTGGCTACCGCCGAGTGGGCCGAGCTCGCTCTTTTCTTCCAGGCGACCTATCGCGACGCGGCGCTCAAACGCATAACCGCAAGCTGGCAGGAGTGGCTACGTTCATGCGCCTGTGATCTGGGGAGCCCAAGCGACGGCTGTGCCGTACATCAGTGCCTGCACTGGACGGCGATTTTCATCTCGACGCTAGACGCGCAGTGGGACACACTCGCGGACTGGTATGAGATCACGCGACCTGACTCCGTGGTGGCGTCAAGCTAACGGTAGATTGATCTCGGATTATGACTGGGTCTCGCCAGAATCGATGGGCTCTTCGGCAGCGTGCTCTGCCATCCATCGCCCCACTCGCTCTTCGCGCTCGTCGTGGTACTTCACTCCTTCGGGGCTGGCGTAGATACCCCATGTGGCACCACTCGGGTACGGCGCTGCAGTTTCGGGGTCAAATGGCCGCCCAGTGTAGACATTGGCAACCCCATAGTTTGATTGTGCGCGGTCGAGTTCTCTGGTCAACTCATCTACTTCGACGCTCGGCTCTACTACGACAAAGCCCTGTTGTTGATACTCAGGCCAGTTATCTTCACGGATTACATTGCGTCGTGATAACACAAAGTCGGGGTCCGGCTCATACTGACGGTTGCCCTCGCTGTCGTAATAGAACCGTCTGCCGCCCTCACCGATGGAGTAGTCACCCGTCGGACCTTTGTGGTATTCGATCTCGCCGGGATCTTGTCTTTCTCCCACGATTCCCCTCGTCTAATACGTCTAGTCTAAGCGGCTTCATACCTCCAGTCAAATAGCCATGCCGGAGCCCGATCCTTACAAAATATTGGGAGTGGCGCGAGATGCCACCGATGAGGAAGTTAGGCGGGCTTACCGACGACTTGCCCAAAAGTATCATCCTGACCATAACCCAGATGACCCCCTAGCCGAGGACGCATTCAAGAAATTGGGGGAAGCATACGATGCAATCTCGGGGAGCCCTAAAAGGCAGCGTACAAAGGACGGTCATT